>JAGVWS010000014.1 GCA_018304165.1 Candidatus Pacearchaeota archaeon
ATCATAACCTCAAGCTTAATCAGCTTTACAACCTCATTTTTTACATATCAATTTATTTTTATTGAGCTATAATAATTACTGACCTTATCGTGTTTGTATTATTAATTAACATTAAACCCACCAGCTAGTTAGTCAATCTTATTGAACTGCGCGATATTAAATTGTTTTGCATTAATTGAATATTTATTGCTTTATTTACAGCTAATTTTATTATTTTTGTCTTTTCTATTTCTTCTTTGCTCCAACATACACCTTCTGCACCTGGAAGCTCTTGTAGATTCCCTCAAGTATATCCGTTCCGGCATATCCTGCAAGCAAACTTAGGCGGTAATCATAATTGAAGACAATTCCTATGAAAACCCCGATGACGGCCGCAACAATGACAGTAATCAGGTAGTAAGCCCATATTATTCTTCTTCTCAGAGAAAGTGCCTTAAGCAGTCCAACAATTCCGCGGGTTAATCCTCCGACTCCTCCGAGGACTGCGGGAAGAATTAATTCCTTGAGCAAGATAGGGTCTGCCATGAATGTTATTAACAGCGAATTATCAATTAATCACCTTTCATGATGTATACGGTGCAGAATATATAAATCTAACTACCTGGTCGCATACTGCATGATGACTTAATCTAAGTCTTTAACTTCCAATTCTTCAGCAATCCTCTTGGCTGTTTCTGCATCAATAAGGTCGCGGTACTCTGAGAAAACCTGCCTTGCCACGTCTTCTTTTCCGGCCATTACCAATGCGTCGACTAAAATTTCTGTGTCTGCTCCTAGATTTTCTCTGCCCGTACAATATAATCCTTCTCTTGCACCAGTTTCAATCATCTTTGTTATTGCCTCTGCCTTTTTTTCATAGTCACCTTTTTCTTGATATACCTCTCTGAGAAAATCATAAATATCGTAATTCCTTATTCTTCTTCTTGGGCTTTCAAAAGCTTCTGCTAATTCCTGTTCTGCATTACCAAATTTATGTTCCTGAAGAAATGCGCATGCTAAGTAGAAATGGCCATCTCCGGCAGTTTCCCGAGAAGCAAGGGATTGCTCTGCCAGAACCTTATATTCCAGAGCTTTTAGTCTAGCCCTTTTATTATGTCGTGCTGCTATTCCCTGTATAAAAGTTAACGCTTTCGCGTCTTTTTTGTTCATAGTAAAATATAGTCTTATTCCCTTTTTAAATCTTTCTTTTGTTATATTTTATTAGTAGTGACACTAACTACCATATAACCAGTAAATGTTTATTAATATATTTATTCTGCTTTCTGAATGAATCCGGACATTCTCCAGCACATTATTCTAGGCATAATTCAGGGAATAACTGAATGGCTTCCCCTTAGCTCTGAAGGAATGATAGTCCTTGTAAAGACAAATTTTTTCCCCGATGCAAGCTCTCTGGCAGATTTAATAAAAACAGCACTCTTTCTCCATTTAGGCACCTTCTTTGCTGCTCTTCTTTATTTCAGGAAGGATGTTTCACAGTTAATCAGGACTATTTTTAGCTACAAAAAGTCAGAGGACAGCTCAAGGAAACTTCTCAGCTTCATCATTGCTTCAGCAATAATAAGCGGCATTATAGGATATGTCATTTTAACATTTATTTCAGGCGCAGAAGAAAAAATTGCAGTTACGGGAAAGGCAATAACTCTCTTTGTAGGTTTTTTACTGCTGGGAACAGCCTCAATACAATTAAGGGCGAGAAGTATAGGATGCAAGGATTCATCAAAGCTAAGCAGGATTGATTCTCTGCTGCTGGGAATAGGACAGGGACTGTCAGCCCTGCCGGGAATTTCAAGATCGGGCATAACAGCTTCTCTTCTTCTCCTGAGGAATTTTGACAAGAAAGAAGCACTAAGGATAAGTTTTCTGATGAGCCTTCCAATAGTCTTTGCAGGAAATATCCTTCTCAATTTCAGCGCATTTTCATCAATAAACTTTGCTTCTATTCTTGGATTAACAGCTTCCTTTGTCTTCGGTCTTGCAACAATTCACGGAATGATGAAACTCGCAGAAAAAATTAATTTCGGATGGTTCGTCCTTGTAATTGCGCTTCTTATGATAATATCCGGGCTGTTTTTGTAGCATGGCATCTAAAAAAACTGAAATAGGTATAGACAGGCGGGAAGCAAATGGCATTGAGCTGATGATTCACTCATGCCTTAGGAAGAGGCTTAATGAAATGCCAGAAGAAGACTGCAGATTCATGAATGAGATGGCTGTGCTTATGAGATTATGCTTTAAGTTATATAGGAACTCTCCTAGATGAGGATTCATTATATCGCGTAGAAGACTATGTAAAGCTTGAAGATAATTTCAGAACAATGGGAATTAAGAAATGATTTAATAATTGTTAAGAAGATTATAGCAATAACGGACCAATATAATTCATAAAAGTTAGCTTAAACCAATTAATAATGCTTAATATGTCAGAATCTTTAGATTCTGAGCATGCTCAAAAACTAAGACAAGTTTTTGACAAAGCAGTTTAAGTTGCATGCATTTATCTGACAATAGTTTATTTCCAATAGCTCATTTTATAATATTTATATATTCTATTATTAATGCTCTATTCAAAATTCTTCCCTAATTTGCACTAATTAAATACTCAAAAAACAGGCGTCAAAAGTCAGACAGGAGGGCCGAACCTTAACATTATTTTTGGATTGCATTTGATCATCTCTCTTTCCATGGCTGCTTCCACCCCTATATTAAGAATATCATTTACTACTCTTTCCAACCCCCTCATATCACATTCAAAGTCATCTGGGGAAGTTATAACTCTTGGTTCAGTTCCATTTCCTCCGGCTCTTATTCTGATAAATCCTCCCATTCTCTCCTCACTAATAACTATTATAGGAATTAGAGTTTCCTTACCCTCAGTGGGTTTTCCTCCGTTCTGAAGAATATACCCGTCAACTCCCTTCCCCATCTGGGAATAAGCGTCCCCATATTTTTTCTTAAGATTTTTGGGAATACTCCTAATGCATGCGGTGATTTCAGAATTATCAAAGCTGAAAGGCAAAGAAACAACCTGCAACATCTGCCCGGGAGTACATGGATTTTGAGCATTATAATTTAAATCTACTGCAGCAGCATACCTGTCTGCCACTCTTGAGAACGTGCTGTCAATACTACTAAAAGGCAAAGGAAGCGGAGACGGAGGAATCCCAAATCCTCTTCCAACTAATACATCCCTGCTTTTAGCACTCTCTCCTGCTTTCCACGGCGAGTCGTCTCTCATCTGCCTCACGAGCTTCTCTACCTCTCCGCCGATAATGTCCTTGTCAAGCCACTTGTACAATTCTCTCGCATCAAAATATATTTCCATATTCTTTCTCAGAATAAGCTTCTGAGGTGCTGTCACCTCAAATATTTCATTATTCTACAATTTATAAAAGTATCCCCGCACCCTAATGTAGAAAAATCATTGAGTTTGAGAAGGTTTTAGTCTAGTAGCTTATTGCTGGACTTTTTTCCCCTCTTATTTGAGGTATTATTATATTTGCACTATCACTTTCTTCATCAGTTGCAACATTGATTTTTATTGTTGCCATATTCCTAAAATTAATTACGTCTGCTTTGAATTCCTTAATCTTGCTTATTTCTTCAATTTTTGTCAGCAATTGCTTTAAAACTTTTGATGCCCCAAATATCTGAAAAGCTACTAAATTTTCATTTTTATCGAAATCAAAAACAAAATTTCCAAGTTCTACCCCCCCTTTTGATCTAGCTCCTTCTAAATAAACAAATAAATCATCATTTTCTTTATTATAACTAAACTTAAAATTTTCCATTTTTATCTTCTGTTTAAAATCTTTTGCCAATCTCTATTAATTGTAATAATTGTTACTATATCTGGGTCTGCTTCCCTAATTATAGCTTGAATTTCGGAATGATCTGTAAAAATTATATCTTCTTTAGAATACTTGCTTAACCTCTTTTTGAATTCTTCAAGATTCATGAATTATAATCAACTTAGTTATTATTAAGTATTTCTAAGAGTTTTATCCCCGCACCCGGGTTCGAACCGGGGATCTCTCGGGTTCTGCAAAAGCTGTTACAGCATCGTGCCTTCATGCTTTATGGAACATGAACATCCGGCTAATCACACTTCATCCAATAACCAGATTTTTGCTGGTCTGTCCGTGCTAGTTCTCAACATCTCATACTCAACACTCCAAATGAATGGAGCGCGAGGCGTTTACTACAGCCGAGCGCTCTACCGCTGAGCTATGCGGGGATATTTAACTAGTTAGATTTCAGAGTTTTAAAGGTTTCTCTTTTGAGTTATTACTTACTTTTGTAAAGTAAATCCGCCATAAAATTCATAGGATTATCTGATTGCAGTTTTGCTGTCTGCAAAACTGATAATAAATTAGCTGTTATTGTTTGTTATTTCCAAAATCGTTTATTAATTGTTGATTAATGATTAATTGGTCTAAGTATGGGTCGAACTTCTTTCTTCTTTCTATTTCTTGCTCTAATTTTTCAAGTATGGCTTTATGCTTCTTTTCCATTTCATCGAACTCTATCTCTAAATCATGCTTTTTTTGTTCTGGTAATTCATCGACTTTTAGGACTTGGTTCTTGATCATTTCCTTAACAGATATCAGCTTTAGCTAATATAAATATCTCACTCTCTCACTTCCATGTTTATCTTATTGTTCTCTTCGCCGTATTCTCTTATCCTGTTTTCAGGATCAATCACGAAAGTTACACTCTTTGTGTTTCTTGTTTTAAGCTTTATGTTCTGCGCTGAAAGAGTCCTTCCTCCCCCATATTCCATGCCTCCAAGCTCAAAGTCCTGTATTTTTTCATCTCCGCTTCCATCATCTCCCAAAATCCTTAATGTTACATTTCCGGAATCAATAATGCCCTGGTTTTTTATTGTCACGTTGAAGTCCAGGTAAATTCCGTGTTTGACTGCGCTTACTTCTGCAAAATATAAATCGGGAAGAGCTTCATAAGAATAAAGCTCATTAAGCTTGTTAATTATGTCTCCTGTTATGTCTTGGTTACAGTAGCTTGTATTGTACATTATGCTGTGCCTGTTGCCTGAGTGGGAAAAGCCGAAAACATGAAGCAGCTCGTGAAGCTCAACATTATAAGAGCAGGAATCCCTGTAAAGAATAACTTTCCCTCCTATGATAACGGTGAATATTGTGCTGTTAAGAACAAACTTTGGCCCTCCTTCCCCCGCAACATAAACATCTTCAGATTCGAGATACTCCATTCCGCAAAGAATATCAATATCTGCGCTGCTCCCCTTGCTGCTATCTCTGTCAGCATCTGAAGTCCATGGAACCTGGGATATTACAACGTTTCTCATAAGCCTGTCAAGAAAGTCCACAGCAGAATTAAATTTTTCTGACTGCTCAAGACTGCACTTGGAGCTCACTCTGTAAGTTATATCATTGTGGTTGAATCTCATGTTCTTGTAGAATTGTATATCCTCCCTTCCAGAGTAACTGCTAAAATTAAGGTTGACAGAAGGCTTGTAATCTGACTTAGCCGATTTAGTCAGGATTACCGGGCTTCCTAAATTATCCCTGAAGTTCTGAAATGTGTAATAGCCCATCACTGCCGCAGCAATAATCAATACTACGAGAATAAACCATCCGGATTTTGCCATACTCTAAGAAATAACAAGAGGTTTAAATAATTTTAGTAATAATAAACAAAAAACCTATTATTTTGTGATAATTATAGTTCACTATACATAACAGCATTATAGACAACTGTGTTACTTATGTTACCTGCTTTTTACAGTTCCTATCTGTCTAACTGCACCTTCTTGTAACCTATAGCAACAGACTTAGATATTTGACCATTTTGTCTGTTGCTGCATCAAGATTTAAAAACATCAGGAATGCTAATTCCTGAGTGTGCTCAAGATGCAAGCTCCAGCATCTTGACATATTCGAGAGAACAAAAAACATGGTAAAACATTTTGGTCTCTCGTTATAACCTATGCAGTTATCCATAATAGGATAATGGACATAAGCATAATGAGGTTAGCTAAATTTAGTCTGTATTCACACTGCTTACCTGATTTTATATCAGTATAATTTTTTCTGTATCAGAAAAAATCCGTTAATGGAGTATAATCCAGGGAATCCAGGAAATGTTCAATCTTTTCCTCATTTTCCGCCATTATCTTTCTTAAATCACCCTTAAACCATCTTGGGCAGAGTTTTACCCTCTTCGTGCTGTCAACAATTTTCTCTGCAGATTCCCTGCCTCTGCTTAATTCTCTAAATGCAATGTGGCTCAGCACATCTGCAACCTCTACTATTCTTGGGTGCTTTACATCTCCTGATGTAGGTATGACCTTTGGATGCTCATATACTTCTACTTCCGCGCCTTCAACGCTCTTAGCAAGCCTGCCTCTTTGCTCATCGTTTAATACACCATCAACATGAAATACTATTCTCTCTATTTGGCTTCTCTTTCCTTTTATGAATCTTCTTGTTATTTTTGGCAGAATGTCCATCAGCGTTATAGTCTTTCTTCTTGAAATTCCATAGTCATAGTGCACTAATGCAAACCTGAAATCCCTTAAATTTCCGTTGCCTTCCATTAGCCATTCGGAGATTGATTTTTTCTGCTGGCTTGTCCTTCCGGGCGGTATCTCTACAAGCCTCGTGTCATTTGCTTCATAAGAGAACGCCGCAGTGTATATTGCTACATAATGCTCTCTCTTTTTTCCTCCGTGATTCGACTCATCCCCGCCGACGTATAGTGTCCTGCTCATCAGTCTGTTATCTCAAAAGATTTACTTAATTCTCCAGCTTCTCTGCACCTTTCCAGAAGGTCTAAGTGCGTCATTGCTCTTCTTCTTTTATAATATTTTAAATTCAAAGCAGATTTTTCTATTTCCACTCCATCTATCCAAATACTACCTAATCTTCTGTCTGTAAGGGTTCTGACAAATGCTTCCGGATTTTTCTTGGCATGAGCAATTCTCCTGTTGAGAATTCTTCCTATCGCATCCGCTCCAATGACTAATTCCAGTGCCCTGTAGAGGCGGTCTTCAGCAAGGTCTGTTTTCGGCTTGTGGCCGTCCTTTACAAAATTCCATGCTCTGACCTCCCACCCCCCAAGAGTCCTTCCCATCTCTTCAACATTTCCGTCAGTAACTTCTCCGTCTAAGTATACTTCTATCTTCCATATATCCCTTCCTATGCCTCCGGAATAATCCCTTAGAAGATGAGGCAGTGCAATTCTGAAATTGCTTCCATAGCCTGTTTTCAATGGCTTTTTATCGCCTATAATGATGCCATATCTTACAACTTCTTCGCTGTAGATGCCGTTTCCATTCATCCATCTTTCTTCAAAAAATGACAGTTCCTGCTCACTCTCCCTTATGTTGCGCTCGTATCTTCTTTCAGGAACAGGATTAGAAGTTATTAATGCAGTCACTATTTCCAGAGTGCATCTGCCGTTTCTTCCTCTCCCATTATTATCATCAACACCCAGTTTAACAAATGATTCGTCAGCTCCTGAGAATAAGGTGTATGCTGTTGAGCCATTAATTCTGGTTTTTGAGACTCTATGTCCACCCATTTTGTGAGAGAAGTATCTTTATCTTTTTAAAGATTAAGATGGTGGAAAATATAATTCAGATTATATTTAGTATATGCATTTGTTAATATCTGTAAAAGTGGTATAATATCAAAAAATCCCGATTAGAGCGTTAATTTAGTAGAATGTTTCTGATATATATTAATTGCTGAATTATTTGTACAAAATAATAAACAAAAATCAATCCGGAAGATTGCAGTAGCACAGGAATCTGTCATCGCTGGTGCACTTATAGTCGTAGAGGGTTAAGTTTCCTGCATCAGTGCACGCACTTCTGCACTGCGAAAGTATTATTGGGCCGGCAGGAATATCGTAAAGCTCTGACAAAACTTTTGCCCCATCATTAATATTAGTGCAGGTAACATTCATGTCAATGATTTTCTTGTTTTCCAGAGGATTTTTTCCCTGTCCTTTTTCAGAACCATTAAATACAAAGAACCCAAAAGCAATTACGATAACAATGAACGCAACAACAGCCCATGTTGTAGAATAAATTTTCTTTCTGCTTTTTGCTTCTTTAGCCATGAATTATATTTTGATAAGCAGGTTTAAAAAAGTTGTGAAAGAATTTATTTATCACAAGGTGATTAGCGGAAATCCGCACTAACTTTTAATATAACTATTATCAATAGCCTTTATGCTCACTATAAACAACCATCTTGACACCAATTAATATGTCCAGGTTATCAGTTAATTATTCTTGGTTCTAAGGCAACTCACTGGTGCGAGAATGCCATAATCACCATCACAATAATATATTTAAAGTCCATAGCTATAACCTTTTTATGGTAGGTGTTTGTGAAATTGATAGCGGTGGTTATGAAAGTGAGTCCCATATGAAATTCAGGCATAATAGTTTAGTTAACAAAACAGCCGATTATTCACGATGGATTAGTGCAATTGCCGCTGGCGCTGGTTTAGCTGCTGAAAGCCAAAGAGCATTCGTCACTGCAGCATCAATCTATGCTGGAGCTTCTATAGTTCAAATAGTAAAAGGCTATCTTTTTAGAAATCGCGAAGATTACGTAATGACTACTGTTCTTAGGGACTGCCTTGCTGCTTTTTCAGGATTTCTCGGAGCATCATGGCTTTCCGGAGAATCTTCAGTAAGAGGAGTTGGCATTGAGAGATTTGCATTGATTGAGTCATTGTCATCTCTTGCTTCACTATCCGGACATTTGGCAAGCAGGAGAGACTTAAGGAAATTAGAAAATATTATGCTGGAGAAGAACCTTGAGCAGGAAGCTTAGGACTAAATTTCATCTGTTATAAGCAAATTAACAGTTGTGATTTGACCTTTATGATTTCTCTAATTGTTCTAACCTGCTCAGTCTTATATTTCTTCCATTGCTCGGATGACCGCTTTCAATAGCATCAATTAGTGATTGCCTATCAACAATGTTGTAGTATCTTGCTTTTAGTACTGCTCCCGGCTTGTTAAGTGCCTTTGAGGCATTTGCTATACCAAAACATTCCGGCTCATGATAAAACGTCCCATCATTATCCAGAATTAACCGCTCATCCCTAATTATCCTTCCGCATTGGGGGCTATTGCAGACCAGTTCATAGCCTTCCAACGCTTCCTTAGCAAACCACGTCAGCGGATTATACTATGCCATTAGAGCAGCAATCAATCAGAGTTTTTATTATTTGCTATCATCAAAATTTTAAAAATAATAAAACAAAAGGTAAAAAAGCAAAATAAAAAATAAAATTTTTTCTTATTATCCTATTATCCTCTTCGCATTGCGTCTATTGACCACTTCCCTGCTCCCTGAGTCATTAATACAAGGAATGATGTGAAGAACAGCACTGCTGGTTCTCCGCCGTTAGTCAGTGGGTTCAGCCCGCTCGGGAAGTGAGCTATGAACAGCGCTCCCAGCATCTCAATAGCCGCTATGAAAGCAACTGCTTTTGTGAACAGACCGAGGATTATCATTATTCCGCCGATAGTCTCAATTATTCCGGCATAGAACATCAGGTTTTCTAAGCCAAAAGTGCCGTTGATTATTGAAGGCACCTTCATCCACCCATGCAGGAAGAAGAGCAGCCCGACTATAACCCTGAACACGAAGAAGAAATAATCCTGTTTTTCATGCAGGAATTTGCTTAACATTTTTAATTAATCTTAAACCTCCTTATTGAATAATCTAATTCCGCAACATTTTTAAAGTTAACTATAGTTAAGTCAGGGATGAAAAAGAGCGCGATGTATGTTATTGGAGGATTGCTGGTCGCTGTTTTAATAGTTATTGCCATTATAGTATCAAATTCCAATTCTTCTCCTAATAATCTTTCTAATAGTAATCCAACCCCACCGATTATAAATCCTTCAGATGGCTCTCAGGATTCTCAAGGACTCTCGGGATCTCAGCCATTAGGGCAGGATACTGGGGATGTAACTACTGTATCTGAAACTCACAACATTAAAATAATTGATTTTGCTTTCACTCCCCTGACTCTTACAGTCAATCAGGGAGACACTATCGTCTGGACTAATGTGGATTCTGCGAAGCATACTGTTACTTCAAACAGTGGCAGTGAACTTGATTCAGCTTTATTGGGCAAGGGCGAGTCATACAGCCACACTTTCAGCACAAAGGGAACATTCAAGTATCATTGCACTCCACATCCCGGAATGACCGGGCTGGTACAGGTCATGTAATAAGGAAATATCGTGAATTCTGATAATTGTAGCACATATTTGCACAGAATTCCCGTGATAGATAATTCCAAAGAAAGTGCTATAATCAAGGGAATTATCTATAATTCTGCATCTCTAAAGCAGTTAGACCATGATAAGTGATAAACAGCTAATAATTTTACCGATAGCTAAACATCAGTTGAACTTACTTACTGCTGGTTGGGTTTGAAGCATTATTAATGGTTTCACAGATAGCCCTTTATTAATATTGTTGTGATAGAAATTCAGTATCTTGATCCTGCTATTGCTCCGCTATACTCTGAACGGCTTCCATAATGACTTCTGCGATGCCCGCCGTGCCTGCTGCCTCTATATCCGCTTATTCTCTTATCTCTATTTTCTCTCTGAAACCTATCTCCTCTTCTGAATCCTCTTCCCGGACTTCTGCTGATGTCATCTCTGCTTTTTCTGCCACCACCGCCAAAGCTTCCGTAGCTTCTTCTTCCATAATTTCCTCCAGCTCCAGCATGCCCTCTTCTTCCATAATTTCCTCCCCTCATTCCGCCCCCAAATCTTCTTTCGGTAGACATTTGCACTCTTTCTATATTTAGCGGAATTTCTTCTCTTTTTATCTTGCTTGTTGATTCCTTTGTTATCTTTCTAAAATTATCATAATCTCTTTCTGTTAGTATGTGTACCGCCTTTCCTTCCTCTCCTGCCCTTGCTGTCCTTCCTATCCTGTGGGTGTTATCATCGGCTGTTTTTGGTATGTCGTAATTATATATATGGGAGACTCCCTTGATGTCTAATCCTCTTGCAGCAACGTCGGTGCACACTAATACATGAACTTCGCTTTCATGAAAACCTTCAAGAGTGTCCGAGCGCTTTTTCTGGGATAATCCTCCATGAATTGCCTCTGCGTTTATTCCGTTTAGTTTCAGATTCCTTGCAACCCAGTCAACATTCTGCCTCGTATTGCAAAAAACCATTACCAGTTTTGAGCTTTCATGCTTTAACAGGTGAACGAATAACGGAAATTTCATGCTGCTCGGAACGTCATAATAAAACTGGTGGAGTTTGCTCGGGT
This sequence comes from Candidatus Pacearchaeota archaeon, assembly GCA_018304165.1. Taxonomy (GTDB): domain Archaea; phylum Nanobdellota; class Nanobdellia; order Pacearchaeales; family GW2011-AR1; genus JAGVWS01. The sequence goes on from JAGVWS010000014.1 coordinate 11,313, forward strand.
CAACATAACTCTGCACCTCAACCACTACTGCGTTCTTGGTATATTTTTTTGAGAAGTAGTCAATGTCTTTTGTTATTGTTGCAGAAAAGAACATGGTCTGTCTGCGCTGGGGGCACTTGGATACAATTCTTTCAACATCATCTCGGAAGCCCATGTCAAACATCCTGTCAACTTCATCCAGAACTAATATCTTTACTTCATCAAGCCTTATTGTTCCTCTCTGCATGTGGTCCAGAATCCTTCCCGGCGTTCCAACAACAACATCAGCTACGGCTAAATTTTTTATCTGCGGTTCAATTGCTACTCCGCCATATATTGCAGTTACTCTTAATGAGATATATTTTGAGAATTTTTTAAGCGATTCAGCTACCTGCTCTGCTAATTCGCGCGTGGGAGTTAAAACGAGGGCCTGGATAATTTTCTTCGCTTTAAGATTTTCTATAATTGCCGAGCCGAAAACAAGAGTTTTTCCGCTTCCTGTAGCTGACTGGCCTATCACATCCTTCCCAGCTATTGCTAAAGGTATCGCTTTTTCCTGAATTTCTGTCGGCTCTTTAAAACCAGACTCTTCCAGAACTTTTATAATATCCCTACTCAGGCCAAGTTTTGTGAATTTTTCCATAGTGTGACTATCTTCCTGACTTCTTTGTTTGATTAACGTTTATTTTCCTGTTCAATCCTCTTTATGGGAATAAGTCAGAAACCAGCTTTTTAAGCTTGTTGATGAACTAAAAAATCTATTCTCTTTCTTTTGCTTCTTTTCTCTTTAAATCGCCTAATTTCATGAAAGGGCATGTTCTGCAAAGATCTAAATAACTTCTTCCCATATCAGCCAGTTTGCTGATTCTGTCAGCAACCTCTGCTTCACCAACGCCCCTATACATTCCAACTGCTTCTTCAAGTTTGCCAATTGCAGCACCAGCATTATATATTTCTCCCCGGCATACATTAGAAGGAGTATCTTTAACGCAATTCATATATCTACCACTATTCCTTTGACAAGCTTCCATTAACCCAAGAATGTCGTCTGCTTGTTCTAAATAAGTGTCAATTGTTGTGCCATCGGCTTCAGCCATTGATAATAAAACCTTAGTGAAAATCTCTAATGATCCAGAAACATAATCACTGGCATTATTTTCTCTGGAATACTCGGTAAGAGTATTAAGGTCATTCAAAGCCATCCTTGCAGGAATATCATTCCATGGAACTAATTCTCTGCCGGAGATTCTGCTTTTTAATTTTTCCCAGGGCTGTTTGACGCCCATAACTGAAGCAGCTTCTTCAAGCCTCTTGAGATTTTCAGCATGCTTCTCTTCACTAGATTTTCTTCCAGCATAAACAATCAAGGGATGCCTGACAGACTTATTTAAAGCAATAACTATCTCGGATAATTCTCCAAGAACATATTTATCCACATCAATATTGCTCATAAAGAGAGCAGGAAAAACTCCTTTATAAATGTTACTATTAAGTGATTACATGTTATCATTCACTTCCGCTTTTATGCCGATGGTGCCGGGATTTTTCAACATTTAAGGCTTAGTGAATTGTGTAATCTAAAAATATGCCATTAATGTAAATCTATCCGTGTTAGTCAAGCAAGTTGTTAAGTTTAGCAAGCATACACAGTTTAGTAGTACAGCGAATTACAGCTAATGATACCTCCCGGGAAACACTGGCTTCAGCCCATAGAGAGCATCATAAATTACTTGTTAATCAATTCCAAAATGCCGTAAATAGCTCCGGATAAAATAAGGCTGAAAGATACTCCAAATACAGCTTCCCTTAACCTATTGCCCGCTCTTATCTCATTTATGCACGACGACAGATATAGCTTTAAACCTTGTTTGTTCTCTCTCAAAATTTTCTCAAGAACTTCCCGGGGAGTTGGATGGGTATACATCTCGCATCCGTCAACATTCCACGTTCCGTCGGCTCTCGGCTCTGCTCCGTAGAATATAACTTTATGACTCTCAACGCCCCTCTCATTCATCATTCCTTCCATCATTAGAGTTCTTTCTTCAACATTATACCAGCATCCTTCAAGAGGAACGGTGTGGGTTTCAAGGTATTCCCGGCTTTCCCCCTCACTTTCCCTTCCCCTCCCAGTTACCATTTATTACAAAGGATGTTGGTGTTTTTATTATTTACTATGGTGCTTTTCAACAAGCCCGCAGGCTTTTGTGCACAAAAGCCTTTAATAGTCATTCGATTATCATATTTCATGCCTAAAATTAAAGGTAATAAAGAGATGAGCGCTGAAGAGCGGTTGGAATTAATTAAGAGGAATACTGAGGAGATTTTAACCGAAGAAGATTTGAAGACTCTTTTAATCAATAATGAGAAACTAAAGCATTATATTGGCTTTGAAATTTCTGGGAAAATTCATCTTGGTACTGGTTTGATGTGCATGTCTAAAGTTAAGGATTTTATGGAAGCAGGAGTTGATTGTTCAGTATTCTTAGCTGATTGGCATTCATGGATCAATGATAAATTAGGCGGAAATAGAGATGTTATTAAAAGGGTTGGCGTTGGTTACTTTAAAGAAGGATTAAAAGCTAGCATGAAGTGTTTGGGCGAAGATCCTGAAAAAATTAAGTTTGTTCTAGGTTCTGACTTGTATCATAATAATGATTATTATTGGGCGACTTTTATTGATGTTAGCAAGCATACAAGTCTTGGAAGAATTCAAAGAAGTATAACCATCATGGGTCGTAAAGAAGGAGAAAGTGTTGATTTTGCTAAGATGGTTTACCCTCCAATGCAAGTGGCTGATATTTTTATACAAGGACTCAATCTAGCCCATGCAGGCCTTGACCAAAGAAAGGCCCATGTTATTGCCAGGGAAGTGGCTAATCAAATGAAAATAAGCCCTTTATTGAACAAAAAAGGAGAAAAAATTAAGCCTATTGCTGTTCATCATCATTTATTATTGGGCTTGCAAAAGCCTTCAGTTTGGCCCGTTCCTAAAGAAAACCTTCAGGAATTATGGTCTAGTATGAAGATGTCTAAGAGTATTCCTGACTCTGCAATTTTCATAACTGACAGCCCAGAAGAAATTAGAAGAAAGCTGAATAAGGCTTTTTGTCCAGAAAAAGAAGTGGAGTTTAATCCTGTTCTTGACTGGGCGAAATATGTTGTTTTCATGAATGATAAATCTGTCTTAGAAGTTAGGAGACCTGAAAAATTTGGCGGGAATAAGGCTTACAAAAGTTTTGATAGCTTAAAAAATGATTTTGCCGAAGGTAAACTTCACCCCATGGACTTAAAGAACGCTGTTGCTGAAAAACTTATCGAGATTCTTGAACCTGCAAGAAAACACTTTGAACAACCAGCAATTAAGAAGATGAAAGAAGAAATGGAAAAATTATTGGTGACAAGATAATTGGAAAAAGTGGTCTAATTATTTCTTTAATGATTTTAACAGTTTTCTAAGTTTTTTATCGCGTAATTGATCATCTTTTCTTATTTCATCTTTGAAATCTTGAGCAGTCATAGCGGGTTTGTTTTTCATAAAATAGTATATTTTTTTAGTTGTTTAAACCTTTCTGCTTAGGAAAAACAATCAAGCCAATAAGAGAGAAGTGGGGGAAGTGATTATAACTATTAGATGATATAATTTTCTTGCTTCTTCAACAAAGCTTGCGCAATCAACTTTATCACTTATTGAGTGTATTAACAATAATTGCTTTTCATTATATTTTTTACAGCAAAGTTTATATACCCCCTTCTTGGTCTATTATCAGTGCAAGTTAGCAGGTAGGCGAGTGTATTTGTGTTGAACAAAAAGCATCGAGCTGATTCTGTGAGAGGCATGTAATAAATAAATGAAAGGAGAAAGCATGAAAATTTATGTTGGCAATTTGCCTTACAGCATTGGTAATAAGGAATTGTCCGAACTCTTTGCTTCCTACGGGGAAGTCGCTGAAGCAACAGTTATCATGGATAAGTTCAGCGGGAGATCCAAGGGATTCGGTTTTGTGACTATCAATGATGATGAAGCTGCCCAGAAAGCCATTTCAGAGATGAATGGCAAAGAGATTGAAGGCAGGCAGATCAAGGTTAATGAAGCCAAGCCAATGGACCCTGACAACAGGCCACCAAGAAGAAGTTTTGGCGGTCCCAGAAGGGGCGGCTTTGGCGGCGGACACAGGGACAGGTACTGATTACTAGAACCAAGGTTCTAGGATTCCTATCTATCTAATTTGGCTCTTATTGAGCCCTTTTTTGTTTTTTTATTTTATTGAAAGGTTTTTATACAGATTGTATTTGAATTTCTATGCTATTAGTTAAAACATATCTTAATAAGAGTAAGATTAACGGAATTGGCTTGTTTGCCAAAGAGTTTATATCCAGAGGGGCTGTTGTTTGGGAATTAAGAAAAGAATTTGATGTAATAATTAAAAAAACGGATTTAGAAAAACTCCCCATAGTAGCTCAAGATTTTGTTCTTCACTATTGTTATTATGATGAAAAGAAAAAGCAGTACATTATTTGCTTAGATGATGCTAGATTTCTCAATCATTCAAATAATCCTAATTTGGATGAAACTGACCAAAAAAACGGTTGCCCGCAGAGATATTGAGCTTGACGAAGAATTAACGGTTAATTACTATGAATATGATTCTGATGCTAAGCGCAAGCTGACAGATTCTTTGTGATCACAGCCCCAATTCTCTTATTTCTTCATCAACTAGTCTTTCTGCTTCTTCTCTTGGGAAATTCACATCAGGATACTTTTTATTGCTCTTATCGATGATGAACTCCATTGCAATATCTCTCAATTCTTTCTTGTCTTTTTCGTTCCAATTGTATTGTCTGGAATCCTTTATTGCTGAATCCCTGTAAGTTATTTCTTCAACTTCTAGATGATGCTTTGATTCAGGCCTATTAGTGTATTTGATAAGCATTTTATGAAGGATGACGTTGCCTATTCTTCTTCCTAGTGTAATTATAACGCTATTCTTTCCCATTTTGCCCCCCTTATCTCATTGTCAGTTAAATTAGATAGTTCAGATATATATTTCAAGACTAATTTCTTCTCTAATTTTGATATTGTATTATTCTTGAGTTTATTAGTAATGTTCCTTCCAAGATAATTATTAACCGCTTTAATCAGCCGGTAATTATCAACAATCCCTTTTAATAGCAGTCTCACTAACATTATATTTCTTAAAGATTGATATAACTCGCGACCATCTGATTCCCCATCGTCAATGTCGCTCCAGTCAAGCTTCATCCTCAAGTCAAGCTTTGACAATTTAGGCTGATTATTAATGTTTAATCTGCCATAAATAACCTTGCTATCTTTAAGCTGGTATATTAATGATGGGCTTGCAGGATAGCTATCATAAAGAGTCTTTTTGTCCAATATCTGAATATCCAGATTTAATTTAGCAGCCTTTGCAATATCTGCAATCTTTATTATTAAGTCATATTTTTCACCAATTGTTTTCCATGTCTTGTTATTAGTAATAACTAAAACATCAATATCGTTATAATTCTTGTAGTTATTCTGTATTGCAGAGCCATAAATAACTATTACGTCAATATTCTTTATATTTTCAAGTACAATCTTCTTAATTTTATTCTCGATTGATTTAGAGATTTGATTGTATTCTAGTTTATTAAGAAGGACTTTCGCATTAATCTTTCTTATTGCCATTAATTTAGGTCTTATTGATTTGCTTAGGATGTTTGATTCGTTCTGGCTAAGGCTATGTCTTTTGAGCCTTTTTTCAATTATTCTTCTCTCTCTTGCTGTTAATATACCATACTTAACCATATAATACTTATTAGTATTAAGTGCTATTTAAAGTTTTCTGCTTCTGAAAATTCAAAAATAAAAAAAATAAATAAAAACTTTTTCTGCTTATTCAGGGGATTATTGTTATTCAATTTCCCCGAAATCCCTTAGCAGTTTTTCTATTGATGAAGCCCTATCTCTTTCTCCAAGAGTAAACTCTTTGAACATGTCATACTCTGCGAAGATCTTTCCACTGCCAAGCTTGCAGGATGCCTTATAACCCATTCGTGACAGCTTTTCCACTCTCAAGACAAATCTCTTTAGGTCTTCTAAGAAAGAAGCCGTGCCAGAAGATTCTCTTATATCGCAATATATTTCTGCTGAAGCATGGCGAAGCATATCAATGTGATCCGGGCACATTAAGATGATGCCTCCGGCCCTGTGCTCAAGGGTTATCTGGCCTCTGTATAAGTCATAAAAACCAAGCCTGAACTTTCCTCCGGTTGCCTTTATGAGTTCTTCATATTCCTTTTGGAAGTCTCCTTCGGGCTCCCAGAATCCTTTTTCTCCATCTTCTCTAGATATAGTCGTCATTTTCCCGTCCACCTCCTTTCAATTATTAGAATTTGAGGAGGTGAGATTCGAAGCTGGTCGCTAACTAATAATTGTAAGATTCCGTAGATTCCGTTGAGAAAATGTTGAAGTTGAAGCTCTAGCTATTATTTCAGAATGCACAATTCCGTGCTTGTCTTATCGCTCTTATTTCTAAAGCTTCTTTCATGAATAATCAAGAAAAAGCCACTATTTAAATCTTATGGTTGTCTTTCGTAAGTAGTTACAAATAGAAAGGTTTAAATAGTAGGATTTAGTAGGAAGATTATGACTATTTCACATTCAAACAATTATAAGGGAGGACAAAGAAAAAAATGTTAAAAATTTCAAGAACATTGACAGGCCTTGTTTTAAGCGGAGCTGCTTTAATTGGCCTTGCTGGATGCGCTAGTGCTACCGGCAACCAAACAGCTAATGCTAAACCTGAACCTACAGGAGACTATGTAACTGTTAGCAAAGAAGTAATAAATGACAGCTGGGTTACAAAGTATGAAGGTTCCATGAAGGGAAATAAATTCCTTTATTGTGAAAAGATGCCTATGGAGAGTCATGGCGCGAGGCATGTAGGCAACAGTCTTCGTGTTTGGAAGACTGACGGCACGGTAGTTACTTTTGAGGACCAAATGGCTTCTAGCTCTATAAGATCAAATGAGATAGAATGCGACTTTTTGGAAGCAGCGTCATTTACTGATGGCAAGAGTGACAAAGTTAAGAGATTTGAAAGGCCTTATGGTCAGGATAATTTCTATACTCCGGAGGATTCTGAAGATAAGGTAAATATGGACACTTTAAATGCTGCCGATAGAGAATACCTTGGTTTCAGAAAAGCGTTAGTAGAATTAACTCAAAGAAGCACTAATGATGAAATTGCCTCCAACACGTCAAGACTTCAAGTACTTAAGTAATAAAACTTTTTATTTTATTTTTTAATGTTTTTAGGCCGCGGTTTTGTTTTTTAAACTCAGTTATCTTCAATCGAAAGGTTTAAATTCTACTGAAAAAGAAATTGATAAAACAGTTGATGCCGTCTTACTGATTGGAAAACTAATTAATAAGAAGTTCAAGGGAGCATGAGAAGGAAGATATAGAATTTATTCTGATAGGATAAGTTTAATCTTGGAGAATTAAGAACAGAAAGATTTATAAATATTCAGTAATAATGAATAATTATTCACTTTAAATGAAAACATAAAATGATACCAAAGAACACAAAGAAGATAATATTATACTTGCTGAGAAATTTAGAACTTTTTAATATTAATCAGATTTCTAAGTTATTAGACATTAGTGTTGGGAGTTCATTTAAAATTCTTAAAGAGCTTGAGAAGAACAAGATTGTTATCTCTTCTGATTTAGGAAATGCAAAATTCTATCAGATTAACTTAAACAATGAAGAAACAATAAAATGGTGTGAAATCCTTTTATCAGAAGAAAAAAGAAACCTAAAAGGATATTCTAAAATTTATGCTGAAGAAATACAAAAATTTGAACATGCTGAACTGATTATTTTGTTTGGCTCTGTTTTAAACAGTAAAGATTTTAATGATGTTGATATTTTGTTTATAACAAATAAACCTAAAGAGGTTACAAAGTTTTGTTTAAATCTGTCAAAAGTAAGAACTAAGCCAGTTGTTCCCTTGATACTAAAGAAAGAAGATTTTATTAAAGAAATAAAGAACAAGAAAGAAGTAGTTTTAAATATCCTAAAAACAGGAATTACATTAAGGGGAGAATCAAAGCTTATTGAGGTTCTAAAAAATGTCAGAAAGCAAAGATAGATTAAATTGGTGTTTAGAAAGTGCAAAAAGAATGAGGAAGATTAAACCTAGTGATAACCTTTCTAAAGAACATATTGAGAAAGCAAAGCATAATCTTAAAGCAGCAGATTATAATGTTCAGGGACACTTTGATGACTGGGCAGTTTCCCAATCTTATTATGCTATGTATCATGCACTCTTAGCAATTCTATTTAAGAAAGGGTTTGAATCAAAGAATCACGAATGCACAATAAGCACAGTAGAATTTTTGATTGAAGCTAAAGAGATTAATTTAGATATGGAAGATTTGTCTTTTATCAGGACAACAGAACAAATGACAACTAAAGATGCTAAATCATTAAGAGAAGAATTTCAGTATGGTACAAAAACAGATGTAAACAAAATTCTACTTACTGAACTCCTACAAAAATCCAAAGCGATTGTAGAAAAAGTAGAACTTATTTTAAGTGAGATTTAATTTAATTTTAAAAAATAAATCATAGATTAGACACTTTACGCTGTTTGTCTAATTCTTTTAAAATTTCTTTTCCTTTTTTAGTTAGTTCATAAAACCTACAGAACTTCCATCAATCACCAAGCTTTTATACTGAGAATATTACTTATTCTCATGGGTCTTCTGTTATGGAAAAAGAGGAATTTTTATCACTATCTGCTTAGCCGCAGCATGACTAAGCTCGCCCTTGTTGCGATGATTGCAGGGCTTGCTTCGGCAATGATTAATACTATCTGGGCTGTTTACATGAACCAGTTCATAAGCAGCATTGCTCTTATTGGCTTGTTTTCAGCATCCCTGACTTTTATCTCCTTCTTCTCATACTTCCTGTTCATTCCTCTTATGGAAAAGATGAACAAAGCGCAGGTTTTCTCCATTGCTCTGGCTGTGATGGGTGTTGGTTATGTCGCTCTTTCGATGGTTAAGTCATTCTGGCTCTTTGCTCTCATCAGCATTACCGTTACTCTCGTCTCTTCATTAAGGATTACTAGTTTTGGTCTCATACTTAGGGACAAATCCTCGCCGAAAAAAGTCTCCAAGAACTTCGGCATGATTTATTCACTGGTAATTATTGCGTGGGTAATTGGTCCTTTAATAGCCGGCTACTTCCTGCAGAAATCAGATTTTAAAATCATCTTTTCAATAGGAGCCCTGTGCATCTTTGCTTCAATGCTTATTTTCAGGCTGTCAAAAATAAGCGACCCAAACAGGAAGAGGCGCATTGACAGATACTTCTTCAGGAATTTCAGAGCATTCTTCCATAGCGGGGACAGAGTAAAGGCTTACATAATGAATGGTGGCTCTGCTCTATGGATGGCTCTTGCCTACCTGTTCATGCCTCTCTACATTATCAAGAACGGCTTTTCTCCGTCGTGGATTGGCTACTTTCTTTTTGCTTATGCGGTTATACCATGCATAGGGGAATATTATTTCGGGAAGCTTGCAGGAAGAATTGGATACAAAAAAATATTCCAGACAGGCTTTTACTCAATGGCTCTGCTGGCATTCATAGCATTTTTCATTAATAATCCGCTGATTGTTATGGCTCTGATTATTATTTCCAGCACGGGCATTGCCATGACAGAGTCAACAACAGATTCCTACTTCCTTGACCTTACCAATAACAAGGAAGAATTGAGATTCTATGGGCCTTACAACACGGCCATTGAAGTTTTGGAGTTTGCCGCGAAGCTGTTTTCAGGAATTTTCTTAGTCTTTCTCCCGTTTAATTATGTTTTCTTAGTCTTCGGAATCATGATGCTCATCGTAGGCCTCGTCTCATCAACCATCAGGGATAAGATTGAAAGCAGGAAAAGGAAGTGATAAGATATAGTGAAAGACATAATTATCGTGAATTCTGATAATTGTAGCACATATTTGCACAGAATTCCCGTGATAGATAATTCCAAAGAAAGTGCTATAATCAAGGGAATTATCTATAATTTGAGGCCTCAAAAACTGAAAGTTTTTTCAGTATCAAAGACATAAAGAAGAAGATACTAATGTCTTATGATATATAAATTATAAAGTCTATTTAGAAAAGTTTGAAGTTCAAAAGTAATTAATATTTCACCTGACAAATTCCACATTTGGCAGACTCTCAAACTCCCTGTCGCCAGTCAGGAATTTAATTCCTAATTGTTTTGCGAAGCAGTAACCTATGCAGTCAGTCATTGAGATGTTTCTTTTATTCAATGCCAATTTCATCCTGGCTGCTTCTCTTATAACTCTCTCATCAAAATCAACTGCGAAGCGGAGATAATTAGCTAAAGAATATTCTGCAAGACCATTATTGTGGGTTTTTAAAAATCCATGAAATAGCTCAAAAAGGTTGAGTTTGGTAGTTATTACTTTAAATGAGGTGTATTTCTTATAATTTGGGTTTCCTTTAATTATCTCAAAAATCGCATAGGTATCAAAGAACAAATGATTATTAATCGTTATAAAGTTCTCTTCTTGCTTCATCTTTTAGTTCCTGCGCTGTTTTTTTAATCCTGCCTTTGGCAATTCCGAAGCTTTCTCTTAGAACATTTTTTGATTCTGGCACAACTATCACATTAACTCTGTCCTTCTCTTTCAGTTTAGCTTCTTCTGCAATTCTGCCGGGTATTATAAAGGCGAGAGAGTTTCCCCATTTCTTAACTTCTGCTTTAACAATTTCCATAGTTATACAATGTCTCATTAGTATTTAAGCTTTTCCTGCAGCCGAGTATCTCCGACAGAGGAAGATTATAGCTCTTAAAAGATAATTGTTAGATGATATGATAAGTTAATTAATTTTGACATGTCAAAAATTACTTTTTCGTAAGCTTCTTGTTTTAACTCGTGAGAAAGAAAAAGAATTTTTGAGCATGCTCAAGAACACACTATCCAATTTGGTGGATAGTTCTTGACACAATGATTTATTATATTGATTAGCGATGGTAAGTTCTAACAAACTTAATTTTAACACGATGATTTATTATACTGATTAGCGATTGTAAGTTCTAACAAACACTTATGGATATTATATAATCGGATTAAAGCTAATAATTGATTTCCTAAATATGTCGCTATATTATGATTATATCGGAGATACTACCGCCTGCTACAGAGCTTCTATCTCTTCATCGGATTATACTGTTTTCCTCTTATTACCGGCTCTTTAGAAATTACAAACACCCACTTCTTTGTATTATTCTCCCCTATCCAGTGCCTGATGAATGTTTTGTCATCAATCTTGAAGTTCCTGCCATTCCACGGGTCATTCAGAATAATTCTTCCCCTCCCATATCCGACAACAACGGCATAATGGCTTTCATTATCAGGAATGTTTCTGTAATTTATTATCACGGGCAGCCCGAGACGTATGAAATGCCTTATGGTATTGATATTTGAATCTCTGCGGATGTAACAGTAGAATCCATGCCTTCTTGCAAGTTTTATCAGCTCGGCATGCGCAGTTCCTTTTTTCCTGCTCGTGTGTGCTTCGTGCGCGAGTTTTAACTCAGATTCCCTGACTCCAAAGAAAGACAGAACCATCTTCAGGCTGCTCGGCCCGCAGGTATAGTCTGTGTCCTGATGGTCATACGGCACGTCTATTAAACTTATCTTCTTCATAATAACCTCTCCTGTAATAACACTCTTTTTACGTTTTATTCCTGAATAACAATTTTGTTGCCTATTTTATGCTTTATGCCCGACTCTGCAGTAGCTATAAAATATCCTTCGCCGTCCTTCTTTAAAAGCCAGTCAGACATCTTGCCTTGTCCTGCGGATATCCTTTTGAACCTCTTGTGGTCATCAAGAATATTAAGAATTTTGCCTATCTTCTCTTTATCCTCTCTTGATGTCTTGACATGATGATGCAAATTTCTCAATTCCTGCAACACTTCTCTCGGAATATTTATTCTGAAGCCCCTGCCTTCCAACTGAGAAATAAAGTCTGCATTTTTTCTTATGCAGTGGAGAATGAAGCTGATGTCTATTATCACCTGCATGGTATATTCAATATCCCCTGATTTATAATACTTGTGGAGATTACAATATGGATGTTTCTGCGTTTTCCTCGGCTTCGCTTGACAGAGATGCCCACCACGGCTTTTTTGTCAAGATAACATCTCCGCTTTCAGCATCTATCTCCGCTTTCACTCTTGCCTTTGACTTAAAGATTCCAAGAAACTTATAGTGCTTCTCGCCTTCAACTTCATAAGCTATTCTCGCTTTGACTGTGCTTTCTCCCCGGCCTTTAATACTTCCAATGCCAACTTCTTTAAGCTCAATGGTGCAGTTATTTGATTCATTGCATCTCTTCAATCTCAACGCCAGTAGAGCTTTCTCCGAGGCAGTTACCGGCATTACTTTTACTTCAGAATAGCTTCCATTCCTCATCCTTGCATGAAGTTTTACGGTGCCATTCACATCTCCTTCAGAAGTAAGGTTTAAGTCAGTAAGAACAGACACATTCTTCATATGAATCCTTATCTTCTTCAGCACTCCCGCGCTGTCTTTGCCGGCTAAAATAATTTTTATCCTTTCTCCGCCCCTTACTCTGTACTCAATCCCGCCTTCCGATTCAGATTCAGACTCCAGCCTTTCTTTAATTTCTTCCCTGACTCTTTCCTTTAGCTCCCTTACCTTTTCTTTAGCTTCTTTCTTTAAAATCTCCCTGCTTTCTATCTCAAGCCCGAACGCAGTAATTGCCCTGCCTCTTGAGCCTGATGCGCTTACATCTGCACTGGTCCTTATGCTGGCATTTATAATATCAGAATTGCTGCCAGAATCATCATTGCTGCCTGCAAGAGCAAAAGGAGCGAAAGCTACATTCAATAACAACAGCGACAAAAGCAACAAAACCAGAATCACCAATGCTTTTTTCACATATCTCTGCAAATAGGCATGTTTAAATATCTTGCGGGGTTTTATCTTGAAGTGAAACTCCCACCGTTCGCTTCGCTCACTCTGCAGCAAGCTGCAGGGTTTCATAAGAAATAAATTAGTCAATAGTTCAGAGTAATTATCAATAACACGCTACGATATAGATAACTGCATAGATTGTAACACATATGATTATATACTCTATAAGCTTTATTAATTCATGAAAAAAGAGGCTAGTGGAGGAAAATCTTATCCA
>JAGVWS010000016.1 GCA_018304165.1 Candidatus Pacearchaeota archaeon
CTCTTTTCTTCTTTCTCCTGACAGAGCGAAGTCTACTGGAAGAATTATCTGCTGGCGGTGTTTCCAATAAATTCTACTCAAAGATTTTAATAGTTTTAAATAACCATGTTTTTTCATCCATATATCTTCATATCCAAGAGCATGCCCTTCAATCTTCAAAAACAGATTTCCTATTATTCCCCCGGCAATTATCCTGTTAGTTTTGTTTTCAAGGAACCTCAATAAAGGCAGATAGTCTTCAACCTTCTCTCCTCCAAGGATTATTGTGGTGTTATTGAATCCTTTGTGCAGTGCAAACTCGTCAAGCTTCCTGACTTCATTCAGGAAATTATCGCTTAAAACAGATTTTATATATCGCGGGGGTATTATTATGCTTGAATGCTTTCTGTGGCTGTCAGAGAAGGCATCATTGACATACAGCTCAAAAAGCCTTGAAAATTCAATGAACCTGTTATTCTTTGCCTTGGGATGGATTTCATCGTCATAAGCCCTCACATTTTTAAGGAGTATTGCCTCTCCGTTATTTAATCTGTCAATTCTTTCCAATGCCCTGTCTCCGAACAGCTCATCAACATATTCTATCCTCCTTCCTGCGTGCCTGCTTAACAGCCTTGCATGCTGCCTTAAGCCTATGAAGTCTCTGCCCCCCTTCCTTCCCTGATGAGCAATGATAACAAGCTTGGCTCTCTGTCCGAGGAGTTTCTTAATAGTTCTTGCGCTTTCAGAGAATCTTGGAGAATCAAGAATTCTGCCCTCTGAAACGGCAGAATTGACATCTATGCGCAGAAGGATAAATTTGCATTTAGCAGAATTTGCGCTCATTTTACTCCAATAGCCTCTTTATAAGCTCAAGAAATTCTTTAATATCTCTTTCTATTTCCTCGCTAAGAGCGTAGAATACCTTTTCATCATCAATTTCTCCGTATTTGTGGACAATAAAGTTTCTCATACCCTTTGCATCAATCAGCTTCTCTGCCAATTCCTGCGGGATGATTCTTCCTTTGGTTAAAATTGTAAAGACAGTATCTTCTTCTAGTGGCTGTGGTAATTTTTTTAAGTTTATTGCGAAGAAAGCCACATCTATGACTGCTTCAATTGTTTTTTGAGTATATCTCTCGCATGCAGCTTTAGTTTTTAAGTCACTCCTATATTTATCTAAGTCTTTAGGAATAATTGAGACCAAAAAATTTAGGTATTTTTCAGTTTCTTGGATTTTCTGGCTTATTCTCTCTCTGATATCTCTCTTTTCCATATTATTCTCTCTCTATATCTCTCTTTTCCATATTATTCTCTCTCTATATCTCTCTTTTCCATATTATTCTGCCATGTTTATCTATCTCTCTCTTTATTTTGTCTGGAAGTATGTTGTAGACTTGGACATCTATGCTTTCATCATAATTGAATTTTATCCTGAATTCTGCAGCATCTTTCAGGCTAATTTTATCAAATTCAACAGCAAGGTCAATATCTGAACGGATTGTCCTTTGATTTACGGCTGTTGAGCCAAATAGCACTATTTTTTTTATTCTATGAAGATATCTGCTGTTTAAAATTTCATCTTTTACCTCATTAATCTTTAGTCTTATGTGAGAGCCCTTTTTTAGTGCTGATTCATCAAAATCCGCCAAGACCCTGATTGCTCTGAACTTCTTTTTTATGTCTCTTGAAAGCCTCATTTGTTCAGAAGGAGTTAGTCTAATGCCAAGGCACTGTTTTTGAATTATTTCCAGCTCGCGCTTTCCAAAAATACTTCTTAGTTCTGGAGTATTCTTTACAGCATATAGAAGGGACGCCTTTAATTTTCTTATCATCTTTAAGATAAATTATATCATAATAACGATATATTTAAATGTTTCGGAGAATCAGATTTTTATTTTTTTATTTCTTTGAGAGAATCAATCCCGCAACATCAACTAATCTACAGGCATACCCATACTCATTGTCATACCATCCTCCTATGCTTACCATCATCCCATCCCCGCTAGTGCTTGTTATTCCGGCATCAAATATACATGAGCTTGGATTGTCAATTATATCGCCCGAAACTATTTCTTCGTCAGTGTACTCCAGAATTTCTTCATAACCGCTCATTGAAGCTTTCCTGAAGATATTATTTATTTCATCCTTAGTAGCTTTTTTCTCAATAGAAGCTATCACGCTTGCGAAGCTTCCATCTGCTACCGGCACTCTTAGAGCATAGCCTTCAAGTTTTTCTTTCAGTTCAGGAACTGCCTCAACCACTGACTGGCTTGCTCCTGATGTTGAAGGAATAATGTCAATCATTGCCGACCTTCCCCTTCTCAAATCCTTCTCATCAATAGCATCAACCAGCCTTTGCGTTGCTGTGACTGCATGTGTTGTTACAAAGTAGCAGTTCTTTATCTTAAAGGCATCATTGAGTATTTTTACCATCGGCGCCACGCAATTCGTTGTGCATGATCCTGCTGATATTACCTTATGTTCAGGTTTTAGCATTTCATCATTTATGCCATAGATAATTGTTGAATTATGATTCTTTGCGGGCGCGGATATCAGGACTTTCTTTGCTCCTGCAATGATGTGCCTTCTGGCCTGCTCTGCATCAGTGAACATTCCCGTGCAGTCTACAACTAAGTCAACTTTTTCCGCAGCCCACGGAAGATGAAGAGGGTCTTTTTCTGCATAAAACTTTATTTTTTTCCTTCCATAATAAATATGCTTTCCGTCGTGGGTTATCCTCTCAACAGGCGTTTTATGGACGGAATCATGTTTGAGCTCATAAACTGCCAGTTCAGGGTCCGGCACGCTGTTAATAATGAAGTCCCAATTTACTCTCCTCTCCATCGCAGCCAGAAAGAACTGCTTTCCTATCCTTCCAAATCCATTGATTGCTACTTTCATCTTATCGCCCCTTTTATTATTCATTAACGGCTTTGGCTATATTTAAATATTGACTCGTATCTTTATTCTTATGCCAAAAGAAGTCTTGATATGCGGTTTTTCTGATACTTCAGTTATTGCTAAAAGAGTTGCTAAACTTACTGGCTCTCTTTATTCTGCCATTAAGTGCAGCCCATTTCCAGACGGCGAAAGCCTCGTCAGGATAGTGAATAATCCCAAGGGCAGGAAAGTTGTAATTATCAGCTCAATGTTTCCCAATTCTAATAAAAAAATTATTGAAACTCTTCTTGCCGGAAGCGCTGCGAGAGATTACGGCGCTAAGGAAGTTATTCTACTGGCAACTTACATGCCTTATCTTCGCCAGGACAAATCATTCAATTCTTATGAAGCAGTTTCTGCCAGGGAAGTTGTTAAATTATTAACAAATGCTTATGACAGAGTTATCACTATTGACCCGCATCTTCACAGAGTTAATAGTTTGAGGGAGTACAGCGGAAAGGCTGGTGAGATTTCTTCAGTTCCCGCAATTGCTGATTACATTAAGGACAAAGTCAGGGGAAGCTATGTTATTGTCGGTCCTGACGAAGAGAGCAGCCAGTGGAGCAGGGCTGTTGCCCGCAAATTAAGGAAGGAAGTCCATGTGCTCATAAAGAATAGGGAATCATCATACAATGTCAAAGTTAGCTCCGGCAACTTCAAGCTCCATGACAATGTTATCCTGATTGATGACATAATAAGCACGGGTCATACTATAACTGAAGCTCTCAAGCTTCTTAAAAAGAAAGGCGCTAAAAAAATAACGTGCATCGGGATTCATGGCATTCTCGCAGGAGACGCCGATAAGAGAATAAGAAAATACGCAGAACTAATAACCACAAACACGATTCAGTCAAAATATTCCAAGATAGATGTAAGTTTGATTATAGCTGATGCAGTAAGAAATAATCAGCACAGATAATGAAGTATTTTTGTAGATAAATTTCAATTCAGCCAGTTCAACAAAAGCTTGAGGTCTACATTGGCTTGAAATGTTCATCCGAGAGTATTACCAATATATCTTCATCACTCCGCCACAGCATATTCTTCATAAGGCTTGAGGCGGCAGCGCAGCCTCTTAAGGGCTCTATCTTCAATCCTTCTGATAGCTTCTCTTGCAGTCTTCTTCCCGCCGATACTGCCTGTATTGAACAATACATTTCTGGTTTCTTCAAGGCTCATTCCGTTGAAGAACCTGCACTGAATGACCATTCTCTCTCTTTCAGGCAGCTTGTCGAGTGCAGAGTCAATTGCTTCCCCTAAATCACACTCTGCTCTTGTATTATCTGGAGATTCTATAGATTCAATAAGCTCTGATGACTCTTCTCCATGCCAGTCATTCATTGTGGAATACAGGGAATGAACGTTCAAAACTTTTAATGCATCTCTTACAATTTCATCTTCTCTTACGCTGCCTTCCTCTGCGCTTCCGGCTTTCCTTGGTTTATCTGATTTCTCCAGAGATTTTTCTTTCATATACGCGACGAGCCTTTCATTTGTGTGCGCAGGAATTCTGATTGCTCTTCCCTGGTCTATATATCCCCTTTGGATTGCCTGCTTTATCCACCATGTGGCATAGGTGCTGAATTTATATCCTAAAGAGGGGTCATATCCCTCTATAGCCCTTAAAAGCCCGTCCATTCCGTTCTGCACTACATCCATTATCTCCAGCCCTCTGCCCCTCTTAAACATTTTCAGCGCATTTCTTAGAACAAGCCCTATATTTGAGCATACTAAAGTGTCTAAAGAGTCTTTACATCCCCGTCTGGCAGCGTATGTCAGTTCGGCAGTTCTTTCCATGTCAAGAACAGGAAATTTGCTCTTAATTTTAAGATAAGAGCCAAATTCAGGGTTAGGCTCATTATAACTTCTTCCATTGTTATTATGGTGTTTTGCTTTAGTCATTATATCCCCCAGCTCATTTTTGCATTTCTCTCACCATCTCATCTATTTTCCCGCTAAGATTGTCCATCTCCGAGATGTTTTCTTTTCTCATTTCCTCAAGCTTTTCCGCCTGCTTCTCCACCAGCTCTTTAGCTTCCTTAATGCTCTTTTCAATTACAACTCCGGAGCCTATATTGAGCAAGAGGCTCTTGTTATTTCCAATTTTGCTCTTAAGGAATATACCTTTTCCTACAGGAAGAAGGGCTTCTTTTCCGGGGTTTTTATCTATTTCTTTAAGGGATGCCGCAATCTCATACATCTCGCTGACTTGCCTGCCTATCACTTCAATCTGCGCTTCAAGCTGCTTGCCTCTTTGGTGAAGAATCTGTATTTCCATCATTGCCTGCTGCTGTCCGGAGTTTAATTCGCCTTGTTTCATTTTTAATTATATACTGCCCTTTTAATTATGCGTTTCTTCAATCTTATTTTTAATTATATATTTCCTTTGCTCTTTAAATGAGGGTCAATTATGTTTTAAACATTGCTATGATGCTGAATATATCTAAAAATATTATTCATAATAATTAATTGATAATTAGATAATAGACCAATCAGCCAATCGAAATTAGCATATAATCTATAATTCATAATCCGCTGATGATTTTTAATGGCATAATTTAATCTGCATGCGGGTGTTGTAAGGCATTATGCATGAATTTAAGGTGATTGATGCATTTTAGCACCAATCCAATTCTTAATAATTAATTTAAACCCACTAATGAGGCTTAATAAGGCAGTTTAAGTTGTAGGTAAGTGTCTGACATTAATTATTTTCTAATGGACTATTTTATGGCGGTTATAGGTTCTATTGACACGAGTCCTTCAGAAGTTTAGTGCGGATTTCCGCTAATCACCAATTTAATATGTAAAAGATAATTGTTTAAGAAAAATCTGACGCTGAAGGTGCATTAATGCACCTTTAAAATCTTCTTGAAGAGCATGCTCCCTATTATTGCAGCAGCTAAATAATACCATATCCATGACTTTGCCAGCTCTGTTGCAGCATAAGTGCTTCTTAGAAATGAGAATACAATCAGCAACGGAATAAGGGTTATAATCATCGGCTTGAATGACTGCTTCATCATCTCCATGCTCCCGCTCATCATTCCCTTCTGTATCTCCATCATCTTCTCCGTATTTCCCTTATGCTGTTTAAGGAGCTCCTTGGATTTTTTTTGTTCTTCTTTCAGCTCCTTCAGTCTCTCCTGGTTTGTAAGAAGTTTGGTAGCAAGAGTGCTTAGAAAAGAAACAAGCAGGGCTATGATAATTATAGATATTCTGGGATTTGCCTGAATTAAAGTTGTTATGCTCATGATGTTATCTGTTAATTTGGTTGTTGTTTGAAGATGTTCTTATCAACTACTAAACCCTGCTTTATATATTTATTATAGGGTTATACTCTATATGCATCCGCAGATTAACTCGACAACTTCTTCAGCGCAGGATGCATATCCACTGCATGCTGCTGTGCTATGCTGTTGTATAATTGGTAAATAATCATTACAGCCAATAGTATTCCCGTACCCGAGCCAATCGCCCCAAGCAGGTCCGCTCCGGCCGCCAGCAGTCCCACAGCTGCACCCCCCATTATTGTCAGTGGCATGATATATCTTTTCAATATGCTCTCCAAAACGCGCTCATCCTTTCTGAATCCGGGAATCTGCAGTCCGGAGGATAGTATATTTTTTGCCTGGCTTGATGCGTCCATTCCCGATGTTTTAATCCAAAACATTGCAAAGATGGCAGAAAATATTACATAGAAAAGAATGTGTCCGAAGGCCTGAACTAAATTTACCCACACAATTCTTCCGGTTGCAAAAAGATCAAGCAGGTTTACCTGATAAATCCAGAAGCTGAATCCCGATACAGGAACTCCTTGTGAAAAGGTTCCCAGGAATGTCGGATGTCCAAGCCAATTCTCCAGCAATCCCGCAAACAGCTGTACATTGGCTGCTAATGCAGAAACAAGAATTACCGGAAGAACATTTGCATAGAAGAATGACAATGGCCATTTAATTCCATACCCCCTTAATTTGTCATAAACCAGAGGAATTTCTACTTTAAGCGACTGAGCCCACACTACTACAAGGAATATTAATGCTGTTGCGACTATTACAACCAGCGCTCTCAGAGCTTCTGTCGGAGCTCCCTGTATTACAGATTGAATTAACACAAGCACTTTTCCCCCGCAAGCCACCTGCGCAAAGTTCAGAAGGCAGTTTCCCCCTTCAGGTCCTATGAACTGGAACAATCCTGTGAAGAGCCTCCATCCGACTCCAGCTACTATGAACAAACTCACTCCGCTCCCGAATCCCCACTTCTGCACTAGTTCATCCATGAATACTATCACTACTCCTCCAAGAACAAGCTGAAATATCATTATTCCCGTATATCCCGGAAGGGCTTCCAGTCCCCTCATCACTACATAGATTGCTGCTTCAAATATTATAAAGAAGAAAACCATCAGCTTTTGAAGCCCCTGGAAGTATTTCTTTCCTTCAGGGGTAGTTGTATCAATCTGTATTATCTTGCTCCCGACGAGCAGTTGAAGAATAATTGAAGCCATGACTATCGGCCCAATTCCCAGGCTTATTATGCTTCCAAAATCAGTTCCAAGAATTACTGCCAGATACTGAAACCTGTCAAGGGAGTTCTTTGCCAGCCCGAACAAAGGAATATTTGCAAGCACAAAGAAAGCAACAAGAACTATCAAAGTCCATTTCAGCTTTACGTTAAAGCTGAGCTTTTTTTCTACCGGCGGCTTTACCTCCGGCAGATTTTTTAGTATGTCTTTAAGAGCCATATCATAAATTACTCTTTTTTATTAGTAACTATCCATTCCCCGCCTGCTTTCTCTATTTTTTCTTTGGCGCTCTTTGAAAAAGCTCTGGCTGTTATCTTGATTTTTTGCGTTACTTCCCCATTCCCCAATATCTTATAATCTTTTAATTCTAGAATGTTCTTTTTCTTCTTGTCTGCCATTCTTTCAATGTCATCAAGGTTTAGTACAGGATTCTTCTTTCTTTCAGTGCTCTTGCTTGTTGTTCCATGTTTTCCGAAGTAAGGGTATTGGTATTTTATAACCCATGTCTTTCTCTGGTCTGCTCTCTTTCCGGTTCCGCTCATTCCCCATCCTCCTTTGTTCCCCTTGCCCTTGTGCTTTTTCATTGCCCATCCATGGGTTCTTGTGCCTCTGTGCCTCGTGAATTTTCTTCTCTTATGAAGTTTCATTTTGATTGTTTTTAATTTAGCATTTATTTTAATAATTAATCGGTGTAAATAATGTAAAATCACTGCCGATAATGTTAAACCATCATCGCTTAGTTACATAATGGGGGTTATGGTAAGCTTAATTTACCAACACGGCTTAGCTTCATTAGCTTGATTCAGCTCAGCATTTATAGCTTAACTCATCCTCATCGTGCGGTTTATGCATTATTAATTTATTTTTATTATTTTTCAGCTATTTTCCTCCTATAATTTATTTACAACATTCTCTCAATTAATTTATTTATCTTATCGCCATTATCCCCTAAGATTCCTTTTGGAAAGTGCAGTTTTGATTTTATTCCTCCCCTTGGAGGATGAAGCCTGAAGTAAGGCTTTATTGAGCTTATCTTTCCTGATTTTATCTCTTTCACTACCTTATCAGCATCAATTTTCTTTCCGCCTATTGGTTCCGCCCTTGCTTCAACCAATTTTTTCAGGGTATCCTCGCTTATCTTTCCATAAGCAGTAAAATTCCTTATTTTCTGAAGGATTTTTTTGTTTTCCTGATCATCATTTATTATTATGCAATTGTACTTATTCCTTAGCCTCATCCTGAATAGAGTTTCCTTTATGTCAGCATCAAGCCCTACCTGCCCTGTTATTCTTATAATTGCTATTGTCATGTTGTTTTTTATTTAGCTTTATTTTGATAATTAATAAATATTGATTTTATTTTGATTAACCGTAAAACATTGCTAATCAGTTAGCTTTATTTTGATAATTTTTAATTAATGCAAGTAATGTAAAACCATACTAATAATGTTAAACCTTCATCGTTTAGTTATAGCAGCTTGAACTTGCTCTGCTGCTATCAGCCGCAGGATTTTATCATTAATTATTTTTCAGCTATTTTATTTTTCCTCCCGTTGCTGCAATATAAATGTTATAGTAATTTCTCTTCATGTTATTTTATCACTTTCTATTTATTCCTGCATCTGTATTTTGCTTGTTTTCTTTAAAGCATCAAGGCACGCTTTGGCGAGATTCATTGTAGTCTTTGTCTTTCCGAAAGTTTTGCTGTATATGTCCTTTATCCCTGTCAGCCTTAGCAATTTCTTGAGCTCGTCTCCCGCTACTAATCCCGTTCCCTGCGGAGCCGGCATTAAAATTATTCTGATGCTTCCGCACTTTCCTTCAACTCTTGCAGGAATGCTGTGGGGCAGTCCGCATGAGCAGTCAAAGCTTCCGCATCCCCTTGTTATTTTAGTTAAACCAAGCTTGGCATTTCTTACTGCCTTTTCTTTTGCAGGAACAGTCTCCTTTGCTCTTCCCTTTCCTATTCCAACCCTTCCATTTTCATCACCTACTATGGCCATTATTGAGAAAGTAGGAACATTTCCTTCTGCTGTTTTTTTCTGAGTCTGTTTTCTCCAGGTTCTCTTTCCGCCTCCGAATTTTCCCTTGGCCTGCCCAACCAGCAGCAAGTCGCTCTTTAAGTCAAGAAGGGTGTCAATTATTTCCGGCTCTAAAATCTTGTATTTTTCAGATATATAATCAATATCCCTTACCTCTCCTGACTTGACAAGCTTTCCAATCTTTGTTTTTGGATTCCACTTAGATATTACCTCTTCCCTAGTAGGTGCCGCCGGCCTCTCCCGTCTTTTAACCCCTGTTTCTCTTGGAGCTTCTGCTGCTTCTTCAGCTCCATTATTTATTTCCTTCTTTTTTTCAGCTGAATCAGTTTTTTCTTCTTTTACCATTTTCAATTATGAATTTGCTCATTATTTAATTTGTTTTCCATTTTCAATTATGAATTTGCTCATTATTTAATTTAACAACTATCTTTAATACTGCCATTTTCAATTATTTGCTTGCCTGTCATTTAATTTAGCAAGCGTCATTGTTATTTTTTTCCCTTAAACTTTGCATTTACTTTGTCAATAACATTTTTAATGTCTTTCTTCATATGCATTCCTTCTATCCTGCTTTTTTCAGGAAGCACTTTTTCTGAACATGGAATCTTCAGGCCTGCTTCAATAGCTCCCTTCACGAAAGCATATATTCTTGACTTTGGAACGTTTCTGTTGAGTCCTATATCTAAAATGGCGCTGTCAATACCGCAAGTTAAAGCCCTGCTTCCGAGGACATATCCGCTAAGGTAAGAAGCAGGCATGCTCTTCAGGCTTCCGCTCCACTCCTTCGGCCAGCCGTGATTTAAGAGCTCCTTTGAATTTACAGAAGCAACAATCCTGTCCTGTGCTCCGCTGCTTGCGGTAACCTGCCCAGTTATATACTTGTTTGTTTTTCTGAATACCACTCTGGGCTTTCCTGCCTTAAGAAAGAGCTTTCTTGCTGTGTAATCAGTCTTTCCTTCCATTATTCTTCTCTTTGGTATTACTTTCATTTTTCCATCCTCTTTGCTTCATTTATCTGCTCTTTAAGATGCTCCTTGCTCTTGAACTTTGATGACTTAATTTCATTCCTTAAATTCTTGTATTCTGCAATGCTTATCTCTCCCTTCATCTTAAGGTTATTAAGATATGCCCTGAGCTTTCTGGTTCTCCTGACGTAGTCCTGCTTTTCTTTCTTTACCTTTTTCTTTGTCTTTCCAAATCCTCTCTTGGTTCTTCTCTTTTCTTTCTTCATCCTTCCTTTTATCGCCCTGATTTCTATTGCCCCTTTCTTTGCCAGGCTGATCATGTCCTGTGATGTTATTGCTTCCTTTATTTCCTCAAGCCTTCCTTCTGCAAATTTTATCCTTCCCTTTCCAACTCCAAGCGTTCTTGCTGCTAATGCTTTCTTCTTACGCAGATTCATTTTTCTCTCCAATTCCTGATTTTCTGGGGTTTGATATATTTAGTTGCATTGACTTTGCCCTTTCCATTATTTCCTTTCTTTTCCTTTCTCCTACATTGCCTGCTATTACTGCATGCTCTTCTTTCCTGAGCATTAACAGCTGTCTTATATTCTCTATCGTAACAGGCCTGCTGTATTCTGAAACCTTGTATCCTATTTTGGGCTTTAATGGATGTCCTCTCTTGCTTTCTCTTATTTTGTTATGCCTGCCTCTTGCTCTTCTCCACTTTCTCTTTGCCTTTACTTTCTTTCCAAGCTTGTGGAATTTGTGCCAGTCCTTTCTTAATACCATTATATTTTCTCTCCTGCTTTTTCAGTCATGAATATCCCGTCCTGAAAAATTCTCCTGTCCCTGTACCTTATTTTAGTTGCTTTCTCAATATTTGCTGCAGTCTGTCCCGCATTTTCTATGTCAAACGAAGACACTATTATATCCGCTCCATTGACTTCAACATTTGTGTTTGGAAGTATCTTTGCTCTTCGTTCTCTTTTCTCGCCAAGAAAGTTTTTTATAATAATCTCATGAGAATTCTTGTCAACGCTCACAGTCATTGGAAAATGGACTGAGCATATTTTGAGCTTATAAACAAAATCTTTGTTCAGCCCATTGATTATATTCTTAATGTGTGCGGCATATGTTTTCATGACCTTTCTTTCCCTTTTTGTAGCCCTGTTAGTTGACATGATTATTTTTCCATCCTTGCTTTCAATAAAAGCCCCGGTGAACCTTTTCTTTATTTCTTTGGAGCCATTTCTTAAAATAAAGAAATCTCTGCTTGCTTCTGCGCTTATTCCCTGAGGCAGTTCTATTTCTTCAATCAGTTTTTTATGTTTTTCAGCCATTTTCTTTTTGAGTATCTTTATTTTCCTTCTTTCCGAGGTTTCTTTCCAAGAAAGCTCTCTCATCTTCCTTCTTTCCGAGGTTTCTTTCCAAGAAAGCTCCCATTAATAGAAGTAGGCTACCAGAGCTCCTCCAGTATTTTTTTCAATAGCCTCTTTGTGAGTCATCAATCCCTTATTTGTAGATATTATAATTACCCCAAGATCCCTCGCAGGAAGGAATCTCCTTACATAAGCTTCAATGCCTTCAACAGAGGCAAAGAATCTCGGCTTTATCGCCTTGCACTCAATAAGCCTGCTGAAATTTATCCTGATGTTTTTTTCTTTTTCATTTATCTTGAAATCTTCTATGTACCCCTCTTCCTTGGCTATCTTGAGAATTTCAATAAGGACCTTTGAGTAAGTCCTTGCTACGGCGGACTTCTTTCTTGCTCTCTTGGCGTTCATTATGTTGTTCAGCGCATCTGATATTATATCATGTGCCATATTAATTATTGTTAGCTAAATTTAATTTGATTGTCATGTTGATTATTATTTGTTAAATTTAATTTGATTGTCATGTTGATTATTATTTGTTAAATTTAATTTGATTGTCATGTTGTGATTGTCATGTTGATTATTATTTGTTAAATTTAATTTGATTGTCATGTTGATTATTATCGGCTAAATTTAATTGCCTCCCGCTATTTTGATTGTTTGTTCAGCTTTTGTTTAATAATATTGATAATGTTAAACCCGACGCTTAATTACATGATGAGGTTATAGTAAGCTTAATTTATCCACGCTGCTTAGCTTCATTAGCTTGATTCAGCGCAGCCTTGATAGCTTAACTCAGCCCCATCGTGCGGTTTATGCATTATCAGTTATTTTCTATTTATTTTTAAGCTGCATCCTCCTGTGATTTATTTTGAATTTGCATTTGTATTTTTTGTTTTGGTTATTTAGTTTATTTCAGCTGTATTTGCGGAACCCTATCTTCTCCGCAACCTCCCTGAAGCATTGCCTGCACAAATTAAGATTATAGCTTGATATGTGCGCTCCAAACCTCCCGCACAGCTCGCACTTTCTTGAGGCTATTCCAAATTTGCGCTCTCTCGGCTTGTTGAACTTTATGTATTTATCAGCCACTTCCTGCTTGCCCTTCAGCTGCTTTAACATCTTCTGCCAGTTGCTTGCGCTCATCTTCAGTTATTGTTTGCTCCTTTCTTATTATTAGTAACTATCATTTCCATTTTCAATTATCCATTTGTTTATAATTTAATTCAGCAACTCTTCCCTTTTCCTTCTTTCCGAGGTTTCTTTTTAAGAAAGCTCTATTTATCATATTATTTCAACTCCATATTTTTTTATCATGAATTCTTCTATTTCCCCTTCGGAAACTCCCTGTTTTTCCGGCAGGCTGCCACGTTTTATCTTTTTTCTCTTGGTTCTGGCACCCATCTTAATGAAGTCCACAGTTACATTGAAGCCAATAATCCCTATATCCCTCTGGTATTCCATATCCGGTATTTCTATATATTCCTTGATTCCGAATGAAAAGTGATTTCTTGCTATTTGTTTTTTCTTTAGGTGATTTTCTACTGCAGCCAGGAGCCTCTTAAGAAGCTTCTCAGCATCTTCCTTCCTCAAAGTAACTTTGCATCCAACTTCCAGTTTAGGCCTCACTTCCCATGAAGGAATTCTCTTCATTGACATTGTCTTAATGGGCTTTCTTCCGGAAATTCTTTCGAGAAGCCTGAAAGCTTTATCAAGGTTGTCTCCTGTAGCCCCGGCTGACAAAACAATCTTATCCATTTTTATTTCCTTCATTTTGTTTTCCATTTTCAATTATGATTTAGCAACTATATTTATTATTATCATTTTCAATTATTGTTTGCTCATCATTTAATTTAGCAGGTGTCTTAGTCATTTTCAATTATTGTTTGCTCCTTTCTTATTTTTATTAGCTATACTTTTGTTTTTCATATTAATCTTCTCTATTTCAGGGCCATAATGCTCTCTAATTTAAGCCCTATTTTCTTACTTCCGAATGCTACTCTTACAACTCCTTCATCAAGCACTTCTTCAACCTTTCCTTTCTTTCCTATATGCTTCCCGGATATTACGATTATTTCAGAGTTCTTCTGGAGAGGGATTACTTTCTTTACTTTTTTGCTCTTTAAGTCAATAAGCACCGAACTTCCTATCTTAATATCCGGCTTGGAAATCATTGTTCTTCCGTCAAGAAGAGATATCTGGATCTTGCGGCCTTTCAGTATTTTCTTTCCAACAACTTTTGATGTTTTTTCATTTGATTCTTCCCGGCTTATCTTGTCAAGGGAGAACTTTCTATTGTCAGAGTAAGTCAGCCTGTATGACTCTTCATAATTATTTCCTGATCTAAGTGTTATGACATCATTGAGGGTCAGCCCATATTTGTCTTCTTTTATCTGCTTACCGTTTACATATACGGCTCCAAGGGCAAGGGCTTTTTTAATTTCTCTCCTCGTGCTTCCAAGCTTTAGATAATCCCTAAGAATTATCAGCAGGGGCAGTCCTCTGCTGATATTGTGCGAAGGCACAGCTACATACTTGGTGCCCTTTCTCTTTATGGGCCATGTTCTCGGGCTTTTGGCTCTTTTAAGGTACATTCTTTCTTTCCTCCTTGCCGGTTGATTTGATTTCTGTGAATTTTATTCTCTTTTTATCGTCCATGTTCAGGTCGGTTATCAGGAGATTTGACGGCCGGAACCATACATCAACTTTTGTTCCGTCTTTCTTTTGAATCTGGAGCTTTTCTACAGCCACCTTCAGCTTCTTTAAGTTCACCTTGTTTACTCTTCCTGACTTTCTCCTGAATTTTCCTTTCATTACTTTAATTTCATCTCCATTTCTTATTGGAAGTGATTTTATATTATGTTTCTTCCTGAGCTCCTTGCTCAATTTTGCTGACATTAATTTATGCCTTATATGCAGTGGCGCTCTCGCCCTGAACTTCCTCTGCTTTCTTACCTGCCTGCTCGAATTCCACGCCATTGAAAATTTTTGTTTCATTTTGCATCAGCGTAATCAAGAGCAATCTCTGTTTGTGCTCTCATTTTTCTAATCCTTCCTTACTTGGGTCTCTGTTTAATGTTGCCATTTTATCATTCAAGATAGCGCAAATGCATTAAAGCACAAACTGCGCTATCTTTGCAACCTCCTTCCATCTTTCCATTATTTCCCTTGCAACAGGACCCTTAATCTGCGTTCCTTTGGGATTTCCTTTCTCATCCTTTAAGAGCGCGACAGCATTGTCAGTAAAGCACACTCTTTCCCCGCTCAGCCTCCTATATGACTTTCTCTGCCTTATCACTATCGCATCAAAGACTTCTCCCTTCATTTTGGGATCACCCACTCTGACGCTGACTTTCACCATGTCTCCTACTTTTACAAACTGCTGCCTTCCCTTCCTTGTTTTTCCGTGCTTGACTGAAACAATCCTTACTATTCTCGCTCCGCTGTTATCTGCTGCTGCTATTGTGCTCCCTATATTCATTCCTCTTGTGACTCTTGCAGATAATGGCTTCATTTTTCCTTTTCCTCTTCTCTCTTTGTTATTTTCTCTTCTGCTTCTTTTATTTTCTTAACAAACATGAAATGTATTATCTTGCTCAATGGCCTGCATTCTCTTACTTCAACAAAGTCGCCAATGCTTATCTTGTCAGCCATTTCATCAGGAAGCCTTGCATGAAGCCTCGTCTTTTCTTTCAGGTAACGGTCATACTTTCTTATATAAACGGGCCTTTCAAATTCCACTACTATTCTCTTATGGAATTTTTTCTTTACAAATCCCCGGAAAGTCCTTCCCCTTGTAAGCACAGCTGCCTCTGCCGGTTCTTTTCTAGCACGTATTTCTTTCTCTTTCTTTTGTTCTTGTTTCATTTTCCCCGTCCTTTGTTTGCGGTATTTAAGAGATTATCGAGCTTTCCGGAAATCCCATCTCCATAAGGGCTTGCCTCACCTTGTTGAGGTGGTTTCCCTGCAGTTCTATAGCGCCTTCCTTCACTGTTCCTCCGCACGCGAGCTTGTTTTTAAGCTCCTTTGCGATATCCCTCATATTCGCGCTTGGTTCAAAGCCACTGATTATAGTGGTGTACTTTCCGAATCTTCTCTTCACTGCTTCAATGCTTATCCTCTGCTCGCTCTTCGCAATCTCTTCACAAACACATGCCTGCTTTGGCAGGCCGCATTTTGGACATATATCCATGTTATTTATCTGTGAGTATTATTATGTGCGTAATATGTTCTGCTCTTGTATATCTTTCATTATTTATTTGTGAGTATTATTATGTGCGTAATATTGTCTTGTTTTTTTATTATTAGCTAAATTTATTTAGCAACTTTTATTTAGCAACTATCTTTATTATTATCATATTCATAAATATTATTTTGCAACCTTCCCTGATGTTATGCTATTTAATGTAAGTATCCTGGCTATTGCCTTTTTAATCTCCTTCGCCTTTATTTTTCCGGACTTATTAGCCTGGACATTCTTCTTTATTAACTCCATCCCAAGCTCTTCAAGCTTTGAGCTTCTGTCTTCTTTTGACATCTTCAGTATATCTTTATTCTTTAATACTGCCATCTTCAATTATTGTTTGCTCCTTTCTTATTACTAGCAACTATCTTTGCCATCTTCAATTATTTGCTTGCCTATCATTTAATTTGTTTGCCATCTTCAATTATTGTTTGCTCCTTTCTTATTACTAGCAACTATCTTTGCCATTTTCAGTTATTTTCCTGCCTCTCATTTAATTTGGCAATGTTATTTATCATTTTCAGTTATCATTTGCTTCTTTTAGTTTATCAGCAACTATATTTATTATTACCATTTTCAGTTATTTTCCTGCCTCTCATTTAATTTATTAACTATTTTTATCATTGCCATCTTCATCTAAGCCACGTTTTGCTTTGCTTTTCTTTTGGGTTTCCTTTTCCTTTTTATCTTTCTTTTGGGTTTCCTTTTTCGCCTTTTTCTCAGATTCTTTCCTTGAAATTTCCTCATTCTTAACATCCAAGTCTGATAAATTTTGCTTTATCTTATTCTTCATATTATCATCAATTATTATCTGGTCGTGAATCGGGGCGTCTGGAGGAAGTATGCTTACCTTTACTCCTATTATCCCGCTCTTTGTCTGGGCGACTGCCTTTGCTCTGTCAACAACTCTTGATGACTCTCCGGTTTTCTTTAAATACCCCTGCGAAAATCTCCATGTCTTTGCCCTTTCTCCGGGCAGTTTTCCGGAAACTCTTATCTCAACTCCCTGCGCTTTAGAGCTCATTACCCTTTGCAGGTATTTATAAGTTATAGCCTTAAACCTGACATTTCCGAACCTTTCCAATGCTAATGCTATTTCATCAGCCACGGTTTGGGCGTCCAGATCAGGATTCGGGATTTCAGCTATTTCTATATGGGGATTTTCAAGCTTAAAGTTTTTCTTGAGTCTGACAGTCAGTTCATTTATCTTTGCCCCCTGCTTTCCGATAATGTAGCCGGGCTTGTTTGTAAACACGACTACCTTTTCTCCGACTGGTGTGTATTCCATTATCACCTTGCTTGCCTTTCCCCTCCCGAGGCTTTCCTTTATGAATTCCTTGACTCTGTATTCTCCTTTCTTGAAATCAACGAATTTGCGTTCTTCCATGTTATTCTTTTTTGTTTTCTCCTTTGTTTTCTAAATCTTTTTTGTTTATGTTCTTCCCTCTTCCTTCTCTCGCTTCTATGTACAAATAAGTTCTTTTAAACTTCATTCCTCCCTTCTTCATCGGCCTTGAGCCCCATGATGCTGAAGCCAGAGTTATTACAGGCTCATTAATTCCGCTGACGCTTGCGTTCCCTTCAAGGGATTTGAGAACTTTGACGAAGATTTTTGCAGCGTTTATTGGATATCTTCCGGACATCATTCCGATTCCGTGCCTGTGAGGTATCTCTCCTTTCATCCTGACTGCTAATTTTCCTCCTGCTACTTTCTCCATTTCTTCAAGCGCTCTCTCAATAGTCTTTCCCTTTATGAACCTGCATAATGCTATTGAATGCTTTGTTGATATTGGCAGTCCGGACATTTTTATGAAAGCAAGTTCTTTCTTAACTTTTTTCTGCTCTGCTTTCTTCTTCTCTTCCGGTTTCTGCCCCGTTTTTGTTTCTTCCTTGCCTGCTTCTGTTTTTGTTTCTTCCTTGTCTGCTTCTGTTTTTGTCTCTTCTACATTTTCTTCAGCCTTTGTCTCAGCTCTTTCTTCTTTCTTAATCGGTGTTTGATGTGCATGGCTCTTGCTGTCAGTTTTTGTTTCCATTTTCCTTTTCTTTTCCCCTTGCTGCTTGTTCAGGTTTTCCATATTCGTTTTGTTTTTATTATTTTATTTTTTATAGCTTGTTTTGTTTTTATTATTTTATTTTTTATAGCTTGTTTTATCTTTCTTATTTATTGCTTCACTATTTCACCGACCTTGATGCAGAGCTTTTTGTTGCCCCTATTCCTGCTGCTCCATGCGTAACTCTCTTTCTCGTCACCGAAAACTCTCCTAATCTATGACCAAGCATTTCAGCCATTATTTTTACGTTCACGAATTCTCTTCCATTATGGATTTTTACAGCAGATCCTACCATCTGGGGAACTATGACCATATCTCTTAAATGAGTCTTTATCTGCTTTCCCTTGCTGTCATTTTCAGTGCATTTCTTTATGAATCTCTCAACAACATCAAAATGCCTCAGGACACTCCTTCTTTCCCTTGACGGCAGGTATTTTGCGAATTCTCTGACATCAAGCTTCTTTAGCTCGCTCAGGGGCTTTCCTCTGTATACAAATTCTTTCTTGGATAGTTCTCCGCCGGCAGCACTGTGCATTTCTTTTTCAGTCATTTTCAATTATTCATCTTCTTCATTTTATTAGCTATATTTATTATTACCATTTTCAATTATTCATCTTCTTCATTTTATTAGCTATATTTATTATTACCATTTTCAATTATTCATCTTCTTCATTTTATTAGCTATTTTTATTATTACCATTTTCAATTATTTTCCCGCTTCTCATTTAATTTATTGGCTATATTTATTATTGTCATTTTTATTATCGGCAGCTATTTTATACTCTGTCATTTTTATCTTTTCTTTCTCCCCGTCCTTCTTGGCCTTATATGCCCAACTTTTGCTCCCGGAGGAGCATTTCTCTTCGCAATCTTGCTCTTGATTCTCTTTCCTCTTCCGGATCCGAATGGATGGTCAAGCGCATTCATCTTTACTGCGCTCGTTCTCGGCCATAATTTGCTTCTTGTTTTTTTAATATGATACATCTTTCCTGCCTTCATTACTGGCTTCTCCTTTCTTCCGCCTCCAGCTATAATTCCTATTTGGGCAAGGCATTCCGGATTAATGGCAATTTCTTTTTTAGACGGAGTTTTAATAAAAATTTCTGACTTGCTCTTTCTTGACACAACTGCACTTGTCCCCGCAGACCTCATTATCTTACCCCCGTCCCCGGGAATTCTTTCAATATTGTATACTTTATCTCCCATCTCCATGTTTTCAGCCCTTACAATATCTCCTGCGCTCTTCCTTCCTTCAATATTGAATGCTATTTTCTGCCCTACAAACGCTCCTTCAAACGCGGGAGCGTAGAACATGATTGTTCCTCCTTTATTTTCTCCTTCCTTCAGGTGTATTCTCATTCTCGCTAACGGCGCGCTGTGAGCTCTTGAGTGCACTAATTCAATTATCTCTGATTCTCCGCTAAATCCTTTAATGTTAGGGTATCTTATCTCATATACAAAAGCTTTCTTCCTTACTCTATATACAGGCCCTCCATGGCCTCTTGCCCTTTGTATTATTCGTTTTCCCATATTAATTTATTTTTATCATCATGTTTATATCATCCCGAGTTTAGTTGCAATATCAATTGCCTTGAACTCCTTCTTTAAGGTTATATAAGCGCGTTTTTCATTTCCTTTGGCAAGCACATTTACTTTCTTTACCTTAACTTTGAACATTTTCTCAAATTC
>JAGVWS010000003.1 GCA_018304165.1 Candidatus Pacearchaeota archaeon
ATTTTACCTAAATGAGAACGCTCGGATTCAAAGTTCAAAGGTGGACGCTTCTCTGTCCGAATCACGGTGGAGCTTTACAGCTCCAATACGCCCCCACCGAACTAAAAGAATTTCTCAAACGCCCTTATTTATTTATAGATAATTGCGATGATTAGTATAATAAACTGCCAATAAAAAAAGACTTTATCACGTTAGGTTTTCTTTGGATGCTTTGCATTTTAGATCTTACAAGCGGCGTAAATTCTTTCTTGTTTCTTGCTTGATGAGCTTTAAGTTTTACGTTTTTAAGGTAATTCCAGACTTCTTCATCAGGGTTTAAATCTGGAGAATAAGTTGGAAGATAATAAACTGCTATTTTACTTTTGTTTTCTTCAATAAAGTCTCTCACTGCTTTGGCAGTGTGAGATGGAGCATTGTCTGTTATAACAATTATTTTTCTCCATCTATGGTTTTTCATTATTTGCCTCAGAAAATCAATAAATGTTTTTGAGTTAACATTTTTCTTTTCAATCCTAAAAATCATTCTTCCAGCAGGGCTTATTGCGGATGAAACCGCAATGCTACCCCTGTTTCCAGTAACTTTTAGTTTTGGCGTTTCTCCTTTCTTAGCCCATGTTGTTCCTAATACCGGAACAAGAGAAACGCTTGATTCATCCTGAAAGTAAAGCATTGCCTGCCATCTCCGTCGCTGTTCTTCAATGTCTGGCCATACTTCTCTAATCCACTTGTTTACTTTTCTCTGGTTTCTTTCTAATGCCATTTTCTCCGGCTTTTGCGGAGAAAATCCCAACTTTACCAGCATTCTCCAAACATTTGAGAAATGAATATCTTTTCCAAATTTACTTTTTATCACCTGCTTTATTTTTTTACAATCCCATAATGGTATTTCAAAACCATAATTAATTGCAGACTTTTCTATTAATTTTATTAATCTTTTTGCCTCATTTTTTGTTATCTTTGGCTCGGCACCTTTCGCCTTCTTCATTCTCAAACTATCTTTTCCATTTTGTTTATACTTCCTAATCCACTTATAAACGGCATCAATAGTAACTCCAAAAAATTCAGATATTTCACTTATCTTTTTTCCTTGTTTGTACAATTTTATTGATTGCAACCTCATATATTCAAGAGCTTGTCTTGGTATTTTTCTACCATCCTCTTTTTTCATATGAAATAGAAGAATTCTACCTTAATTAATCTTTCTAATCTTTATACCGATTAATGCAACTATCTATAATTCTAATAATAAAAACGCACACAAGTATTTATAGTTTTGCTAAGATCTAGATTTTTCAACTATTGAACAAAATTCTGTCCACCAATCTTTTCTAGTGGTGCTCATTTTATCTTCAAGTTCCTTTCTTTCAGCGATGACTTCATCGCTATCTTTTTTATCAGGGTCGAATTCTTCTCTTCTAAATGATCGAACATAATCTTGGTGAGCAGATAAAGCAGGTATTAATTTCTCAAACTCTTTATCTCCAACTTGTCTTCTATGTAGTTCGTAATCTCTATATCTCCAAATTAACATGTGAGGATAAATCGGAGCCTCATATTTAGCTAGAGTTTCTAAACACTCATTTAAAGAATTTCCTACCGCAAAAGATGCTCCAGCTCTCTCTATATCTTCATCAGAAAAACCAGTAGTAAAAATCCTTCTAAAGTCTGGATGAACTTCGATCCCAGATACTACCTCGGGTTGAGGCATATAATAGGTTTGTGTAATTCTTTTTATTAGTCTTTCTTTAGGTAATTCAACATTTGCTGGTAAAACGCCTTCTTTTTTTAGTTGATAGTCTGTAAAACTAATATCTTTAGGTTCATGATGATAATAACCATGCATACCAGATTCGAACAATTCGTATTTTGGTAAAATCCTTAAAGGATCAGTACCTTGCTCCGCTTGAAAATCACAAGCTTTAAGCCAACTTTCTAAGCCATTGGCTAAGTAAGCTGGTTCATTCCCAAAATCAGTTAAACCTTTATTAGTCATTTTATTACTCCTTAATAATTACTATAATTATAGTATGTATTTAAATAATAGCTACCACTTAATGTTGTAGTAATATGGAAATAGTTAATTACTTGGAAGCTTTAGGATTGACAATTCCCGAAGCCCAGATTTATCTAGAGTTGCTTAAGATTGGCGAATCTAGAACTGGAAAGCTTTGTAATAATCTTGATATCCCTAATTCTCATGTTTATCGTCAGCTTGATTCTCTTATAAAGAAAGGTTTAGTGACTTACAAAATTGCTAATAACGTTAAGATATTCTCTGCTAACAGCCCCGAAAGCCTTAGTCTTTTGTATCAAAAGAAGAGGGATGAACTGAAAAGTCAAGAAAAAATTCTTGAGAAAGCTATGTCTACTTTACGAGAGTCTCCTAAAACTAAAGAGACTATTGCTGATTACAAATATTTTGAGGGGGTTAATGGTATTAAGGCTATGTGGCTTGAGATAAATGATTTACTTATTCCGAAGTCTGAAGCTTTTTATTATGCTGGAATTGTTGAATCTTGGAAAGCTCTAGAGCCATTCTACTTAGAACATCATAAGATTAAGAGCAAGAAAAGAGTAATGTTAAACATGATTCTGCCAAAAGATGCTCGTTCTGCAGGAGAAGTTCGTAAAAAACTAGGATATTTTAATTATAGGCTTTTAGACATCAAGAATGAAGGAGAATTCGGAGTTTATGAGAACTTTATTGTTATTCAAAATACCAGCAAAAAGGAAAAGATTCCCCGAGCCTTTTTAATCAAAGATCAGATATTCATAGTGACATTCAGAGAAATATTCAACAGAATGTGGGAAATGTCTAAGAAATAAATTCATACCACTGCAAGATACATTGATAGGTTCACGCCCCCACCTGCTCGCATCCTCATTCTTAATAAATTTATTTTACCTAAATGAGAACGCTCGGATTCAAAGTTCAAAGGTGGACGCTTCTCTGTCCGATTCGAACCCGGGTTACCGGCTTTCTTCTGTCCTCCTGCTGGAGATATCGGAACCTTTTTGAGGTTCTGATCATCGAAAGGCCGGAGTCCTTGGCCTCTAGACTATGGGGGCATCTAGAAATAAATAGAGAAAAGAGATTTTTAAACCTTAACATATTGGTTCTTTGTTGTTAAAGTCTTAAAAATTTTATGAATTTTTTAAACCTATAGTAAAGGACATAAGTTTTTCACCATTAATAGACGATAGAATTATATCAAAAAATCAAAATTAATCCTTATTGAGATGTTTACCGAAGATAATTTTATTTTTATCGCCGATTGACTAATAAAAGTTATTTATGTTTTGAGCTAATATTAATGTCCTTAGCTATAATGATGAAACCAAGGATGACTTTAGATAAAATTATTTTTCTTTTTCAGGCTTTAGCTCTTCCTTTGCTATTTCATAAGGACTTATTTTATCAATGAATACTCTTCTAAAAGAATCCCATTTCTTGCTGACGTCAGCAAATAATTCTCTTAAGTTGCTAGGACTATACTTGGCTAAAGGATGACCTTTATAAGTAACGCCTCCGGAATCCTCTGTGAATTGTTCATCCCTACCTTCGCCAAGCCAAAAATTGTCAAGGTTGCCATCTCTGTCGTCGTCGTGCATCCAAATAGTGAATTTAATGTCTTTGTCTAAATCTTTTCTTCTCATTTTCCAATCAACAATTAAAGAATTATTCTGGTCACTAAAGACAGCTTGAGAAAAAAAGTGAAGTCTATACACAGAATCATTAAGATCTGCTGATAAATTTGCAGAAAAATTCCCGAGAGAAGGGAAAACTCCCGGTCTGTTATTATCAGTAATAACATAATGAGAAGAATCAATAGTTGATGGCAGGGCTTGAATAAAAGGCAGAGCATTTCTCCACTCAGTTTTAGCTATCCATTTGTCAAATTCTAAAATTTTAGCCCATTTAGAAACATTTGCCCTCTCTTTAGAGTAAGAATCAGAATTATTTTTATCAATAGTTATAGTACTTGAACCTCTCAATGGCGAAAAGCTTTCATAATATACCTCTCCATCTCTGGATTGAGAATACCAGGAAAAGCCTTCATTTTTTTTAGCAATAATTGTTCTAATCCTTTCTTCATCTAAATATGGATAATCATGAATAATACTGACACTCATGCTTTCACCGTTATTGTCAATATCAGCGCCAATAGTTGTAATACCGCGACTATCGCCGAGATATTCTAATTCCTTGACTTTAACGCCTTTCTCTGAAGTCTCAAAATACTTCTTAGTCTCAAGCTTGGGCATATAATAAGCGACAGCTTCCGTAAGCTTAGAATCATCACGCATAATGACTGCGGGTTCTGCCGTCTTATCAGTTGGTTTTCCGGCCGGCTCTTCCTGAGCGGAAGCGGAGGAAAAAGCTAAACTGCCAAGAAGAAGTGCGGAGCAGACCAACCTTTCAAGCGAATGCATAAAGAATAGCAGACAAGAAGCCTATTTAACAATTACTATAATAAAAAACAATCATCAAAACCTCAGGTACTTAACATATTTTCCAACAATTGGCACTTCCCTGAATTCACCGCCTATTGCGTAGAACCAGCTCAATATCCAAAGAAGCACGGCTGCTATGTAAATGAGCGGGCCGATAATCCATCCGAATCCGGGGAGGGATACTGCTATTGATGAAATTAAGTATACTACAAATACCAGCAGGGACTGCTTTGCGTAGAACATCACGTAGCGGTCGCTCCTTCTGGCGAGCAATGCAATGACAAATCCGGCAAGGCTGAAAAAAGTAGCTATGAAAGCAAAGAGCTTGCTGTCGTCGTTGAGAACTTCATTAATATTATTTTCAATTCTTTTTATTTCCCTGTCAATGCCCTTTCTGCTTTTTGCTTTTTTCGCCATTTTTTAGTTCAAAAACAATACTTTAATTGCCCCCAATAATAAAGATAGTGGTATGGTTATTTTAAAATATTTTTGGTTAGTGAAAAACGGAATTAAATTTAATATTATTATTACCAATCCAAAGAGCAAGTTAGTAATATCTATCATTTGATTACTCTTCCCATAGCTTCAAATAAAGTTGCTATTATTAAAGCTATTAAACCATAATCTCCCCTGCCAATTAAGATTAGTACTGCGCCCAGCATAGCAACAAGTGCCATTATCATATTTAATGGCTCTATTGAATATCCTTTCTCATTCATTTTTCAGACTCCTTTATCAGTTTAATTCCGCTTATTATCCCCCATATCCATGCTGCTATCGGAAGAATGAACATTACAGCAAATCCTAGAAACATGAGGGCAATCATTTCCGCTCCCATTGAAACAAGCACAATAAACATTCCTATAATCAGTCCTCCCAACGACATAACTAACTGCCATATTCCCTCCCTTGTTCTTCTGCCTATTAAAGTGCCAAGGCCCGGAATAATTATTATATTGAGAATCAAAGCAACAATGGCAAGAGCCTCGCTGACTCTATGCTTTTTATTATCACCACCTTTTGCCATGATAAATGTTATGACTCTGCCTTTTTAAATGTTTTTTAAGATGCAGTATCTCCGATGAATAATTATTATAGCAGCATAAAAACAATATAGCTATTGGAAATAGTTCCATCGTTAGTCAGGTACAACATTTATAGCAGGTTCAACCTACCCATTAAGAGGATTTGCATTATTGGTTGATTCTTTAAATCTTCCTGCTAAATTTGGACTGTATCGGAGATATTCAGATCAAGCAGGCGAAAAGAATGAGGGATGAGCCTGCGCAGATTTGAACCTACAGACCACCAGCGGGTCTCTAGGCTGTCCTGCAACCTATTCAAATCTGCTGATTGCTAATAAGGGAGTGAATGAGCCTGCGCAGATTTGAACTGCGGACTTCCGGCTTTCTTAGCACGAATGCTGTGAAGCATTAATTGCCTTCAAATTTGCATTGATTTGCATCAGCGAAGGAAATCAACGTCGTATAAGACCGGCGTTCTAACCGGGCTGAACTACAGGCTCACATCACTCACTCTTATCTACAAATACTCACAAACACTGACTGCTCAATAAATCCAGAATATTATTTAAAGGTATTGTTGTGCATATCTTTTTATAGTTTTGATGGGAGAGTTAGGATATGCTAATCGGCCTTGTTGGCGCTCCGAATGTGGGGAAGAGCACGTTTTTCAAAGCTGCGACTCTCGCTGACATACTTATAGCAAATTATCCGTTTGCAACGATAAAACCTAACAGAGGCGTGGCTTATGTAAGGATTGACTGTATTGACAAAGAGTTTAAAGTTAAGTGCGCTCCGCGGGAAGGATACTGCGTTAATGGACAGAGGTTCGTACCGTTTGAATTAATGGATGTTGCAGGATTAGTGCCGGATGCTTCAAAAGGAAAAGGATTAGGAAACCAATTTCTTGATGATTTGAGGCAGGCAGACGCTTTTATTCAAATAGTAGATTTGTCCGGGGAGACTAATGAGGAGGGAAAAGCAGTAGAGGATTATTATCCCGGGAAGAGCATTGCTTTTTTGGAGAAGGAAATTGACTTATGGTATGTCGGAATATTAAAAAAGGTCTGGCATGTTTTTGCAAGAACTGCCGAGATGCAGAAGCAGAACTTCGCTCAAGCTGTCGCAAAGCAATTCTCTGGATTGAAAGTCACTGAAGATGATGTCAAGAAAGTTCTGTTAAAATTAGGACAGGAGTACAATTCAGAAAAGCCTACGAAATGGAGCGATGAGCAGCTGTTTGAGTTTGCAAGCCAGCTCAGAAAATTAACAAAGCCGATGGTTATAGTTGGAAATAAGATTGATACATTAAGAGCCAGGGAAAATTTTGATAAAATTGCCGGGGAATTTCCGGATTATAATATTATTCCGTGCTCTGCCGAAAGCGAGCTGGCTTTAAGAGAAGCTGCTAAAGCAGGAATAATTGATTATATCCCCGGAGATAATTATTTTAAGGTAAAAGATGAGAGCAAGTTAAGTGACAAGCAAAATAAGGCCCTGAAGTTTATTAAAGAAAAGATACTTGATGTTTACGGAAGCACCGGAGTGCAGAAAGTTTTGGATTATGCAGTTTTTGATATGTTGAATTATATTGCTGTGTTTCCTGCGGGCGTTAAGAAACTAGCAGACAGCAAGGGAAATATACTGCCGGACTGTTTCTTGATTCCGAGAGGCAGCACAGCTCTTGACTTTGCATATAAACTGCACACTGACTTTGGAAAGAACTTTGTCAAGGCAATTGATGTGAGGACAAAGCTGGCTGTAGGGAAAGAACATAAACTGAAGCATAGAGATGGAATCGAGATATTGACGAGATAATTAAGAATCTACTAATAACCCGATTATAACGATTTAGCACCAATTATGCTAGTAAAAATTAAATACGATTATTAATAATCTTGACAAATGCTCTAAACTATTGATAACCTTATTTTGCTAATGGGTTGGCGCCATATAAGTTAATTTGTACGCAACATTAGAGTTAATTAATAACTGAGAGAATTAATGACAATTAGGCTAATTATCATCTGTACTCATTTCTCTCCTTGAACCTGCTTATGAATTCGGCGTTTTCTTCTCTGTCAACTATTGATGTAACCTCATAGACATCCATATCTCCCTTGACTTTCTTTCTTGTTTTAACGGCAGGGGATGTCTTTTTATGCATTGTCTGGGATATTAACAGCTCATTTCCTGCCTCAGCTACTTCTGCTGTTTTCTTTGCCAGCGAGATGGTGTTTCCGAGGCTTGTGAACTTGAGCTTATTGGTCTGCCTGTCAATCTCAACTACTAAGTCTCCGGTATGGACTCCTACACCAAAGCTTATTTTGTCCCTGAATTTTGAATTGTGCTCTTTAAGGAGGGAAATTATTTCCTGTGCAGCTTTGATTCCGGTTATCTCATTCCTGAATGTCTTTGTGACTGAAGGAGCGAAAATTCCTATTATAAAATCGTTGACGCTGTATACC
The DNA here is from genome assembly GCA_018304165.1 of Candidatus Pacearchaeota archaeon. Taxonomy (GTDB): domain Archaea; phylum Nanobdellota; class Nanobdellia; order Pacearchaeales; family GW2011-AR1; genus JAGVWS01. Next base: position 7,946 of record JAGVWS010000003.1, read on the forward strand.
GTTCCCTTGCTTCCGGTTATTGCAGAGTTTACAGAGTTGAGGGTTTCTCTGCAGTAATCTATTTTCCTGAGATTTTGCATGTCTTTGAGTTTTACGGCAACTATTGAGCAGAGCTCCTTGATGCCTTTGATAACCAGCGAATGCTCTGCTTCCCTTGGCGTAATACGGGAAGATTTTATACCCGTGTCAGAGCCCAAGCTTTTTGCAGATGCAGAACTTACAGAAGATTCAAGGGATGGAGATTCTTTGTGCTTCCTTCTTAAAAGAGCAGATAAATTTGGCATATGAGCAAGGAATTTCTGCTTTCCAAGGCCCTTTGAAATCCCGAAGATGAATAATCCAAGAACTCCAAGAATGAACAGCCATACTAGGGAATATCTCGATACTACAGAGGTTCCTCTTGATAAGTCCACTACTTTGACGGCGCTTCCAGTCAATGCAACTGACGAAGCGGAGAATGTTTCAACACCGTCCGTTGCAGAAACATCATAACTTCCGTCGGGCGCCTGGAGGTTGAATGTTGAAGACTCTCCTACATTAAGTTTTATCTCTAAAACTTCTTTGTTCTCTCCAATTCCTACTTCAACATTCTTCCTGTAAGGGATATTTCCGGTGTTTGTCACCTTTAGAGTAGTGTTGATAATTTCAAAGCTTACTTTTTCTACTTCCGGAACATAGAAGTACCTCTTTGCTGAAAAGTCGCTTAATTTTGCAGTTATCGTCCTGTAACCAGGGCTTTCGTTTAATGGAATCTCAAGAATTATATCTTCGTTGGAAAAGACAATCCTGTCGCTTATCTTTTCGTCAGCACCATCAAATAAAGAGTAGCGGGCTTGGACATCCATTGTCTGGTTGATTTGATCGTAGATGAGGAGCCTGAATTTGTAGTTTTCGCCGGGCTTTGCCTCCTGATTTTCAATTGATATCTCAAGCACTCTCGGCTCCTGCTTCACGAAGAGATTGTTCTCAAGGAGGGCCTTGTTTGTAGTTTCTCCTTGCTTATCTCTTTCATAGACTTCGGTCTTGATGGAGTAAATGCCGGAGGGCATGTTTAATGGAATGCTGAAATTCGTTTCAAATTTGCCGTCGACTACATTCTTTGTCAGAGATATTCCAGCTTCTGAGAATGTTATGCTTGCGAATCCCTGGACGGGCTTTCCTGTTGCTTTTACTGCATCAAGCTTCAGAACTACAGCCTCGCTCGGGTTGAATTCCTTCTTGTCCAATTCAAGGTAGGCATCAATCCTGTTGCTTATCTCAAACGCCTGGCTTTGGGAGGAAGTGTCTGAATAAGAAGCAATGACATAACACTGCCCAAGAAGGTCGTTGATGAATGCCTTTGTTAACGGAAAAGTTTTCTTGACTATAGTTGATGAGAGGATATCGTGAGTAATTGTTACTTTGCCGTTCTCGCAGACGAGCTGCATATCAAAATAACTGTCCGACAATTCGCTTACTGTGGCTGAAAGAGTGATTTCATCCCCTAAATTGTAAATAGATGCAGGTTGCTCAAGGAAAATCTCGGCGCTTGCAGGAGGAATAATTAGAAAAATGCCAATCAAGGCCAATAAAAGCAAAAATAATCGTATTTTCCTCATTTTTATTATAGTTAAAAAGAGTGAAATACCTATTTAAAACTTATGAGAGAGGAAAAGAAGTGTTAAACTATAGCCATTCGTGAGAAATTATTTTTCATAAATATTTTTTCTATAACCAATTTTTAAAATGTGCAGGATTTTAGCGTTTATGTAAACATCAATAATCACTCTATAATCTCCTACCCTCAATTTGAAGCCGGGCATGTCTTCAAGATGCTCCAAGAACCTAAAGGGATTTTCCTTACACTGCCGGATTTTATTCCAAATCCTTTCTTTTATCTCTCCGGGAAGCTTGTTTAGAAAATCTGTAGCTTTCTTATCGAATTTTAATTCATACATCTTTTACAAGCCGAGTATTCTTTTAGCATCTTCTTCTGAGTAGAATTCTCCTTTCTTAATCCTTTCCCTTGCCTCTTTTATTTCTCTTATTGTTTTCTGACTTAATTTTGGCTCTTTTTCAACCATTTTTACTATATAAATCAATTTCCTTAGTAATTCATCATAGCTCTCACTCTTATATTGTCTAAATTCGTCAAGTTTAAACTTTGTTTCTGGATTAATTCTAATAGTGGTCTCCATATACGAATGTATACATTGATATACTTAAACTTTTCTATTAGTCATTTTTGCAGAGAAGTTTTAAATACATAGCAAAATAAGGAAGAATATGACAAAAAGTGAAGGGATGAAAGTTACTCCTTATGAAACGCAGGGAAGAATTGATTATGACAGATTAATAAAAGAATTCGGCGTTTCAAAACTTGATGAAACGGTTATTAATAGAGTAAAAAAGCACACCAAGGATTTGCACTTATTTTTAAGAAGGGGAGTTTTCTTCGCGCATCGTGACCTCAATTGGCTTCTTGATGAATACGAAAAAGGGAATAAGTTTTTTCTGTATACAGGAAGGGCATCATCAAGGGGAAGCAAAGTGCATTTAGGGCATTTAATACCATGGATAATGTGCAAATGGCTGCAGGACAAGTTTGGGGCAGAGATGTGGTTCCAGTTTCCTGATGAAGAAAAATTCTTTTACAAGAAGGATGTAACTTTTGAGGATACTGAGAAAGCGACACATGAAGATATGCTTGACATTATTGCTCTGGGATTTGATTCTAAGAAGACGCACTTTCTTATTGATACAAAGCATGCAGGAATAATGTACAAAGAGGCATGCAAGGTAGCGAAGAAGATAACATTTAATACAGTGAAAGCGAGCTTTGGGTTTGATGAAAGCACAAATATAGGCTCAATATTTTACACGAGCATGCAGGCTGTTCCGGCATTTCTTCCGTCAGTAATTAAAGGGAAAAATATTCCGTGCCTTATTCCCTTAGGGGTTGACCAGGACCCCCACTTCAGAATATCAAGGGATGTCATGCCGAAATTAGGATATTACAAGCCGGCAATACTTCACAATGTATTTCTGCCGCCATTGACAGGAATCGGGGGAAAGATGGCGGCTTCAGGGCAGATGGAAGCGGCAATATACACCACTGACACTACGAAAGAAGTTGAGAGAAAAATAAACAAGTATGCGTTCAGCGGGGGACGGGACACAATTGAAGAGCACAGAAAGCTTGGCGGAAATCCTGATGTTGATGTAAGCTACCAGTACTTGAGAATGCTGTTGGAAGAAAATGATGCTAAACTAAAAAAGATTTATGATGATTACAAGAGCGGAAAGATGACGACGGGAGAACTAAAAAAATACACTATTGAAAAAATTAATGCTTTTTTGAAAGAGCATCAAAAGAAGCGCGAGGGAGCAAAAAAGATTGTGGAAAAGTTTGTGTGGAAATAGTGAATCATCTTTCTCTGTAAAAAACATGCCTGAATTCTTTTGAATGTTCGGGGAATTCTATTTTAGTCATCCTGCCAGATTTAGACCATCCTGGATATTTTTTCATAGATTTAGCATGGTAATTAGTCTGGCCTTTGTTTATTTTTTTTCTGCTTCCATCAAGAACATCTTCGGCAGCAGTTAAGCAGACGCTCCAATTATAAGCATCAACAGATTCTGGATCCATTAGCTTCTTTCTGTTTAGGTCATCTTCATTGAAACAGGAATACTGCCATTTCTTTAGAACAGCTTCCCTGATAGCCTCACCATTCCATCTCTTTCCGTCTCTGGCTCTGTTGAGAGCAGTAAATCCCACAGCAAGCCTCTCTTCATAAGAGCAGTTTCTTGCCTCTCCAAAGAGCATTCTTGCAAGAATGACTTTGTCAGAGTCTTTAGAAAAGTCATCTGTTTTGTAACTAATACCTATGCTATTATCCTCTTGCGGATTGTCGTCTTCTTCCGCTCTTCTGGCGCAGCCGTCAAAGAAACTTGCTCCGTATAATAATGCTGTGAGCCCGATGAGCTTTATTGCGCAGTTCATATTAAGCAGCCTCTTTTAATTCATCAAGTTCAGAAACTCTTATCCCTCTGCCGTTTCTTAGTTCGTCGGCAGCAAATCTTAATTCTCTGTCAAGCCTGCTAAAATTAGCCATGACACTTGTTATCCTTTTATCTCTTTCATGATTTATTCCATCGTAAATTTTTACGTGGCTTCTTATATAATCTTCAAGGAAGTCTCTAAGATAACAAAGCGCTTCATATCCTACGCCTGTTCTCAATTCAGCGAAGTAGTCTTCTTTTTTCACATTTTCTGCAATTTCCATAATTGATGCAGGAAAAACAACTATTTAAAGCTTTCTATTATGTTGTCTTTATTTGGTAGTTACATAATTGGTAGATTTGTATGGATTGTAAAAGTTCAGAACTTTTATAAATTGCTATTTGCTTTCATTGCTATGAATAATACTGATTTTAATTTCAATTTCGGTGATAAGGTAAGACTCAAGATATCTGACGAGGCAGTTGAAGGAACTATCTTAGAAAGCCCCGACAGCGAGTTTTATCTTGTTAAGCTGAAGAGCGGTTATAATATCGGAGTGCGAAAGGAGAATGTCAATAATGTTGCTGTTTTGGGGAAGGCGGAAGTTGTTAAGGAAAAACCTTTAGAGTTACCTAAGAATAGCCTTCCAAGAATAGACATTATAATGACGGGAGGAACAATTTCAAGCCGCGTGGACTACAAGACGGGAGGAGTTACCAGTTTAACTAAGCCCGAAGATTTCTTTAGGTTTTATCCAGAGATATTTGAAGTTGTACAAATAAACGAGGTGATGATGCCATTCATGAAACCATCGGAAAATATGGAGTATAAAGATTGGAAGGAGATAGGAGAGTGCGTTGAGAAATCATTAAACAATCCGGAAGTTGAAGGAGTGATAATAACTCACGGAACAGACATACTTCATTATACCTCCGCAATACTATCCTTCTTTTTCCCGAAGCCAAACAAGCCGATAGTGCTTACATTCAGCCAGAGAAGCACTGATAGAGCGAGCAGTGACGCTTCGCTTAACCTGCAGTGTGCAGCGCAGACGGCGACAAGCAATATTGCAGAAGTAGTAATAGTAGGACACGAAAACACGAACGATGACAGTTGTTATGCATTGCTTGGAACTAAAGTAAGAAAGATGCACTCAACAGCAAGAGATACTTTCAAGCCAATAAATACAGCACCTTTGGCAAGGGTATGGGCTGATGGGAAAATAGAGAAAATAACGCCATTCAGGGAAAGGTCTCCAAGAACAGAAAAGAACGAGAAAGTTAAGGGAGATATAGTATTTAATGAAAAGATTGGAATGATAAAATTTTATCCCGGGCAAAAGCCAGAGATTCTTGAATATTATACCAAGAATTATGAAGGATTAATAATTGAAGGAACAGGAATGGGGCATGTAATAACCGACGGAGAAAAAAACTGGATACCAATGATAAAAAAAGCAATTAATAACGGATTACTGATATTCATGACTACACAAACAATAAAGGGAAGAACAAACAAATATGTTTATTCACCACTAAGAGAACTTAGCAAAGCGGGGGTAATCTTCCTGGATGACATGCTCGCAGAAACAGCATTCGTAAAGCTTGGCTGGGTGATGGGGCACAAAGCATGGAAGGACAAGGAAATGATAAAGAAGAAAATGCTTGAGAATATAAGCGGAGAGTTCAATGAGAGGATATTGAAATGAGGCAATCGGAAGCAAAATGTCCGTCAAAATAACTTATCTTGTTCACGGAACAACAACTGATAATGAGAAGGGATTATCAACGGGGCAGAATCAAGGAAAATTATCAGAATTAGGAAAGGATAAGTCGTTCACAACAATATTTTGTTCAGATTTAAAGAGAGCAGTAGACTCCGCAGAGATAAGCTTCAGGGATAAACATCCAATAATTCAGGACAAGAGATTGGGGGAGTGCAATTATGGAAGACTAAACGGAGCAAAAGAAGAAAAAGTAGATTATTCTAAACATATTGATGAGAAATTTCCGGAAGGAGAAAGCCTGAAGGATGTGCAGGCGAGAATTGAAAGCTTCATAAAATTCCTGAAGAGAAATTATTCTGGAAAACATGTAGCAATAGTCGCTCATAAGGCGCCGCAACTAGCAATGGAAGTTCTGACTAAGAATAAGAGCTGGAAAGAAGCAATAGAAACAGACTGGCGAAAGACAGGAAAGTGGCAGCCAGGATGGAGCTATACTGTTAAGTGAAAATCATATTAGATGTAATCTACTAGCCAATACCCTGCACTATTTTGATGGTAGCATTAATGATAACTTGTTCTTGTTTCAGCTTTACTTTAATAAACATTAATTATTGTTCATCTTTGTGATAAAAATCTAAAATAATAACTATATTCTCTGTTTTATTATAAGCATAAGATAACCTAAAAGGTCTGAGATAAACCTCTCTTGTTCCCTTCCGAAGGTTTCTCATTGGCTTTCCAATTTCAGGGTTTTCTCTTATTTTTAATATTAATTTTTCAATTCTATCTTTAATTGAAGCATCTTTTATTTTAGAAACTACCCTTTTGAATCTATCATCAAAATCAACTTTTACCATTTTTTCATTTCTTTAATAAAATCATCAAAATCCATTCTAGTAAACTCGCCACGATCATGCTTCTTCCAAGCTTTCTCAGTTCTTCTTGCGAATTCTAAGTCTTCTTCAAACTTCTTATCTAAATCATCAGCTCTCTTGAGTAAAATAGAGTCATTATTTTCAATAATTAATAAGGTGTCACCTTCTTTGAAAACTTTGCGCATGTTACTGGGTATAACTATCTGTCCCTTAGAGCTAACCTTTGTTGTACTAATATTTACCATAGTAAGACATATCTTACTTGCTATATAAATCTTTCTGGTATGAAACAAAGTGAAAACAAAAGAATAAGATAAAAATAAAAAACAAATTTTTTCTACTGCTTACTTGCTGAAATGAAGCTCAACGCCGCCGGCCCAGCCGGCAACTATATTATAGAGCCATATTCCTATAGCTCCTCCGACGAAGTAAGCTATGGCATAGATTATGGGCATGGCTATTATCGCCCAGTATCCCAAAGTTCCTAAATAGGGGTTTAGAGCCACTGCGTCAGGGCTTCTTGCCGCGAGGGCAAAGATTAGCCCAAGGACAAGCCCGTAGATGGCCCCTATTATTGCCATAACTCTTGAAACAGACCAGACTCCAATCTTCTTAAGAATTTTCACCTCGCTGTTTTCTCTTGCAGTTTTTGCCATGCTGGAAAAAGCAAAAACGGCGTTATAAAGCTACTTATTAACTACCAAGTGGTTACATAGAGAAAGGTTTAAAAGGACTAATTTCATCTATAGAATATGGTAAATCCCGGCGAATGTGTAGAAAAAAAGAATAAATTTGAAATAAGGGGGAAAACACTAGATGACAAGATAGTCGTTGATAGCCTTAATGCAGTAAGCACACTTACTGATAAAGAACCTTATTGTGTAGTCGGAGGCATAGCAACACAAACTTACGTAACTTCAGGTTTTAGAAGGTCAACGTCAGATGTTGATTTATCAGTAGGAATGCCACTTAATTATACGCAATTTCAAAAACTCTTTGCTCCAGTAGTGGAATATTTAAGAGACCACCACTATAGCGTCTCATTTAAGAAAGGATCAAGGGCTTACGCACTGCATGTACTGGGGCCTGAAGGAGAGAGGGAGATAATTGAGGCATCAAGAAGAAACGAAGCAGCATTCTCAGCAAATGAAAATAGGCTAATGAGAGAGATACAAAACGCGAGAAGAAAAATAGTTAATGGAGGAGACGGACTGACAGTGGTAATAGCGGCAGCAGAAGATATTATATTACCCAAATCTATGAGGACCGTAAACTCAATGAAGAGAAACCAAGGATTTGTTTCAAGGTTTGGAAAAAATGCCATGGATTATGCAGCTAATGGAGCAAGACAAGTACTAGATGCAATTGAGCACTTGAGGGAAGAAGCGTTGCTGAACGTAGGGGACCCAAGACTGGCGGAGGAATTAAGGTTTGACTCAGATATTTATGACATAAGATGCTTGTCAACAATGGCTGGAATAAACCCACAATATCTAAGAAACGCATTCTCGAGCTGGGAAGCACTAAGAGAGCAATCACCAGAAAGAGATACAGCAGTAAGAACTTTACTGCCATCATTCCATTTAGATGCGTAAGATAACCTTTAATAATTCATTATTTCTTCTTAATTGATGAGTAAAAGGCAGAGCACTTCATCTCGGAATGAAACAGCGCCTCAAAATAAAATAAGTGAGATAGCTGAAAATGAAATAAACGAAGTAGTTGAGATGAAGTGCGGGATTGAAATACATCAACAACTTAATACAGGAAAACTATTTTGCAGATGCCCCTCAATATTGCGTTCCAATCCCCCGCACTTTACTATCAAGAGAAAACTTCATGTTGTCGCGGGTGAGAGCGGCGCCGTGGATATTGCTGCAAAGCATGAAGCAGGAAAGGAGATGACTTTTGTCTATGAGTGTTATAAGGATAATACTTGCTTGGTTGAAATGGACGAGGAACCGCCTCATGAGATGGACAAAGAAGCTCTAAAAATTGTGATACAAATAGCCTTACTTCTAAATTGCGAGATACTTCCATTAACGCAGATAATGAGGAAGACTGTTATTGACGGGAGCAACACTTCAGGATTCCAGAGGACGGCGCTGATAGCGAGGAAGGGATATATAGAAACTGCGAGCGGGAGAGTAGGGATTGACAGCATTTGTTTAGAGGAAGATGCTGCGAGGATAATAAGAAGCGACGAGAAAGAAAATATAAGAGTGTTCAGGCTTGATAGATTAGGAATTCCTCTGGTTGAAATTGCGACTGCTCCAGACATTAAGACACCGGAGCAGGCGAAAGAAGTGGCTCTTCATATAGGAGAAGTCCTCCGCGCTAGCAATGTCAAGAGAGGCATAGGAACAATAAGGCAGGATGTAAATGTTTCTGCCGGAGTGAATGGAAAGTGGGGCGCGCGCATTGAAATAAAAGGAGTTCAGGAGCCTGCACTAATAGAGAAGGCAATAATAAAAGAAATAGAAAGGCAGAAGGAGATGATAGCAGAAGGAAAGAGCACCGGAGAAGTGAGGAAGGCAAATGAAGACGGCTCAACAAACTTCTTAAGGCCGCTTCCGGGAGCAGCAAGGATGTATCCTGAAACTGACCTGCCCATATTAAGAATTTCCCGCGAGGAAATTAACGAAGCCAAGAAGAGCCTCCCAAAATTAAAGTCAGAAATGAGGGGAGAGTTGAGCAGGGCGGGCCTGTCACCAGAGTTCATCAAGCTGATAATTGAAAATAATAAGCTGGCAGAGCTGCAGGAATTATTAAGAGTCTATCAAAATCCAAACCTGATAGCTAAATTATTGGTTCTATGGCCGAGCGAAGTTTCAAGTAAGACAGGAAAGGACATTAGTAATATTGAGAAGATGCTAACTTTGGATGTCCTTGAAACCATCCTCTTCGCAGTAAAGATGGGGAAGATAAGCGAGAGCAATGCGCGTGAATCGTTAGTAAAAATTATCAGCGGAGAAGATGTCAAGAAGGCACTTGTGTTTGAGAAGGCTGAAGACCTTGAGGAAAAAATAATGAAAATAGTGAAAGAAAAGCCGGGGCTGACGAAGCAGGCTTATATGGGGCTCATCATGAAGGAGACTCTGAGACAATAAAGTTTATATTCTTGATATAATTATCAAATGTCATGAGTGCCACAACTGCTACTGTGCCTGATAAAGTTCACAATGGAAAAATGGTCTTTCCTGTTCCAATAAGAAATCTTGATGTTCACGGGGGACTTGAAAAGCTTGCTGTAGGAGATGTTGTTAAAATTAGCGTTAAAAAATGGGGAATGTTCCCTGGAACGAAAGAATATACTGCTGTAGGATATATCCAGGAGATTAGGTTAGGCCGTCCAGGAGAGTTAGTTTTATCAAATGTAAACCCCACTTATAATAAAGCTCCGCTATTTAGAGAAAGTATTCATGCTTACCCTGAGAACAAAATCAATACTATCTATTTGCTCTATAGGCGTCAAGGCATGTAGCTTAATTTATTATCTTAGACATTATTGTAGATAACTCTGTTAATCACAGTGACTATTAAAATATAATCCTCGGAATTTCTATAGTTAATTATTTGCAGTTATTGCAGTTTTTACTTGTGCTAAAATGGCTCAATCACTTAAAACAATTTGAAATCACACCGCTATTTCTTCATCAGCAGTTTCGTCAGCAACTGCATCTAATGATGGAGACCGTGAATGGACAGCGTTAATGCTTCCGATGACTCTTATTTCTATCATGAATCCCTTAATTCTGTTAGTCAGAGTCTCAAGGTAGAGTTTGCTATAGCCTTTGCTTTTGTCGCTTTTGCTGCCCCTATAACCAAGAACTCTGAACTTGAAGGCGGACTCAACTTTAACTGTCTTGGTATCATACGTGCTGTCTGGCTGCGGTATGCATCTAATTCCCACGATATTTCTGGCTAAACTAACGCTGACGATGTCTCCTTTCTTGAATTCGTAATGGACCATAATATAATGTAATCTACTGCGCTTTTAAGCATTATTGTCCGCACTGCACCATTATATAAAACACAACGCCAAGTAGGGCTTCGTTTAATAATTGCTTGAAATACTTATTTATAGCAACAGACTTAAATATTTGACCATTTTGTCTGTTGCTGTATTCGAGAGAACAAAAAACATGGTAAAGTATTTTGTTCTCTCGTTATGACAGATTATAGTTGTTTAACAAATCTGCCAAAGTAGCAAAACTTAATAAATAACAAAAAACAGGATTATAATTATGAGCGTGGAAAGAAAAGAGAGGAGTTATGTAAATGTGATAAAAGAGGGAGAGAGCGTCCTGCTTAAGGGATGGGTTCACGAAATAAGAGACTTATCAAAAATGAAATTCATTCTTTTAAGAGATGTGACGGGGATTGTGCAATGCGTAATAAAGGATGAGAAATTGCTTAAGGAAGCGCATCAATTAACGCTTGAAAGCGTTATAGAAATAAAAGGACAGGTGAACAAAGCGCAGGTCAAGGCGGAGCTCTCACGCAAGGACGTTGAAGTGCATGTAAAAGAATTAACGATAATAAGCAAGGCTGAAACACTTCCAATACAAGTCAATGAAAAGACGATAACGACGGATTTGCCGACAAGGCTTGACTGGAGGTATTTAGACCTAAGAAAACCGAGAAATTTATTGATATTTAAAATATGGACTTTTATGGAAAAAGCAATGAGAGAATTTTGGGAGCAAGAGGGATTTATACAGATATATTCTCCTAAGTTCATGCCATCACCAAGCGAGTCTGGAGCAGAATTGTTTAGCGTAGATTATTTTGGAAAAAAAGCATACCTTGCTCAAAGCCCGCAATTCTACAAACAAATGGCCATGGCTGCTGGATTTGAAAAGATATTTGAGATAGGACCTGTTTTTAGAGCTAATCGTTCCCATACTGTGAGGCACGACACAGAATTTACAATGATTGATATGGAAATGTCGTTTATTAATTCGCATGAAGATGTTATGAAAACAGAAGAGAGATGGATACATCATTTTATCAAAAGAGTAAGGGAAGAATATGGAGAGGAAATAAAAAAAGTATTTGGTACAGAGGTTGTTGTGCCAAAGATACCCTTTCCCAGAGTTACTATGGCAGAAGCGCAAAAATTTGTTAGAGATAAAGGATACAAAGGGCCAAATGATGATCTTGATGCTGAAGGAGAGAAGTTATTATTTGAAGTAATAAAGGATAAATTTAATCATGAATTTGTTTTTGTTAAGGATTATCCTTGGAGTGCCCGTCCTTTTTATCATATGAGGCATGCTGACAAACCAAATATCACGAAAAGTTTTGATTTGATATGGAAGGGAACAGAGGTAACAACCGGAGCACAGAGGGAGCACAGGCATGATATATTGGTAAAACAGGCTAAAGAGAAAAAGATAAGCCTTGAATTAATAAAGAATTATCTAGATTTCTTCAGATGTGGCTGCCCTCCACACGGGGGTTTTGCAATAAGCCCGACAAGATTCCTTATGTTAATGTTGAACATAAAAAATGTCAGAGAAGCGACGTTTTTGCCAAGAGATACGGAGAGGCTAACGCCATAATAAAAAATGACTAAGTTATATGATGCACATGCACATGTAGGAACAGACTACTTTTATCATAAAATAAAAAATTATGAAGAATTTGATTTTTCACTAAAAAAACTTTTAGAAAGAATGAAAAAAAATGGAGTAGAAAAATCAATTGTTTCACAATGCCCATCAATAAAAGAAATAACCTGTTGCGCATCAGCAGATATAAAAATAGAAAATAAAAAAATAGTGACACAATGTCCAAAATGTAAAAAGATATTAGCAAGATTAAATCATGACCCTTATAGAGATTACAACATAAAAATAGCAAGAGAAATAGAAGAACTAGGAGTAAAAGAAAAAATAATACCCTTCTTTATAATACACTTGCAAAATCCACTAATAAGAGAAGAAATAGACTTTTATAAAAAGAATTATAAAAATTTTGGATTAAAATTTCACACATTAGTATCAAGAAGATCAATAATAAGTATAAAAGAAAAGATGAAAGGTCTGAATATTCCTCTATTAGTACATACAGGAGAAGAAACATATTGTCACCCAAATGAATTAGTAGAATTCTCAAAAAGTTATAAAGGAAAAATAATAATGGCACATGCAGCAAGATTATCCATAGACTGTTTGAAAAAAGTTAATCAAATAAAAAACTTATTTGTAGATGTAACTCCATTAACCTCATTTTATAGAAGAATAATGGATGATGATTTTAAAACAATACTAGAAAAGAAAGAAGCATTTAACCAGATAAGAGCACCATCAGATGTTTATCATTTTTTGTTAAAATACCTTGATTACAAAAAGCTATTATTTGGGACAGATGCACCATGGTGTGATAAGTACGGGTTAGGATACGGATCAGAAGTAAAAATATTCAATGATTTAGAACTTAATTCTGAAATAAAAGAAAGCATAGCCTATAAAAATTTTGATAAATTATTTAATTAATTATTTAAAGTGAGTCACCTCTAGAAAGCTTTATAAACCTTAATATGTTTACTACTATGAGATGAATAAAAGGACTTTAATCCGGGATTTGCCTGGTAAGCATGGAGAATCTGTTACACTTGGTGGTTGGGTAGACAAGGTAAAAGATCAGAAAAGAATGCAATTCTTAGTGTTGAGAGACCACACTGGTTATCTTCAAGTAGTAAACGAAAAAGGATCAACACCTTATGATAATGTTGTATCATCATTAAGTAATGAATCTGTTGTTTATGTTGGTGGTAAGGTCATTCCTAATCCTTCTGTAAGAACTGGTAATGGTTTAGAATTAAGGCTGGAATCAATAGATGTTGCAAATACCCCATCAGGAAGCCTACCTATTGATGCATCATCTAATATTGACGCAAGACTTGACTGGCGTTATTTAGATTTAAGAGACCCCAAAAAATTATTAATCTTTAAAATTCAAACAACTGCTGAACATGCAATGAGGGAATGGTGGATGAATAATGGATTTATGGAAATTCACTCACCTAAACTTCTTGGTGCAGCTAGCGAATCAGGAGCAGAATTATTCAAATTAGACTACTTTGGAAAAACAGCATGCTTAGCTCAAAGCCCACAATTCTACAAACAAATGGCAATGAGTGCAGGATTTGACAGAGTTTTTGAGATAGGACCTGTATTCAGGGCTAATTCTTCACACACAAACAGACATGACACAGAATTCACAAGCGTTGATATGGAAGTATCGTTCGTAAATTCACACGAAGATGTAATGGAAATTGAAGAAAATTGGTTAAACTATGTTTTATCAAGAGTTAAAACCGCTCATGGTGAAGAAATTAAAAGATCTTACGGTCAAGAATTAGAAATTCCATCAGTTCCATTCCCAAGAGTAACAATGGATGAAGCATATAGAATATTAGATTCACAAGGCTATGTTGTACCAAGAGAACAGAAAGGAGACTTAGACCCTGAAGGAGAAAGAAGACTTGCTAAACACATAAAAGAAACTTTCAATCATGACTTTGTATTTGTTACAGACTATCCAGCTAAATCAAGAGCATTTTATCACATGAGACATGAAGACAGACCTGATATAACTAAGAGTTTTGATCTAATATGGAAAGGAACAGAAGTAACAACAGGAGCACAAAGAGAACACAGATATGACAGATTAGTAAATCAAGCAACAGAAAAAGGAATTGATCCTCAATCAGTATCATCATACACTGACTTCTTCAAGTATGGAGTACCCCCACATGGTGGGTTAGGATTTGGACTAACAAGAATGCTAATGAATATTACGGGTCTAGAAAATGTAAAAGAAGTAACATTTGTATATCGCGGACCAAACAGATTGACACCTTAAAATTTTAAATTATAGTTTGTTAAATTGTTCCTTCTCATTTTTCACAACTTTAAGAAATTCAATTGATCTTAAATAATTCTTCATTTTTAACTTAAGATCATCAATACTATTTATCGATAACTGCGTTAATTAATGTCCCACACCCTAGTATTTCGTAAAATAAAAATAAGATTAATTTTATATATACTCAAATATACTATTCTCTTATGAATAAGGGTATATCATTAAGAGAGGTTAAAAATATTGGTCCTGAATTTATAAAAGATTTTGTTGCTCGAGCTGATAATGGTAAGAATTATACTTTTAAAGGAAGAATTACCGCAGTTAGAAATCATTCTAAAAGAACATTTTTTGATTTGTCAGATCATACTGGAACAATTCAAATAGTAATTGAGGAAGAAAAATTTAAAGATTATAAAGAGATAATCTCTTTGTCACCAGCATCATACATTGAAGTTAGCGGAGAATACTCTAACTCAAGACAACCCTCAGAATTAAAAGCTGACTCAATTAAAATTCTTTCAGAAGCAACTCTACCTCTATCTCCTACGCCTTGGAAAATAGATGGTTCTAGCTCAGATAATGTGAACCAAGTTTTTGGTTACACTGGTTTTTATTTAGCAAATCCTCAAAGAGCAGCAATACTAAAGATAAAAACAAACTTTGTTAATGCATTACATGAATACTTTCAAAATAACAAATTTACTCTAGTTGAACCACCAATACTAACTAATAAAATACTATATGAACCTGAAAAAGCTATAAATGCTGAAGTGCATGGAGAAAAAGTATTCTTGTCACAATGTGCAACTTTTGAACTTGAAGCTTTAGCAATGGTCTTTGGAAAAGTTTACACTATCTCGCCAGCTTTTAGAAATGAAAAAGGTGGATCAAAAAGACACCTTGCAGAATATAGTCATGCAAAAGCAGAAGTTTTATTCGCAAACGTTGATGACCTAATATTTTTAGCCGGAGACTCAATTTATAACGCAATGAAAAAAACTGTTGAAATAAGTGGTAAAGAGTTAGAAATATTAGGTGTAAAAGTTGATTTAGAATTACTTAACCCAAAAAGTCATTTAAGCATGACTTATGATGAGGCTGTAAAAATACTTCATGATAATGATTCTAAAATTGTTTATGGTGAAGGTCTAGCAAGAAGTGATGAAATGATTCTAACAAAACATGTTGGGAACAAATATCTCTGGGTTAAATTCTTACCTTTTGCTTCAGAAGGATTTCCTTATAAAAAAGTACTTGGTTCACCACATTTATCGATGACTTGCGATCTTATAGCCCCTCATGGAGCAGGAGAAATGGTGGGAGTAGCAGAAAAAACAACAGATATAGAAGAAATAATTGATAACTTAATAAAGAAAGGCAAAAAGAAAGAAATCAAAAGGTATTGGAAGTACGTTTTACTTAGAAAGTATGGTCTACCGTCTCATGGAGGAATAGGAGCTGCTCCAGAAAGAATCATTTATGGGCTATTAGGATTAAATCATATAAGATTAACTAAACCTTGGCCAAGATACCCTGATAGAAAAATTAATCCAATAACAAAAGATAAACTGAATCCTTGGAAAGATAAAGATCTAGATAAAATAATAAAAAAATATAATCTAAAATGAAAATTAATCAATCAGTTGTAGATAAAATCATAAATTATACCTCCCTTGTAGCAAACTCGGGACAAGTTAATACCCCCCTGGAAGTTATGGGACTATAAGAGAATGGATAATTCAATCATTCATAAATAGCTCTTCAAGAATTTTAGAAATAGGATGCTCAACAGGTTTTATAGCTTATCAAATAAATAAGCTAACAGGAGCAAAAGTAACAGGGATAGATTTATCAAAGGATAGTATAGAAAAAGCAAAAATGAACTGCTTGGGAATGGAAGGATGTGAATTCTTTGTTAGTGATGCTATTAATCTAAATTTTAAAAATGAATCTTTTACTCATGTTATATTAGGGGGTCATCTTCCATGGGTTTTAGAATCTGAAAGAAGTAAACACCTAAAAGAAGCAGTAAGAGTTCTAAAAACTGATGGTTTTTTATTAACTTCACTTTATTATTTTTCAACTAAACCATCAAAAAACTTCTTAGATAAATTTAATAATGAGTTTGGAACTTCACTAACTGCTAATGGTGGATACAACTACTGGAGTTCATTGTTTCATATCCCAGAACTAAGTTTGTATTATGAATCAAATTACAAAATTATTTATCCATCAAACAAAAGAAAAAAAGCATATCTATCTGTATTCAACATTGATCATCTTCCAGAATGGGAAAATAAAGTTAATCTATTTATACAAAATGGAAATTATTTATCATTCTTCGTGAAAGTTTTTAGAAAAGAAAAAAACAATATTTACAGACAATATCCACGTGGGGGAATCTATACCTGGAAAAAAATTGATTTGGTAGAAAAAGAAAAATAATGAAAAAATTCACTGCCTCCATAGCTCAGTTGGTAGAGCACATGACTGTTAATCATGGGGTCCAAGGTTCAAGTCCTTGTGGAGACGTTTATAAATACAACCTTCGCTAAAATAATATGGACTGGGACAATTTATACATTAAACATCCAGAATTTTGCATAAAAGAACTTGCTGAAGAAGTAGTAGACTTTGTGCCATTATTAAAAAAATTACCTGGAAGTGAAAAAGAAAAGAAAGTATATGACTTGGGATTTGGTGCTGGAAGACATATATTATATCTTGCAAGGTTAGGATACAAAGTTTATGGTGATGACATATCAAACTCTGGTAAGGAAATAACTCAAAAACAACTTGATAAAGAAGGATTAAAAGCTAAGCTTGGAATAAGTGATATGACTGTAATTCCTTATAAACATAATTTCTTTGATGCAATAATTAATAGAGGGGTAATAACTCATAATACTCTTGATAACATAAAAAAATGTATTTCTGAAATGAATCGCACTATAAAAGTTGGAGGGTTAGTAATGACAACGTTTATATCAACTGAAAGCTCAGAATACGGAAAAGGAAAGGAAATTGAGCATAACACTTTTGTTCCAGATTCTGGGCCTGAAGAAGGAGTACCACACCACTTTGTTACAAAAGAAGAAGTTGAAATATTAATGTCATCATTTGAGATGATGAAACTCTACCATTACAAACATAAAGGCTTACTAAAAGTTGGAAATTATGTTTCAGCACACTGGATTTATTTTGGGAGAAAAATATAGAGAGTAATAATATGGTTTTTAATGGTATGTATTATTTATTGAATGCAAAATGTCCTCATTTATGTAATGGATGTTTTCTTGATTCTCAAATGAGTTACTCTGCAAGAAATTCTGATCAAGCAATTAGAGATTTAACACAACTAAAAGAAGACTGGAAAAAAATCAGAGTAACAGGATCAAATGTTTTAAGATTTCTAAAAATTGAAGAAATATTAAAATTATGCGAACAGGATTATATTCTTGGTGATGTTTTCACAATTAAAAGAGATAAAGAAAGATTAGAAAGACTAAAAGAATCAGGACTAAAAAGAGTTTTTATAACCAGTTCATACTCTGATAATGTTACAAAAAAAGTTTCATTAGAAGAAGCATCTAAGGCAATAAAAAAATTAGGACTTGAATTAGCAATAAGTTATATTATGACACATAATAATAAAGGAGAAGTTGCTAATATGGTAGAAGAAGCAATTAGTGTAAATGCAAATTCAATGCGTTTTATGAGGTATTTACCAACTGATGAAAAACCAAATTCATTGAACCTAACTGATGATGAAGAAAGAGAATTAATTGATAAGATATACAAATTAAGATCTGAAATACCTAAAGATAAAATAAAAATATTCATTCATGGACATTTTGGCACAAAATTTCGCCCATCAAAAGGACCAATATGCTTTGCTGGTGAAGAAATGTTCTTTATAGGTTTAGATAATCTTGTGTACCCTTGCGAATTTTTAATAAATCCAAATAATGTAATGGGAAAATTCTTTGAAGGAAAAGTAAAAATTGATAGGAAACTATGTGGTTATGAAAATGATGAATGTAAACTTCTACAAATGCATTCTGGAAGAAAGAGATAATAAAATGTTTGTAAATTTTCTTATACAAAACCTTTAAAATCTTTCAGATTTTAAGGATTTGGAATTTAAACCATAAAAAATTCCAAAGCTTAATAAACATATATAAGTTCATTTTAATTATGATAAAAAAAACTGAAACAGAAAAGGAAGAACATTATACATCAATAGCCGACGCCCTGCGTCAAGGCTCTGGAAGAGTAGCAGTGCGCGGCTGGGTTTATCGCGAGAGGGGAAGCAACGAAATGAAATTCATAGTACTAAGAGATTCCAGCAATGTAATACAATGCGTGCTCAAGAAGGAGAAGTTCACTAAGCAATGGGCAGATATAGACAAGATAAGAATTGAATCATCGCTTGAAATATGGGGAGAGATAAAGAAGGATGAAAGAGCACCGACGGGGTATGAAATAGTGGCTGATAAAATCACTATAGTGCACATCGCTGAAGAATTCCCTATAAACAAGGACTTGAATGAAGAGTTGCTGGGAGACAGAAGGCATTTATGGCTTAGAAGCAGAAAAATGACAGCTATATTGAAAATACGCTCAACAGTATTTCATGCTATAAGAGAATATTTCGAAAGCAAAAAATTCTACGAATTCCATAGCCCCTTCCTGATTCCGGGCGGGGCTGAAGACGGGCCGACGATGTTTGAGGTAAACTACTTCAAGAAGAAGATGTACCTTGCACAGACATGGCAGTTATACGCTGAATCAGCAATATTCTCTCTTGAAAAAATCTTTACCATTGCTCCCAGCTTCAGAGCTGAAGAAAGCAAGACAAGCAGACATCTAACAGAATACTGGCACGCAGAAATGGAAATAGCATGGGCAGGCTTGAAAGAAATAATGAATTATGCAGAAGAATTAGTTAAGCATGTGATAAAGAGAGTGATTGATAATAACAAAGAAGAGCTGAAAATATTGGAAAGAGATGTAAAGAAGCTTGAGCCATCGCTAAAAAAATCCTTTCCAAGAGTAACTTATGATGAAGTGCTCAAGGAATTAAAGAGCAGGCACAGAATGGAAGTGGCATGGGGAAAGGACTTGAGAACTATTGAAGAAGAAAAATTCATGTCATTACACGATACTCCGGTATTCGTAACTCATTATCCAAAAGACACAATGGCATTCTACAAGCCACGCGACCCCAAAAATCCGAAGGTAGCATTATGCTTTGACATGCTTGGGCCAGAAGGAAATGGAGAAATAATAGGAGGAAGCGAGAGGGACATGGATGTTGAAGACATGAAAAAAAGCCTGAAAGCAAAAGGGGAAAAAATAGAAGATTATTCTTATTATTTTGATACGCGACGCTATGGAAACATCCCGCATGGAGGATTCGGAATGGGAACTGAAAGATTAATAAAATGGATATGCGGACTAGAAAGCATTAAAGACGCAATAGCATTCCCAAGAACACAAGGAAGAATGATACCGTAAAGAAAAATCATTAAAAACTTTTGTTAATGTTGTAATCCTTACAGCTTTTATCAACTTTTGATTAGTATTATAAACTTTTAAATATCATAGCTGCCTTGATTAACCATGGCTAAGAAGATTGAAAAGAAGAAAGAATCATGGTTATCATTCATTATTGGAATACCATTGTCCTTGATTATACATTATTTTACATTCGCAAAACTTAACATTCATCCAACATGGCACTTAGTGATAGGGCTAATATTGTTCATGGCAACAAGCACAGTGATAGCGATGATAGTAAAAAAGTTCTCCTAACTTAATATGAAGAAGAGTTATCATCTTGGAATCTTTCTTGAAGGTGGTGGAATAAGAACATTTTATGGCGGGGGAGTAATTGATGGATTGAAGAAGGTGAGTGTTAAACCCGATTTTTATTGCGGTATAAGCGCATCAGCTGGGACAATATTTGGAAACATGTTTAATTGTAATAAAGCAATAATTGACATATTTGGAAAAAAGTGTAACAATAATTCTAAAAACTTTTATTTTTTCAGAAAACCTCATTTTCCTCACAACGCAATGATGGAAGGTGCACTACTAGAAATATTTAAGAAACACATAAAGAATCCAAATAATAAAGAAGAGTGGGGAATAACAAGTGGGATAACTCCAAAAGATAATTCTTATCTAAAAACACACTTAGTGCTATACTTAATGGTATTAAAGAATGTTTTTCATATTAATTTATTCAAAATTTTCAGAAGAATATTTGAAGTAAAAGAAGAAAGAGTAAGTTCTGATAATAACCTAAGCAGCAGAGAGATAGTTAATTTCATAATGGGAAGTTCGAGTATTTACCCCTTCATAAAACCACATTATTACATGGGAAAATTGTTATTAGAAGCAAACTGTTTAGACCTGGATTATGAAAAATGCTTGAGTGATTGCAAGAAAGGAATAATAATTTATAACCGAGAAGGAAAGAGTTACATAAAAGATAATATTTTACACTTTTACTCATCACAAAAACTAGAATGGAACATACTTGACTATACTAGTAAAGAAAAACTTCAAGAATTAAGAAAAATAGGAATTAGCGAAGCGAAAAAGCAAAAAGAAATGATAAAAAAGTTTATTTTTTAGCCATCTTCCATACTTCTTCAAAATATTTCCTATATTTATCCGCTACTTGTTTGCTATGAACCAAGAAAGCAACGGGGCTATCACCCCAAACAAGAATTACAATGTTATTATTATGGATGTTAATGTTAGTCGGAAAATTGATGTTAGAAAATTTGTAATGGTAGAGTTTTAATTTAGAAAAGTCATCATCCATCTAACTTTTTAGTTTCAGGTTTCATAATAATTTTAGCAACAACTTTCTTTTCGGCTCTTCTAAGATGAAAATTCTTAAAGAAAATTTGAATTTTTTCATCAGCGAACTCTTCAGGGCCAATACCAAAAGCTAAGTATTCATCACCTGGCTTTAGATTATTAAGGATTTCATTATAAAGCGTTTTCCAACCCTCAAAACCAACATAAACTTTAGCCTCCTGATTTTCTAAATGGCCTTTTTGCAAATCAACTAACCCTGCAATGACCTTTTTAGCATCATTTTCCATATTATTAATTTCATCCTTTTTGGTTTTAATATCCTAACAGACATTTTTTGTTTAACTTCAATTCCATCAATTGATTTAAGAATTATCTCAAAATTATCAAAGATATAACTTTGATAAGCTCTTCCACCAATTCTTATTATTTCTCCCTTCTCATTATGCGGTATATTGAGTCTTAAAGAATCACTATAATTTAAGATTGTGTGCGGGCTTCCAGTATCCACAATAAATTTAGAAGAAACGGCAGCGTGAAAGAATGAGTAAGCGAGCAGGGGAGTATACAAATCCTTATTAATAGTTTAGGTGATTAGCCGTTTTCCGCACTAAACTAGCCTCCTTATTGTTATATCAAATAGCAGGTTAAAAATACTTTCGTTTCTATGATTAAATCGAAACTCCATTTCTTTTAGGTAGAATGGATAGTTTGTTTTGTTAATCCCATGATACTTGTGGAATCTCTCTTTAGCATAACTCCAGAATCCTTCTATCCCATTAATATGATTACGCCCATTAGCAAATTCGTCTTCATGATGCTTGATAATATTGTGTTTACCATACTGCTCTAAACTTGCATAGCTCTTCCATCCTTCAGTGTAGAACACTGAACCTTTGTTAGTCTTGTTCTTTATTTCATTCATTAAGGTGTCTGCACTAGCATTTGGCACTATCACTGTATGAACCTTTCCTCGTCGCTCTAAGATGCCAAATGCTATGGCTTTGTTATTAGCTCCTCTTCCTCTCTTGCCCTTTCTTCTTCCTCCCAAATAAGTTTCATCTAACTCTAATTCTCCATCTAACTTTTTAGTTTCCTTATTGCAGTAATCTGCAATAAGCTTTCTGAAGCTCATAAACTTTGATTGAACGGTCTTATAATTAATTCCCAGTTCTTTAGCAGTCTTTCTTGCAGATAATTCTAAATAAAAGTAGTAAAGAATTTGCAAGTCTGATTTGAGCTTCCTGATAGAATAATACTTCTTACAATTTTTACACTTAACTCTGTTATCTTTAAGTTTGTAAAGTCCATAATCACCACAAAATAAGCACTTTTTACCCTCAAAATACTTGCGTGCAACACCCTTTATCATCAATATCGTCGTAGTTTAGCTAATTACCTAAGTTATGACTGAAAATTAGTCACTACAAAATCTATCGAATACAAAATCGAAGCATTTATATACTCGTAATGCCTATTATAGGCATTACAATGAATTGATGGGCAACCAGTTAAAAAGGTATTTGCCAATAAAATCAGTGTACAGAGTGTAAAACAAAGTTTAGATGTTCTGGCAATAGATAAAATTGCTGAAGATTTGAATATCAAAGATTTAGAAAATCCTTATGTTCTTTCTCTAATTTATTCACAATTGTTAGAAAACAAAAGTATAAACAAACTTGAAAGTTGGATGAAGTACACAGAAATACCTTATCTGTTAGGCTTTGATAAAGTATCTGTTAAAAATCTTTATGAATCATTATCTGATGTCAATGAAAAAGATTTTGAAAAGGTAAATGAAAAAATGTTTTTTATTTTTAACAAATATGAAGATATTTCTAAAGCCACAATTATTGATGTAACAGATACTTATTTTGCTGGAAGCAAAATAAATATTAAAAAAAGAAAAGGGAAAGATAAGAAAATAAGCAAATTAACTCAAATAGGTTTAGCAGTTTCTTTTGAGAATGGATTTCCAATTTTTCATAAACAATATCATGGAAATCTTTCTGGAATGGACCTAAAAAATAAGAAAATAGCGTCGATAATTATGGATAGGGGAATGCTTTCTAAAGAAAATATAGAGATGGCTTTAGAGTTAAAATTTAAAATTATTGCAGGTTTAAGAAAAAATTCTGCTTTAACTAAAACCTTTATTGAACCAATAAAACGGGATGATATTTACTCTGCAAAATGCAGAGTTCCTTTAAAAAAGACAACTGTTTTCATAAAAGAATTTGATTATATGAAGGGGAAATTAATAGTTGTTTACAATCCTGCTTTAGAAGTTGTGAAAAAAGAGATAAATTTTGAAAAAGAACTCGAAAGTAATTTTGATATAGGATATTCGTTAATTTACCATAATACAAAATATTCTTCTGCGCAAGTTGTAAAAAGATATTATAATAAAGATATGATTGAAAGAGCATTTAAACAATTAAAAGGAGTTCTAAGTTTAAGACCGATAAGAGTTTGGCTTTCAAATCATGTCGCAGGGCATATAAAAATTTGTTATCTTGCATATGCAATTTTATCTTTGATGAATTATAAATTGAAAAAATTAGATATCTCTGCAGTTGAAGCTCTAGAATCTTTGAAATACGGCTATAAAGTAACTCTGAAAGATTCTACTTCAAATCATGAATGGAGCATTCATGTTCCTCTTGAACCTAAACAGAAAAAAATATTAAAAAAATTAAATGTAATGCCTAAAAACTAGGGCAAACTCAGGTATGCGGATTTTACCTAATCACCTAGTTTAAATCTGAGATTTTTAATGACTGATGCAGTTGTTAAGGATATAACTGAAAAAAGAATAGAAAATGCCTTTCCTTTAAGGATATGGGGAGAACACTCAAGAAATCTGGCCTGCTCTTATGAATTAAACTCTGATGATAATGCTACTTTGAGATTGCTTGAAAATGGCGGAATAGGTCATATAGAGCTTTTATCTGTGGAAGAAAAACCTTTTAGGAGGGACTTTTTATATTCAAGAACTTGGGAAGGCGGTCATGTAATTACAGCCAGAGGTTATGTCTATGATGGAGAGGTGGAAGTTTATTCATGGAAAGGAAGAGATCCTTCATTACAATTAAACAGGGAAGAAAGAAGAGTTGTTTTTGAATTAGCAAGAGTTAGTATGTATCATGTTGGAAAAAGGAGAGGGCTATGCGAACCTCCGCCAAAAAAAGAGCCAGCAACACTTGATGAAGCGATGATTAGGCATTGGGAAAGAATAAGATTATTATCACTAAGACCTATGACTCTGGATGACCTTGAAAAGTTCTATGACTTATTAAGAGATAATGTTCCAAGATACTGAAAAATAATTATCCCTTCAGTTGTTTTCATTATCTTCTTGTATTTTTAAGTAACAACAATCAAATCTTGACAATATTTAAATAGTTCTTCTGATTCTGGATTTGGTTGGTTTAATAGGATTTATTGGAGGTTGGCTTAATAGGCCTTATTAAGGGCTGATTTAAGTGACTTAATTTTAAATTATAGCTGATAAAAACTATTGCCTGAAGCCCTACTCTATTAATTGATCTTGGTACCGGCTTGAAACGATAAAAACAGGATGTTATTGAAGATGATGATGCATGATTGTGCATGTTTCGTTTCGCCTTACTGATAACTTCTTCTTAAAGAACCAACCAAGGTTTGGTTTTCCCGTCGGGACCTCGACGGCAAACTTTTTGCAGCATTTTTAAGTGTTTAAAAATATAATATAAAATCCAGTATCTCCGCATGAGTGTTGGAACTATAAAATTAATCCAAAAAGCTTAAATAGTTAAGATATCTATTAGATATATGAAGATTATTAAGTTAAATTCT
>JAGVWS010000015.1 GCA_018304165.1 Candidatus Pacearchaeota archaeon
ACAAAGAAAAGAAACATGTATCACGAAGTTAAAATGAAATTCTGGGCTTACAATCAATTAGTACAACTGAATAACTAACAAGATAGCGAAAGCTGTGTTGAATTTAAAGAATCATGCAACACAGCACAACAACAAATACATTTATAAATGAAAAAATTGCTTTGCTTCTATGAAGCTTCCGAAGAAGACAAAGCGCCTGTGTCCTTACTGTAAAAAGCAAACCGAGCAAAAGATTGTTTTAGTTAGCACCGGGCACAAGAGGGGAAGCCTTAAAAAAGGCAGTAAGATTCGCGCCCGTCTCCGTGGCAGAGCAAGAGGTTTTGGTAATCTTGGGAGGTGGAGCAAGCCGGCCGTTACTTCTTGGAAGCGCAAGACCAAAGCAACCAAAAGGCTTGTTGTAATGTATACCTGCAGCGTATGCAAAAAATCAAAGCCTGCAAGAAGCAGGAGAGTAAGCAAGATAGTCTTTGAGCAATAATATGATGCTCACAAATAACATCAGTAATCATACTCATTAGCTAGAATATCATTTGAGCAATAATGGGATGATAATGACAAAGATTATAAATAAATTAAATGACAAACTTAAAACAGACAGTATGGGGTTAAGTAAAATTAGTTATAACTGCAATAAGGTGAGGTAAATTTATTTGTGCTCATTGAAATTGCTTTTATATTAATAATAACTGATAAAAATATCTCAATAAAAAGTAAATAAAACAATAAAATGGCCGTCCAAAAAAAGAAATTTTTTGAGGTTGAAGTTCCTCTAACTGGAGAGCCCGTAGAGCTCTACTCTTATGATTTAGAAAGCCTGAATGGCAGAAACATGAAGCTTGACCTGGCAAGGCTCTTCCGTGGCAAGGGTGTAGAAGCAAGCTTCAGTATATGCTTGGAAAACAGCAAAGCCATAGCAAAGCCAAGAATGATGAAGGTCCTCCCATACTTCATAAGAAGAGCAATGAGAAAGAATATAAGCTATGTTGAGGATTCTTTTTCAGCAAAGTGCAGGGATGCCCAGTTAAGGCTTAAGCCATTCCTCATAACAAGAAAGGAAGTTTCAAGGAAAGTTAGAAACGCTCTCAGGCTTGCGGCAAGGGATTTCCTTAATGAATATTTAAAAGACCGGAGCTCGGAGGAAATATTCGGCGATATCCTTTCCAGCAAGCTCCCAAAGTCTTTAAGCGTCAGGCTCAAGAAGACCTACCCACTCGCTCTCTGCGAGATTAGACATATTGAAGTTGAAAATGTGAAGAAAGAATAAGTTTTATACCAGATTTGCTCTTTTTAGTTTGTTAAGATGTTTTGGATTTTTTATTGGTACTTTCTCCAAAAATCTCTTAACATTTTTTTCTCCATAAACTAATATTCTCTGGTTTTTGTTATCTTTATTAGCAAAACTACAGATTATACCTTCATGTTCCAAAACAACCTTCACCTGATGAAGTATGGGTAAATTGAGCATGTGTAGATCAATTCTAGGATAAGGTTTCGGGTATTCTTTTCGTTTATCAAAAAATATGCACCCTTCAGCATCATAAATCCCAGCAACACAAGCCAACAAAATCTCCTTATCTGCCAAAATAATTTTTTGAGGAATTAATATGGTATGGCTTTTTCTCCCTGCAGGTAGACCTAGATTTTTAGTTAATAAGTTAAAAAATTCTTTAGAATAAATATTTACCCTTATAAAATTTCCTTTAAAATTTTTCTTAATTTTTGGTGATAAACGAAACCTATTTTCTAGATATTTGCAGATTATCTCTGTATAATACTTAAGCTCGTGTTTCTTGTGACCGACAAATTGGGTTAAATAGTATCCACCGTATTTATTACTAAATCCGTCTCCGATCCATAACCCAACGACATAAGCTAAGTCACAGTCAGTCTCAATTTTTGTATGATCAAACCCAGGTTTAGGTTTAGTTTGAAGAATTTTTACAAGACCTAATTTTCTGCCTTTGTCAAAAGCAGTTTTATTTTTCTTGTAGCTTTCTTTCCCGCCCTTTATCCTACCCCAGTTTGCATCAACTAGTTTGATGTTTTTAGAAAATAGATTTAGGTCATTTTCCTTAAAAGTTATTATTAAATTGGAATAAAGTTCCGAAGGTATTGACCAATGACCATAACGATATCTGTCAAATGTCGAGCGCGGGATTTTGTATTTTTCATAAGCTTCTTTCCAAGATTTTAGGCCATTATCCTCTAAGATTTTTATAAAAAATTTCTCTCTAATCAGCCTTGAATTAAATAGAATCCTGTCCATAAGACTAAAATAAGCCACCACTTTATTTAAGTGTTGTGTTACTCTACTAGAGAAGCAATAAAAAAGTTTATATAGGATGTTCAAGGTCTAACATTTATCAGGCCACCGTGGCTCAATGGTAGAGCACGAGTTTTGTAAACTCGGGGTTGGGGGTTCAATTCCCTCCGGTGGCTTAGGTTTTTATCATGGGAAAAATTATTAAGCTAAAAGATGTTTCAGAGTTAATAAAACCGAATACTTCAGCCCCTGTTGGTGGCTCTTTTGATTTATCTCATGTAGGACATTTACGTTATCTTAAATGTTGTAGTAGGTTTGGAAAACCCTTAGTTGTGATTGTTCAAAGCGATAAGACTGTTGGTTACAGAAAAGGTTTTAATCGTCCAATTATCAATGAAAAAAGAAGAGCAGAAATTATTTCTCACTTAAATTTTGTTAATTATGTCTTAATATTAGATAAGCCATCCCATTATGACAAATATTTAGAGATAATTAGGCCTAAAACATTTATTTTTTCTAAAGAAGATATGGATTATAAAATAAATAGGAAAAAATTGATTAAGGAAAAATTTCCAAATATTAGTGTTGTGTTTTTTCCTAAAAATGTTATTAGAAGTAGCACTAGCTATATCATTTATAGACTCTATTAATTAATTTTGAAACGCCAGCCGCATAGTTATTAACAATGATAAATACTAGCAAGCCCTTATCAAAGTTAACCTAATAGGATTAACCTTATTGGCTGGTTCCTGAATCTATTGCTAAATTATATCTATATAGGAGATACTAATTGCAGAACAGGTTTTTAAACCAGTAAATGCCCAATACTTCATGCTTAACATAAAAAAGCTTGCCCTCACTATCGCCGTTGGAATTCTTCTTGCATTATTCATCGGCTTCTTAATTGATGCTATTTATGATTCTCCAAAGTATGAAGATTTTTGCACTCCTTCAACCCGCCCAATGTATGAAAAGGTTCCTTACCCTGAATTAATTAATACAAGCAATTGCCCCAAGCTTAATTATAATGATTCCATCTATGCTACCTGCACTCAGGACAAAGGCTACGTCGCCTATAAAACAGATAATAATGGCTGCCAAGTCAATCCGTATTGCGAGACCTGCAGTGTTGAGTTTGACAAGGCTAATAAGCAGTACAGCAGAAACCTCTTCTTCATTCTTGCGCCCATAAGCATCGCTCTGATAATTATCGGTATGTTCCTTGCTCTTGAAGCCATTGGCTCTGGCTTCATTCTTGGAGGTATCTTAACTCTTATTTACGCTACTATCCGCGTCTTTGGAGATTTGAGCAAAGTCATGAGAGTCATTCTTCTTGGTATTGAACTCGCTCTCGTTATCTGGATTGGCTATAAGAAGATTGAGAAGCATCAGAGAAAGTAGTAATCGTTATTGTTGCTTCAGGCATCCTTCTCTGCAGGTATTGTCTTTCTTCTTCCAGTCTTTCCATCCCTTCGCCAAAATTTTCTTTGCGGACGGCATTCAGCGCCCCTCTTCCTGCGATGTCATAGCTAGAAGGGTCGATGAAAGTTATTACCAGTTCATCTCCATCAATTGTTGTCGCCTGCGCATATGCGTGCTTTTTCTGGCTGTTATAGTAAATTGTCAGGTATGTATTTCTTATTCCGGGATTTATCTCTCTGAGCGCCCTGAATACGGCTGCTGTTGCCTGCGCATAGTGCCTGCATACTGCTTCTCGTTCTTCTTTCCCCATGTACATTTCGTCAGCCCTTCCTTCGTCTAATGCTCTTGATAATTCGTATCCTTTCGACCTGTCTGGCTTGAGTTTTCTCGATACGAGTATGCACGATAATTCTACTGCCTGTTTAGGTTTCAGTCTTCCTGCTGTTTCTTCTCCCAGTCCCAGCTCTTCCATGTCTTCCATCAGTCCCTCCAATAATTTCTCTCTGCTCTTTAGCGATTGTTTTTCTTTTAGAAATGATTCCCTCAATCCCTTGTCTAAGAATTTTATGTCTGCTAATCCATAATGCGCCAAGTACTTTGTGAAAGACTCTGGTAGTTCCTCTAATACTCTTCCGTCCGCTTCAGGATTGTATTCATCAAAGCCCACCAACCTTACTCTCCTTACTGGCTCTTCTGGAAATTCTGGCCACTTCCAGTTATCCGTTGCGCATCCCAATGCCAGTCCTGCTGCAGCCATTAGTGCTGATGCCCTGCATTTATAACTTGTTCTTTCCATTGTTTCTTATAAGAATATCAAAAGTCTAATTTTAAAATAACTATCTATAGTGCTGCTATAAATGGTTTAATGGCTCCGGCATATGCTTACATTATCTGTGCTAACTCGTCAGCCGTTGCAGGTCTTTCAAATCTATAACCCAATTTTCCTTCGGCATACTCTGTATCGCAAGCATCAAAACGAGTTTCTACTCTTGCAGGTCTTAAATGTAAAAAGTTTAACTCCCGGGTACCTCCCTCAAATTCGGGATCAGTAGCTAATAATTCTCCTAATTCTTTAGTACTCCCCCTATCTGCAAATCTTCTTCTTGCCCCGCCACCAGATTCTTCATGCTCGCCTTTTGTTATTTGTTCTAAACTATAAATAGTCAGAACAATCCCATCCTCAGTTACATAACCCGTAACACGAAGATAATTACCGTTTTTAATAGGGGATTCATCCATAACTATAATCCTCATTAGGATCTTTTAAACATTATTATAGTCAAGTTTATAACTATAATTTCATTATTTTATTTCATGTACCATCCCACCACCCGCCAGCAGGAAGGCTTTAAAGGCTCTCCAATTGCACGCGACATCCTTGGCTACTGGGAAGTCATTGAAAAAATTGTAAAAGAATGCGATGTTATCCTTGAAGTTCTTGATGCCAGAATGCCAGAGATTTCAAGAAACGAGCAGATAGAAAAATTAGTTAAAGACTACAGCAAAGAGCTAATCTTCGTTATGAATAAAGCAGACCTGATTTCCCGTATGGAGCTTGAGAAACGCAGAAAAGAGCTTAGAAAAATCGCCGATTGCGTTTACGTTTCTTCAACTAATGATTATGACCTGCGCAAGCTGAAAGCTTTGCTCTTCAAAGATTTTTCTGAGATCAAAAATCGTTTTGGCAAATTAAAGATAGGTATTGTCGGCTATCCCAATACGGGTAAGTCCTCATTAATAAATGCATTAACTAAGAGAAAGTCTGCCAAAGTTTCCAAGCGTGCAGGCACGACTCACGGAGTTCAATGGATTAAGTTCGGAGAAAATGCTTTGATTATGGACAGTCCTGGCGTCATTCCTATTGGCGAAAGGGATATTATCAGTGAAGGATTACTCGGCGCCAAAGATCCCGAAAGAATTCCCAACGCCGAATTAGTGGCTTTTAAAATTATTGAAATAGGTTTGAAGAGAAACAGGAATGCTTTAGAGAAGTTCTTTGACATTAATATTAATGACCCAGATAACGACCCCCAGATAATAATTGAGCAGATAGCCATCAAAAGAAATTACCTTAAGAAAGGCGGTTTGCCGGACATTAACCGCGCTGTTATTTATATCATTCGCAGCTGGACGGGGGGAGAGTTGAGGTTTTGATAACCCTATGCGGATAGACTGTAAGTTAAGCTGATATCAGCTAATGACTAAATGATCAAATAGAATGATAGGCTAACATTGAGAATTAATCTTTATCACTCCTGCTCTCTCCCTCCACATAATCCGCCTTGTTTCCATCAACTAATATCTTCGCTATCTCTGAACTTAAACTGGCTATATCGCCCTTCTCAAAAGGTCCCGTCTTATTTCCTTCCAAGTCCAAGAATTCCTCAACACTCTCCTTGAACACTATCAGGCTATGCTTAGCAACTTCTTCTGCTTCCCCCCTCATCATTTTGTTAAGCTCCTTGTCTGACAATTCCATAACTTCCATTATCCTCTCAAAAAGTATCTTCTCAAAAGGCAGCATATTCTCAAAATCCCTCTTACTCAGCCCGGTTTCAGCAGCGATAAACACAAGATTGAGTATCTTCTTTTTCCTCCTAAGAATAAGCTCTCTGAAAATAGATACGGCATTCTCCAGCTGCTTCTTGCTCTTGATTACAATATCAGAAAACAAATTCTCTTCTTTGCCGGGGATATCTTTCTTTTCATCCAGATATTCCACAACATCCTTGACAAAGCGGCTGCTGAGAGGCTGCAGCTGCTCCGAATATCTCTCCTTTCTTAATGCTTCGTAAATGTCATTGTATGTTATCATATTAATTATTCGTTGCTTAATATCTGTTGTAAGCTACTATTTTATTATAAGTTATCATATTAATTATCGGCTACTTCTATCTTCTTGTTATAAGCAGTTATATCATTATAAGTTCTCATTTTCTCAGTATGGCAATAAATTTATGCCTTCTTAACAAACAATTATGAATTATCATAAAAATTAGAAACACGGGCCTTTTTTAATCATTATTGTGATGATTAAAAGCTCTTAAACTTCCACAGAATAAATATACACTGCTTCGTAATCGTTGTATAATGCGCACATTTGCTTGATGCTTAGTTTTTCAAAGTATCTTCTGAAAGGCCTCATTGAGTTTCCGTGTGCAGAAATTGCAACATTTACTTTTTTTTCTTTCATCATCTTTAATAGCTCTCTTATGAAACTCCTTACCCTTTTTTCTATGTCTTTGAAGCTCTCTCCATAAGGAGGCCTTGAGTTATAGCTTCTGTGCCATTTATCATACATCTTTGGACCGTACTTTTCAACAACTTCCAAATGGGTTTTTCCTTGCAGCTTCCCATAATTCCTCTCTATAATTCTGTCGTCCTGAATTATTCTCCTGCACTCCGGATGAAACTTAAGAACTTCCTTCAAAGTATCCCTGCTTCTTGACAAGCGCGTGCGGTAAGCAGCATCAACCCTTTTATCTTTCAGTCTTAGCGCAACTATTTTCGCATCTCTTATTCCTCTCTCTGTCAACTTTGTGTCTCTCCATCCGGAAAAAACTCCCTCAGCATTGTCCTCCGTCATCCCATGCCTGAACAAATAGATGTAACACCTCATTTAACCCTCTCTGAAGATAGTATAGAGACTTACATTTATAAACATTTTTTATCTTGATTTCTGATGTTCAGCCTGCTAAAGAAGAAGATCGCAGATTGGATTAAGAAGCCAAAGGCGGAAGACAGGAAAGAAAGAGAAACAGAAATTTCAGAAACGCCGGAGAAAGATGCACCATCTGCATCATCTGAAGAACCTGCCAGAATATTTGACAAGAGCGTGAAAGCCAGAAAGTCAAAGAAATTAGTCGGAGAGATAACTGATGAGCTTGAAGAAGCGCTGTCTGCAAGAACAAAGGCAAGAACTCCGAGAGCAGGAGAAATTGAAAATGCAGAAAGAACAGGAGCAAAAGAAACAGAGATTGCAGAAGAATCCAAACAGAAAACTCGCTCTGAAGAGAAAAGGGGATTCTTCAGCAAATTAAAAGACATATTCTCCTCCTACAAAATAACCGAAGAATTTATTGAGGAATCTTTTCACGACCTTGAACTCATTCTCCTTGAAAGCAATGTAGCAGTTTCAGTAGTAGATTATATAAAAGACAGCCTGAAGAAAAAGCTTGTGGGGCAGGAAATAAAGAGGAAAGAAATAGAATCAAAGATAAGAGAATCTCTAAAAGAAACTATAAGCGGACTGCTGATTGAATCTGATAAAGACATTATTGATTATGTAAAGAACTCTCCGTCAACGGCAGTTATCTTATTCTGCGGGATTAATGGTTCGGGAAAAACAACTACTCTCGCAAAAATTGCATACATGCTAAAAAATAAGGGTATCTCCTGCGTCTTCGCTGCTTCAGACACTTTCCGCGCCGCTAGCATTGAACAGCTTGCAATCCACGGGAGAAACCTCGGCATTAGCATTGTTAAGCAGACTTATGGTTCTGATCCTGCCGCTGTTGCTTTTGATGCCATCCAGTATGCAAAAGCCAGGAAAATAAAGGCAGTCCTCATAGACACCGCAGGCCGCATGCATACAAAACACAACCTAATGGATGAAATGACTAAGATTGTCAGGGTTGCCAAGCCCGATCTAAAAATATTCGTTGGAGAAAGCATCACAGGAAATGATGCCACAGAACAGGCCCGCATCTTCAACGAATCTATAGACATTGACGGCATCATCCTGACAAAAGCAGACATTGATGAAAAGGGCGGAACAGCTATCAGCGTAAGCAAGGTTACTGGCAAGCCAATCCTCTATCTGGGCACCGGGCAAAACTATGAAGACTTGGAAAAGTTTGATAAGAGTAAAGTTTTAGCAGCTTTGGGATTATAATGAAAGCTATAATAATTCTTGGTCAAATGCTTAATGATGATGGATCAATGATAAACATTCTCAAAAGAAGACTTGATAGAGCCTTAAGCATCAGTAATAATAATTCTTTGTTTATTGTTGTGGGTGGTAAAGCTAATAAGAAGTCACCATTCTCTGAAGCAAAAGTTATGAGTGATTATTTATTGTCTAAGAATATTCTAAAAAGGCGTATTATAAGAGAAGAAAGTTCTTTGGATACTATAGGAAATGTCTTTTTTCTTAAAAGAGATATTCTTCTTAAGAAGAGGATTAAAGACTTGGTGATTGTAACTTCTAGTTTCCATATACCTCGTACAAAAATAATTTTTAATAAGATTCTTGGTCCCAGTTACAATGTTGAGTTTGTTAAAACTCACGACTTTTTTGATTTTTATGTTATTAAGCATCAAATTCTTGGTATTGAGAGAAAACTTACTGCAGTTATTAGTGATATGCTTAGCAATATCAAGGATGGCAATAATTCACAAATCAAGAAAATGTTAAAGTTACATCCGCTCTATTCTAAGCAAGATTTGGATAGAGAAGTAAAAGATTTATCTGATGAGGACTTAAGCAAATTATTGGGTATTAAAGTTATAAATATTAGACCTATCAGAAAGTACTTAGAAAAGAGAATTAGCCAGACGAAGTAGCTTATTTTTCTAAACCGCAACCTTATTAACTCTTGTCTTTCTCCAATTAATAACTAAATTAAGGGAAGTTGTTAGCAAGAAACCGTTAGGTGTCTTACAATGCTTGAAAAGCTCGGCTCTGCTTTGAAGACAGGAATTGACAGGATAGCATCAGCTATCTTCGTGGATAAAAAACTAATAGAATCAATAATCAAGGATATTCAGAGAGCTCTCATAGAATCAGATGTAAACGTCGCACTTGTGAAAGAATTAAGCGATGAAATAAGAAGAACAGCTTCTTCAGAGAGTATCAAAGGCGTTGACAAGAAAGAGCAGATAATAAAACTTCTTCATGATAAAATTCTTGAGATAATCGGGGGAGAGAAGAAAGAGTTAGAGCTGAACAAGAAAGGCAATAGAATAATGCTTATAGGCTTATATGGTTCCGGGAAGACAACAAATGTCAATCGTCTTGCTTATTATTATTCAAAACGCGGCTTGAAAACAGCAGTTCTTGGCCTTGATGTTCATCGTCCCGCTGCTCAGGATCAGTTAGAACAGCTTTCAAAGACATCAAAAATTCCTGCATTTATTGACAAGAAAGAAAAAGATCCTATTAAGATATTCAAAAAATACAAAGAAGATCTTGAGAAGTATGATACAATATTTATTGACACTGCCGGGCGTCATGACCTTGACGAAGATTTAGTAAAGGAATTAAAAACACTAAATAAGGAAATAAAACCAACTCATGTCCTTCTTGTTATTCCTGCCGACATCGGACAGATAATAAAAAGACAGACACAGGAATTCAGAAAAGCCCTCGATATATCCGGTGTCATAAT
This sequence comes from Candidatus Pacearchaeota archaeon, assembly GCA_018304165.1. GTDB lineage: Archaea > Nanobdellota > Nanobdellia > Pacearchaeales > GW2011-AR1 > JAGVWS01. Next base: position 10,075 of record JAGVWS010000015.1, read on the forward strand.
AACAAGAATGGATTCATCTGCAAAGGGCGGGGGAGCCCTAAGCGCCTGCTCAGAAACCGGGACTCCCGTCTACTTCATAACAACGGGCGAAAAGCTCCATGATATAGAAACATTCAATCCGGAAAGTTTCGTCTCGCGAATTCTCGGAATGGGAGATTTAGAGGCTTTAATTGAGAAAGTCAGGAGCGCTGTGGATGAAAGCTCTCAGAAGAAAACAATGAAGCGCCTTGAAGAAGGAAAGCTAAACATGCTTGACATCTATGAACAAGTAAAGGCAATGCAGAGCATGGGCTCCCTGTCAAAGCTCACAAGCCTTATCCCCGGATTCAGCAAGGCCAAAATTCCTGAAGAACTTATCGGAAGCCAGGAAGAAAAAATAAAGAAATGGAAGAATATCATTGATTCAATGACTAAGGAAGAAATAGAAAACCCGGAACTTCTCGATAATCAAAAAGAGAGAATAAATAGAATCGCCAGGGGCTCAGGAGCCGCAATTTCAGAAGTCAAATCTCTCCTAAAGCAGTATCAGCTGATAAAAGATTTTACTAAAGGGGGCGCCGGAAGCTTGGAAGGCCTAGAGTCCGGACAGCTCTCCCAGAAGCAAATTCAGAAAATAGCAAGAAAATTCGGGAAAAAGATCAGGTTGTAAAGTTATAATCCACTACAGTGTCTCTGATATAATCATGATATAGCGATATATTTAGGAAATCAATTATTAGCCTTAATCCGATTATGTAATATCAATAAGTGTTTGTTAGAACTTACCATCGCTAATCAGTATAATAAATCATCGTGTTAAAATTAATTGACTTATCGTCTCATCTGACAATTATCTTTTAAGAGCTATAATCTTCCTCTGTCGGAGATACTCTACTATAGAAATCCTTTTTAATTCTTATAAAAATATAGAACTATGGCGGAAGCATCTTCTATTCTGACAAGCACCATAATCGGGATGATAGGCGTAGTCATCGGAGCGATAATAAGCAACTACTTCAGCCAGAAAATTGCAAGGGAATCTGCAAGAAAGGATATGATTTTCAGGAAGAAGATGGATTATTTTGAAGGCATTACAGAATGCATTGGCAGTAATATTAAGCTCTACCAAAATACCATCAAGGAAGCAGAAAGAAACAATAACATCCGCAAAATAATCAGTAGTATGAAGAAAAACAGAAAAAAGTTCAGAATAATGAGTTCTCCTCTTTATATAAATACAAAGATAATATCCCACTTAGTCAGGGAGTTTGTCAGTATTGAAAAGAGAATTTTCTTCTGTTTTGAGGAGATGAAGAAGAAAAGAAATATGCTTGAAGAGCTGAAAATAACACTGCATGAATTAAAGGCAAAGGGAAATATTATTGCTTCTTATTTAAAAGAAAAGCTTAATGAGTAATATCAGACGATCAGCTGAAATCCAAACTAAGCCAGACTAACTTTTAATTATCAATAGCCTTTATAATTGTTATAAACAACCCTCTTAATATTAATCAACAATTAACATCAGACT
>JAGVWS010000004.1 GCA_018304165.1 Candidatus Pacearchaeota archaeon
GATTATTCATTAGCAAAGAATAATTTGCCAATTTGCTAATCTATATCTTTGATTATAATAACTAATTATTCTTAGTGCTATAACTTTAACAAGCACTAACCTATATCTTCAGTCATAATAACCAATTACCCTTAGTGCTATAACTTTAACAAGCACTAACCTATATCTTCAGTCATAATAACTAATTATTCCTTGGCTAAAATATCAAACCTATATATTTCATCACGAAAAGCTTTATAATTACTCAAACGCTCCTTCAATTATAAATTGTAATTTGTACAGCTAAAGTACAGCTAAAAAGGTGAGAATGTTCCCAAAAAGCAGCATATGGACTGAGAAATACCGTCCCTCTACTTTTGACGAGATAGCAGGGCAGGAAGAAGTCATAAAGCGTGTAAGAAGCCTCACTGAATCTCAGAACATCCCCCACTTTCTTTTTGCAGGGCCGGCGGGCATAGGCAAGTCAACCCTCGCGCTGACAGTTGTTAAGAGCCTTTTCGGCGAATCATGGCGCGATAACTACCTGGAGCTTAATGCAAGCGACGAGAGAGGCATCGGAGTTATAAGGGAGAAAGTAAAGGATTTCGCAAGGACGAAGCCCCTCTCAAACATCCCATTCAAGGTAATTTTCCTTGACGAAGCTGATGCTCTTACACGCGATGCGCAAAACGCGTTAAGAAGAACAATGGAGAATTACTCAAACACATGCAGATTTATTCTGAGCTGTAATTTTTCGTCTAAAATCATCGACCCCATCCAGAGCCGCTGCGTCTTATTTCGATTTACTCTCCTTGAAAAGAAAGACATTGCAAAAATAATCAAAAAGATAGCGGAAGGAGAATCCCTTGAAATTGACGACCCGACAATTGATGTTCTCTATGAAGCAAGCGAGGGTGATTGCAGGCGTGCTATCAACCTCATGCAGTCAACTTCTTCAATATCAACAAAAATAACTTCGCAGCTAATTGAGACCGTCGTAGCTTCAGCAAAGCCGTCTCAAATAAAAGTTGCTTTGGAGTATGCTCTCAGCGGTGACTTCGTAAATGCAAGAGATAAAATGCTTGAGATGATGCTCAACGGCGGGTTTTCAGGAGAGGACATCATAAAAGCAATACAGAAAGAAATATGGAACCTGCCCATTGAGCCGGAAGTAAAAGTCAAGCTCACAGAAAAAATAGGTGAGGTAGAGTTCCGCCTTATTGAGGGAAGCGATGAATTCATTCAGCTTGAAGCTCTTCTCGCAAGCTTCATCCTGGCAGGGCAGGGGAAGTATACATAATTAACATAGTTAACATGAGAATAAATATTGAATTCAATCCGGATTTAGCATTGAGAAGATTTGGTACTCCTTTAACAGGATATAACCCATAGTGAAAGACATAAATAATTAACCAAGATAGTCTGTCTTTCTCTTAATATCAAAGACATAAAGAAGAAGATATTAATGTCTTGTGATATAAATAATTAATGATAAAATTCAAACAACTAACAATAGTAAAGACAGCAAAGCAAGTTCAGGCAGCTATATTCAGATGGGTGGTTTGACATTATTAGTAGAGGTTATCAGTTATAGATGGGTGGTTTGACATTATTAGTAGAGGTTATCAGTTATAGATGGGTGGTTTGACATTATTAGTAGAGGTTATCCATTAATTAATAGTTATAGTGAAAAACATAAATAATTGAACAAAATAGTATGTTTTTCCCTTAATAGTCTATGATAAACTGTTCAATTACTAAAGTCCTAGACTATATTAAGATAAAGCCAATTAAAAAATCAAAATGACCCTCGCAGAAAAATACCGCCCGGCTTCCTTCAAGGAAGTCAGGGGGCAGGACTTTGCTATTGAAAGCATCGTAAGATTTATAAAGAATTTTCCTTCCGAAAAAAACGCAATTATTCTCTTCGGCCCTGCCGGAACAGGAAAGACTACCCTCGCCCATGTTGCAGCCAGGGAATTAGGAGCAGAACTTCTGGAAATAAATTCCAGCGACTTAAGAAACCGCGAGGAGCTCGAAAAGATAATAAAGCCCGCCAGCGAACAGCGCTCATTGTTTAACAAAACCAAAATAATTCTTATTGACGAAGTAGACGGCATTTCAAAAGTAGACGAGGGCGGCCTCTCGGCGCTGGTTGAAATAACAAAGTCAACAGCATTTCCCATTATAATGACTGCCAATGACATATGGGACAGAAAGTTTGCTGAACTCAGAAAAAATGCAGAAGTCATTCCGGTAAAACAGCTTGATTACAGGGCAGTGTTCTCTATAATAAAGGAGATATGCATAAAAGAAAACGCAAGAATAAGCGACGAGGATATTCTAAGAGTTTCAATAAAGGCTGATGGAGATGTAAGGGCTGCAATAAATGATATAGAAGTCTTAAAGCAGGAAGCAGATACTGCTATTCTCTCCAAAAATCTCCTTAAAAGGGATGAAAAAAAGGATATCTTTGCAATTCTTAAAGAAGTCTTCAAGGGAAAATTCTCAAACGAGCTCCTGGGCATATTTGACAAGACAGATACCCCCTTAGATGAAATCTTCCTCTGGATTGATGAAAACATTCCAAGAGAGTACACTGGTGAAGAGCTCTACAACGCCTACAACGCATTAAGCCTCGCAGACCTTTATCGCGGCCGCATTATAAGAAGGCAACACTGGCGCTTCCTAGTCTACCAGTCAGCATTCCTCTCAGCAGGAATTAACCTCTCAAAAAAGAAGCCCAAGTTCGGCTTCACATCATACAAGAGGCCGGAGCGCATTCTCAAAATGTGGCTCCTAAATCAAAAAAACGCAAAGAAAAAGTCAATTATCTCAAAATACGCCGATAAAAACCATATAAGCCTGAGAAAGGCTTCAAGGGAGTTTCCATACATGACTGCTGTCTTTAAAAATCCCAATATTCACAAAGAGCTTGGATTGAGTGAGGAGGAGGTAAACTATATTAGTTCTTTATAATACACTTCATGCAGAAATTATTTAACAACACAATTCATGGGTTATAACTCCTATAAATACTTTCAATAAAAGCATCTAATGTTGATGATAAAAGCTAACAGTCATTCGCATAGGGTTAGTTATAAGCAATTTATCAACAACAAAACATTTAACCATCGCCTATAAGGATGAGTTCTAAGTCAAGGATGTTAAGTTTATGTGCGGCTAATTATGTTATTCTGTATTTGCAGAATTATTAATTATGATATCAGAAACTGGCTTAATCATCTCTATTCTCTCCATGCTGTTCGTAAAATACCTTCCGTCCTTTGTTATGTAGAAATTGTATTGCTGTTTGCCATGCTCAATAACTACAAAGTAAATGCTTCCTAAGTCTTCGCTCCTGAAGAACTTAGCATCTCCGTACCTGACATTAAGGTAATCAACAAGAATGGCCACAGCTTCGGCCTCCGTCAATATCTGGCTCTCCTTTGTCACATCTCCTGTTATCCTGCTCGTTATGCTCCCCCTATAGGCAAGGCTCGCCGCAATTATTCCGACAACAAGGACTGCTATTCCTAAAGTGATATATTTTCTTCTGTTTGACCTAACACTTGTACCAGCACCTTTTTGCATATTTAATCTATAACCTAATTGTATATAAGCTTTTGTTGATAACAGTCATTCGCATAGGTTTAGTTACAGGTAATTTATCAAAGACAAAACAGTCTAAACTTTGCCTACAAGGATAGGTTCTAAGCGGAAACACAATAATCAAATGTAAAATGGCAGAATAGTAATAATCGTTTAGCTATACGTTGAATGGGCGGATTACAGCTAATTACAATCTCTCATAAGTCTTAAAAACATCATTATATTTGCTTTTTCATGCCTTATGACATCCTGATCGGACGTGATCCTGAAGACAAAAAGAAGTTTGGCGACAAAGGAAGAATTTTCATCGGCAAGGGCTTTGTAAAGATGGGAAATTATAACTCTCTATCAAACCCTATTTATTTAGACATAGCAAGAGCTCATGTAATTTTAGTGGCTGGCAAACGCGGCGCGGGCAAAAGTTACTCGCTCGCCACTATCGCCGAGCAACTTTCTGATCTCCCAAGAGAAGAGGCTAAGAATATTGCTCCCCTCATTTTTGACACTATGGGAATATTCTGGACAATGAAATACAAGAATGAAAAGGAAAAGGAGCTTCTCGAGCAGTGGAATCTAAAATCAAAAAGCCTCCCTGCAAGAGTCTTTGTGCCATTTGGGCATTTTAATGATTATTTAAACAAAGGCATTCCTGTAGATGAATCTTTCTCTATTCAGCCGGGTGAATTGGACGCTGAAGACTGGATAATAACTTTCAGCCTTGACATGACAAGCGAGGCTGCAGTTCTGATACAAAAAATAGTAAGCCGGTTAAAAGAAGGAAGGGAAGAATTCTTTATTGATGAAATAATAGAAAAAATTAATTCAGACAAAAATTCCTCGCAAAGCATTAAAAACATTGCATCCGGCCTCTTTGAAGCAGCAAAGACCTGGGGAATTTTCTCTGATAATAAAACCAAAGCATCGGCAATGACTATCCGAGATTTGGCAAAACCGGAGATTACAACTATTCTTGACCTTTCAGTTTACAATGCAGTAGGCGCTTTCAATGTTCGCGGCCTTGTAATTGGAATAGTAATAAGAAAGCTGTTCGCAGAAAGAATGTCAGCAAGAAAGAAAGAGGAAACAGATGCTGTCAGCCAGGGAATTAACTACCTTTCATTAAAGCAGAAGAGAGAAATGCCATTAATATGGATGTTCGTGGATGAAGTGCATGAATTTCTGAAAGAAAACGAAAAAACTCCGGCTACCGACGCTCTAATCCAGTTATTGAGAGAAGGAAGACAGCCAGGCATTTCTCTTGTTATGGCTACCCAGCAGCCAGGCGCCCTCCATCGCGACGCTATAACCCAATCAGATATAGTTATTGCTCACAGAGTAACAAGCGAAGTGGATTTGAAAGCTCTTAATAACATGATGCAGTCCTACCTTCTCGCATCAATTAACCAATACATGGATGACCTTCCAAAACTTAAAGGCAGTGCAATTATCCTTGATGATAACTCCGAGCGCATCTACCCAATGCGCATAAAGCCGCGCTTCACATGGCATGGCGGAGAAGCGCCTTCAGCAGTGCCGGCAGAAAGGAAGATATAACTTTTGATGATAATCATTATTATATAATATTTACTGCCGATTATGAGTGTTCTTATCATTACAAGATAGATAATTTTGCTAAGAGCATTATTAGTACTATTGTGAGCTTTTATCCTTCAGGCAGATTTTTGTAAGCAATAATCAATAGGTTCCCATCCCGCCGGCACCAGCTTTTATAACTACAATTGTAACTAAAATGCAGCTACAATTGTAACTGCATCATCCCGCCGGCACTAGTTTTAAATAACCCCCCATTATTATATTATTAAAAGGCGATTCAGACTCATAAAATAATTAAAATGACTCAGGCAGTTACGCACTTTCTTGTTGCAGCCATTGTTGTTAATCTTATCCGCGATTTTCTCATTCGCGACAAGAAGTCCTTTCCTCTTCACTTAGTTCTTATCGGAGGCATTGCGGGCCTGCTGCCGGACTTTGATGTAGCAGCTTACTGGCTCTTAAACTACGCGGGTTTCACAATTACGGAAGTCCACAGAACTTTTACTCACACCCTCTTTGTTCCGCTGCTCTTCTTCCTTCTTAGTTTTATATTCTGGAAAGCAAAGAGCAGAAAACTAAGCAGGGCAGGATTAACATGGAGCAATATACTCCTTGTGCTTGGAATAGGAACATTCATCCATCTCCTGCTTGATGGAATTGTTGCCGGATATATAAAGCCATTCTATCCTGTGCTTAATTTGAGCATCGGCCTCAACTTAATGCAGTACCTTCCTTCGCACTTCCAAAACGCCTTCCTTCCCTCTCTCGACGCTCTTCTGTTAATGCTCTGGATGATTTATATAGAGGTCAAGCATAAAATAAGCAATTTCATCTAAAAACACCTAAAGAAACGCCAAAAAATACTTATAAATTATAATTAAAGGAAACATTTAAATATATTAATTAGCAAGTAGTAAAATGTCCATAGTAACCAAAGATATAAGGAAAGAAATTGAAGCTTATAGCCGCATAAGTAGTCCGGATTTCATGATGGAAGCGGCAAGGGAATTTGCTACAAGAATCTGTCCAATTAGGGGCGTCCTTCAGATAGAAGATTTAATGCTATTCGGATCTGTGGCCAAGAAGAGAAATTCCCCTGCAGACTTAGATTTATTAGTAATACATAATAATCCAATTTTTGACAGGTTTAAGGAGCTTGGCCTAAGAAGAGATGTGGAAGACTTGCAAAAGTATGCTACACTGGCAGGATGGCTCAATCAAAGCGGAGTTGACTTATTTCAGGTTTTAAGAGGATCTAGAGCTGAGCAGCTCATCACATGGGGAATCTTCAACCTCAGCTACCTTAATAAAAAGTTCTTTACTAGCCAAGAGTATAGAGAATGGATTCGCCAGTTTAACAAAAACCCTGACTTTGAAGCAAACATATTTAGTTACGGCCTTCTCTGGAACCCTCAAACCGCCAGATATGATCTTTCCGCACATAGCAGATATATAATATCTTCGGAAAACCGCGCTGCCTAGTTCATAACTCTTATATCCGCCCTGTATCTATACTTTCCCGGCGCTATGTCTCCAGCTTTGCTGACTCTCAATACTTTAATTTTCCTCTTTTCTTTCCCGCACTCTTTCCTTATCTCTTCCACCATTTTCTCCATGTCGTCTTCATGTGAAAAGCCATGGTAATGAATTATTGCTCCTTTCCTTGCAACCATCAGCGCCCACTTTAAGAAAGTCTCCTTTAAATTCGGGCGGGCCATTATTATCCTGTCAAATTTCTCTCCTTTCGCCTTCAGTTTCGGTAAGACTTTCTTAACATCTCCCTGTATAAGTCTGACTTTACTGCTAACCTTATTCTTCTCTGCATTCCACCTTGCATATCTGTTGCATTCCTTGCCCAGCTCAACACTCACAACTTTTTTTATTTCTGTTTTGTTCTTAGCTATTACTACTGCATAAGGCGCTACTCCTCCGAACATTACAAGTATTCTCTCTCCTTTCCTGCACATCTGCATTAATCTCTTTCTCTCCTCTGCCAGCCTCGGAGAGAAATAACATTTTTCTATATTAAATCTGAACGCGCATCCATTCTCCTTGTATTCTGCTTCTTTAGTTCTCTCGCCAGCAAGATGCTTCGTCTTAATTGTTCTCAATCTTCCCTTAACTCTCTCAGTTTTCTCCAGAACAGTTTTTATGTTTGGATGCTTCTCTAACAGCTCCTTAGCTATTTTCTTTTTATTCCTCTCTCCCGTCTTCTCGTTAAACTTAACGAGAGCTATATTTCCAATAATATCGTAGGACATGAGTAGTTTACCTCTTGTAAATTCTTCCCCTCTTATCAATTATCTGTACTGTCAAGATCTTCCTTTCAAAATCAATATCTATTAATGCTCTATAATCTCCTATCCTTAGTTTATAGTACCTTCCCTCATAATACTCTAGAAATCTAAATGGATTATCTTTCAATAATTCCACCTTATTAATGATTCTCTCAGAGATATCTTTTTGCAATTTTCTTAGATAGTCTAAAGCAGATTCATCCCACTCTATAGAATAAGTCATTTTCCAAGAATCTGCCTTTTGACTTCCTCATGAGATACTTTCACTCTGCTTCTTCTTGCTTCTTCTAATTGTTTTTCTGCCCAGTTGCTCAATTCTCCTTCAGGGTCTTTTTCAAGCATTAGTTTTCTCTTTATCATACTAACATCTATCATCAATTTTACTAAGTTCTCATTAATACTCTTCATCTCGGTTTCCATGGGTTAATCAGGTTATTCAGGTTATTCAGGTTTAAAAACATTTATAAATTCCCCTCTCCTCTGCGACTTATGAAGAAGGTGATTGGCTACCTGCTGATTATTGCTGGTTTCTTATTCCTTGCCCTTAGCATCAGCAACGCAAATAAAGTAATTTCGAGCATTGTTTCTGTGCCGTCAATTCCAGCATCAATAACCAATATCCTGGGCGTAGCGCTTCTTGTTACGGGGGTTTATTTTACCTGGACATCTGCAAAGTCGGGCGTTAAACACGCCGCCGAAGAAGTCCCCATTTATGAAGGCGAAGGCAAGAAAAGAAGAATTGTGGGATACAGAAAGATGGAGAAGTGAGTGAATTAAAAGAGTTTAAGTCTTCTTGATAAGTTCCATCCTGTGTTGAAGTTTCTTTTTCAACCTCTTGTATTGAACATCAGTCACAATATAGTTTGTATGATCATTTTCTAAATCCTGTAAGGCGCGCCTTATTTCTCTCTCATAATTATCCCTATTTGTTATATCTAGCTGCGACAAGTCATGTTTAATCTTTAATCTCCTTATAGTCCCGTCAGCAAACATAAAAACCATTGCCGCCATAGCAGTCCAGAAATAAATCCATGATAGTCCTCCAACTTCATCATACCTTGACATCCAAATACCAAAATAGATTACAGCAAGGAATATCCATAATATCTTTCTTATTCCTATAAAGAAGATTTTCTCATCAGAGTCATCTTCAAAAGAATTTACAAAGAAAAAATAAATGACAAAAGGTATTGCCGCAGTCAGGGCAATTCCCAGAACTGTATAAGGAAGAAATACCGTTTGAATAGTGTCCCATTGCAGCCCAAACCTTACAGCTAATATTGAAACTGCAACTGCTACTACCCAAGTTGCGCCAGTTTTGTCTTTGAACACGGGTACTTTGCGAAGCACAAGGTAAGTTATAGTTAAAATTACAGCCAAAAACAAAAGCCTTTCAAAAAGATATTCTCCTCCCCCGAGTATTACGAAAGCAAACGGACCAATGATGTCCTCAACCCAAGTTATTATCTGGTTCGCTCCTCTTTGGAAATCAAGATAAAACGCAAGAACCCCTGAAGATAAAATTGTTAGTAATGCTGCTGAAAAAGCTAATAACAAAAAGGTCCTGTTACCTTTCACCATCTTATGTAGAAAGTCCCGTTATTTATAAGGCTTTTTATCCATGCAGTATCTCCGATACAAACTGTATTTAGCTGGAAGATTTAAAGAATCAACCAATAATGTAAATCCGCTTAATAGGCATGAGTAGGCGTTTGCTAGCATTTGTTAGCAACTACCATCGATTGAACCTGCTATAAATGTTGTACCTGACTAACGATGGAACTATTTCCAATAGTTATATTGTTTTTGTGCTGATATAATAATTATTCATCGGAGATACTCTATTACAGTATCCGATAACCATAAATTATCATGAATGAAAAGATTACTATCAAGAGTATAGCTCTGCTTGAAATAGCCTGCTCAATACATCTATAATGCTTAGAAACTATCCTTATAGGCAAGGGTTAATGTTTTATCCTTGATAAATTGCCTATAGCTAACCCTATGCAAATGACTCTTAGCAGAGTAATCATCATTGTCAGTTGTCAGCCGTCGTATCTCATCTATTAATGGTATCTTCAATAAAATTGATGTGCCCCGTTATACCTTTGCTGATTGAATATTATTCAATTAAGAAGACTCATTGGAGATGTTCCCATTAAAGCTAATAAGACTCTACCGCCCTCAATCTCTTTGTAAATTCTTTCTTCATCTTCCTGAGCTGTACATCTGTTAATAGCCCGGCTACATGGTCTGCTTGTGCTTGGGTTATCTTTCTCCTCAATTCAGCTCCGAGCGCCATCCTGTCTGTCGCCCCCAAAGCTCTCATCTCAGAATCAACGAATGCTCTTCTTATCGTTCCGTCAAATAAGAAGAATAGCAGGCATATCCCTGCAGTTATCAGATAAATCCATGCCGGATTAAATGGATAACCTGACGGCAGTCTTGTTCCTATAGCACCGACTCTTGTTATATACAATGCCGCAAACACTACAATCCCAAATATCCATGATGCTTTTCTTGCAGTCCTATTGGTCATGGTTTTCTCAACAAAGTAGAAATAAATGATTAAAGGCACCAGTGCAGTCAGTGCTATCCCCAATGCCGAATAAGGCAGAAGTATTGCTTCAATCCATCCCGGCGTCGCCAGGAATCTTGTTGATAATATAGATACAGCTATTGACACTACAACAACAACCCAGGTATTATCCTCAAATACGGGAACCATTTCAAGAACGGACCATGTAATAGCAAGCACTATAACAAACAACAGAGCTTTCATGAACAATACTTCTCCTTGGGTGAATCCCTGAACATCCTCTGAAGTCCCTAAAACAGGAGATAAAATGGTGTTGAGAATATCAATTATTCCCTGCCAGAAATTCTGGAAGCCTTGTTGAAAACCCTGCGCGCTCACCAAAACCGCCAGCGACACAAGCACCACTAATGCTGCCAGAATCACAGCGCCCTTTTTGCTCATATCGTTTCCAACATTATAAACTTTATAAACCTTTCTTCAAAACGAGTATCTCCGATACATATTCTATTTAGCAAGAAGATTTAAAGAATCAATTAATAATGTAGATTCGCTTAATAGGCATGACTAAGCTCTGGTTGGCATTTGTTAGCAATTACCATCGATTGAAATTGTTGTAAGCATAGCATTTAACTAATAATAGGATTATCTCTAATAGTCATATTGTTTTTATGTTGATATAATGACTATCCATCGGAGATACTCAAAACGACTGTGGAGCCGCGAAAGCCTAATTAGATGCCCTGCTTATCTCTATCGGAAGCCTCTTGCCAAGAGAATTCAATATTTCTTTAAGAATGCCTACCCTTTTCTTGAATGATAAGATTCCT
>JAGVWS010000005.1 GCA_018304165.1 Candidatus Pacearchaeota archaeon
AAGTGTGTACATATTGATGATGCAAGCCTGTTGAGTAAGTTATGTGAGTTATCAGCTAATGGTTAGATGATTGGCTATATATTTTTCCGTTTTTACAGGAGCAACAGAGCCGTGGGAATTTCTTTTCAATTAAACTCCGTCAGCAAATTTTATACCACCCATCATCAAAATTATTATCTTCTAATTATTCCGGCCTTTATTAAAACCTAAGAGTCATCTGCATAGGGTTAGTATAGGCAATTTATCAGGGATAAAATCTTCAATCCTTGCCTACAAAGATAGGTTCTAGGGTATATTCTGATACTTAAAGTTAAGCAGGACGAATATTGTTATGAAGAGCAATGCTGACAAAAAGATTAAGGGATATGTCATGTCAACGCTGACTCTCCTCTTAGTCAGCTTTAATATATCAAGTATTGAATTACTGAATTCCTCCTCATTTCCCACAATAGCAAATTTTCCTTCTGTCTCGTGAGCCATTGCTTTAAGAGAATCCTCATCAAGCTTTGAGATATACCCTAATTTATTCTCTCCGCCCTCCAGACTCCCTACTCCTATTGCACTGATAACTATCCCGTTCTGGTTTGCATATTTTATTATTGCTTCAACAGTATCTACGCTTATCTGCCCGTCGCTTATTAAAATGACTGCTTTTTCATCATCCTTGTCAAACATAGTAGAAGCCGCAATCATGGCATTCATTATATTTGTTCCTCCAACCCTGTTAAGGGCTATTCTGTCTATCGCTGCTTTTACAGGGGCTTTATTGGATGTCATCTCCTGCTCTATGAATGGAACTCCTGAAAAAGAAAGTACCCCTATTTCCGTGCTTACGGGAGACTCGTCAACAAATACCTTTGCTGCACCCTTCGCAGCATCAAGCCTGTTTCTCGCTCCCCCTATGTCCTGAGTTTCCATGCTCTGTGAAGAATCAATAGCAATAGCAAATGAAAAGGAGCTTGCAGATTTAACAACATTCACATGCATTCCTGCGCTCGCCAGTGACAAGATCACAATCAAAATCACGCTCAGGTAAAGAATAGTAATATTCTTTGAGAAGAACTGGACTCCGGAAATCCTGGATATAGCTTCAAAGTTCGCAAACTTCAATGCTTTCATATCATGCTTTTTAATGGAATAAAAATGTATGAATATCAGCAGAGGAACTACAAGAATCAGCGCGAGATAAGCCGGATTTTCAAAAGAAAATATCATTTTTGCAGTGTAAATAATTTACTGTCTGATTTTATTAATACAATTAGGTTTAACATTGCACCTCTTTGATTTATAAGTTGCTGATTATTTGTGTTTCAATAGTTTACTGAATGATTTTTATCAACATTTGTGTTTTAATAGTTTACTGAATGATTTTTATCAACAGTAGATGAATGTATTATATTAGTTATAAATATATCTTTTATAAGTATAGCAAATTAACCATCTTTACTATAGATAATTCCCTTGATTATAGCACTTTCTTGGGAATTATCTATCACGGGAATTCTGTGCAAATATGTGCTACAATTATCAGAATTCACGATAATTAGGCTATATTAACAGGCATCATATCATAATCAATTTCAAAGCGCATTCTTAAATTTAGGTTTCTTATAAGATTAAATTTAAGTTTCTTATAAAACTCAAGCCCCCAGAAGCAGGATAGGAGAAGATTTCTCCTGCGCCCTCTTCTTCATGAACGACGCCAGATAGAATGGAAAGTGCTTGTTTGTCACCAGCTCTACGAAATCTGCCGGAGTTTCGTCAAATAATCTCTTTACTTCTTTCTCCCTCTGCTTTACATAATACCCATAACTGCTTCTTGCTATTGACGGATTGACAATTAATTTCTCTCCTGTCTGCGGATTTTCAATGGAGACCTCTGCATCCAGGTCAGGCAGTTCCCTCTCCAAAGGATCTCTTATCATTATTCCGACTGTCTCAATTTGTGAAGATAGTGCGTTAAGCTTTTTCTTGAATCCTTTGCTCAAATGCATGAAATCAGAGACTATAAAAATCCCCGAAAAACTCTTATCAAGATGAGCAAGAAGAAAGTCTACCGCTTCTTCCATCCTGGAAGGCCCCCCGTAAGTCTCGACTCTTTTCAGGATATCTGCAAATAAGGCAAATCTTTTAAGCCCCTGCTTTGGATATGCAAGCTCAAACACCCTTCCCTTCGGCAGAATAAATCCCAGCTTGTCCCCTGATGTTACAACAAGATGCGCTAAGGATACAGCAACTTCAGCAGCATACTCACACTTAAGCCTGTGTGACGAGCCGAATATCATATTGTCTCCTACATCAATTATGAATATTATCTTTATATCTCTCTCTTCAATATATTGCTTGAGAAGAAGCTTATTAGCCCTGTAAGTGGCTTTCCAGTCAATCAGGGCAGCATCGTCATCCTGAGTATAACTTCTGTAGGAGTCAAACTCCAGCCCCTTGCCTCTGAACAGAATTCTGTAAATAATCCTCTTCAGCTGGAATTTTCTCATCGCTGATTCAAACTCTGAAATATTACTCGCATAATCAACATTTAAAGTTTCTGACTGCGCCATTTTAAATTTACTCTTTTATTTTTGTTTAGTTTATATTATTATGCCGATAATTTGCAGATTATCCAAAACTTAATTAATATTGCACCATTAAGCTATCATCCTGCAGCATCATTTAAATTCATTGTTTATTAATTATCACGCACTACTTTAATTAATATTGCACCATTAAGTTATTAGCCTGCAGCAGCATCATTTAAATTCATTGTTTATTAATTATCACGCACTACTCTGCTCAATTTTACTATGCTAAGTTATTATCTCGCAATATTATTTCTTGAAGAGCATTATTAATTATAACGAGAGACCAAAATATTTCCTCATTGCTTTTTGTTCTCCCGAATACGTCAAGATGCTTGGAGTTTGCATCTTGAGCGCACTCAAAAATTAACATTTTTGATGTATCAACAAACAATTTGAGTAATTATTTAAGTCTGTTGCTATATATTGAAACTATATTTCTTAACTATCTTCTCTATCAGCTAAAATCTATTTAAACTATTTTTATTTTCAGCATCATGGTATTTCCACTTTATCAAGGAGAGCCCTGATAACTGTTTCTGAAGTTACTTTTTCCGATGAAGCCAGGTATGTAAGTATTAACCTGTGCCTCATCACATCATAAACAACCTTTTTGACATCGCTTGGAATAACAAAATTCCTTCCTTTCATCAAAGCCTCCGCCTTGCTTGCTATGAAAATGCCAATGCTCGCCCGTGGAGAGCAGCCCATCTCCACATACTGGTTGTATTCTGTTGCATTAGGGTCCCTCGTAGCAGCAACTATTCTTACAATATACTCCTCTATCTCCTTGCTTAAGTAAACTTTCTTGACAACTTCCTGCATCTTTATTATTTCTTCCGGAGTCAAAACGGCCTTTACATCAAAGTCCTCGAACTTAAAGAGTGTCATATTTCTTTTCATTATTATTTTTTCCTCGTCTTTCTTCGGATATTCCATGATTATCTTGAACAGGAACCTGTCAACCTGAGCTTCCGGAAGGAAGTATACCCCGCTTGTTTCTATAGGATTCTCCGTTGCCATGACAAAGAACGGGTTTGGAAGAGAATAAGTCTGCTTCCCTATTGTAACATTTCTTTCCTGCATTGCCTCAAGCAAGGCCGATTGAGTGTTATGCGAGATTATCCCTCCGAACCCTGCTATGAATGAGTGGTTTTCTTCCATTGAGAAGTCATATAAATAATAGTCCTCTCTTGGCTTAATAACCTCATTTTTCTTTATAAAGTCACAGTAGAAATCTCCGCCTAATATTTTCCTTAATTGCGTTAGCGTTTCATTTTCCTGCTCTAACACTCCTGTTATCCTGTTTAGCCTGCTCCTGCTTAGCATTAACGCATTATTTGGATTGTCAAGAACCACTGGTTCTTGAGCACCTCGAGAATTGTAAATTCTCTTAGTTTCAAGATTATGCGCATGCATTCCTGTCAGTTCATAGAATTGTTTATGGCTTAGGCCGAGAGACTTTCTTATCAACCTTAACAATTGATGCATTCCCGGCATCAGATCAGTTTTAATTCCAGAAACATTCTTTATTAGTGCCCTTAATTTTTCGTTCTTACTTTCAGTTAAGAACCCTACTTTTTCATAAAATTTTGTCAGGTCTCCTCCGTAAAGCCCTAAGTTATAGAATTTTCTTTTATAATAATAATTGCCAATTCTTGTATTTGATAATTCCCGCGATATTCTTGCCACAAATCCCATCCTAAGCAGCAGATAAGACAGAGAATTAGCAATCTTTCTGCTCTTAGTTGTAACCTTTACGCAATCTCTATGTACGCACCCGTCTCCTTCATAATAAGCCTTAAGGAATTCTTTAACGTTTTCATCGCTGGATTTCATTATGAATGATGGTATTTCTTTGTCTCCTGCTTTTCTTTGAGTTTCATAACCTACTGCCCTTAGCAGTTTTACCAAAGCATCAGACCTAAATGCTACTCTGTACTGGTTCCTTTTGTTATCATAAAGCAGTCTTGCCTTTATTCCAAAAACTTCTTCTAAGTCCTGCAAGAATCTTATCGGCACGTCCTGCTCCTTCATAGTCAGGTAAAAATAGCTTCCACTAAAACATCCTTCAGAGATAATTATTGCCATCATTCTTGCCAGTTCTTTGCTTACCGCAATTGGTTTTCTTACATAGCTTACCTGCCCAAACTGCTTTGACTTTGAAAAGAAATAATTGTCAATATTCTCTAATTCTAGATAATTTGGTCTGGAATTAATGAATGTTATTAATAGTTGCTCGTCTTTTTCATTAATGTATATAGTTTTTCTTATTTCATTAATGCTCATTCCTTTCTTCCTGCAATCGTTAATTTTATTATATAATTCTTTTCTTCTGCTGATCTCTTTTTTTACTTCTTCCGATTCTCCTGTGGCTTCTTCGCTATAATTTAATAAGTTGTTTCCTTCTATTCTTAGCTGCCTCGGCACCAGCACGCATTCGCCTTCTTTTAACTCCGATGCCTTGCTCATTTCTATTCTTCCGTTCTTCAGCGTGAAGAATGGATGTTCAGTTGACGTTTTAATCCTTCTTCCGCTCTTGAGCATTACATTATGATATGGGTTGGTGGTTTTTTGTTTGTACAAATATTTCACTTCTTCAGGCTTTATTTTGTAGTCTCCTAAATTAAGGGACATCAGTTTTAACGGTTTTTTTAATTTCAGCCATTCTTCATTTCCTTTTCTTAATGCTTCTCTCCCCCCATATTCCTTAATTATTTCTTTTATGCTCTTTATTTCTCCATTCTCCATCAATATTGGCGTTTCTCCAAGAACGCATTTCGGAGGACTTCTGTTTATCTCATCAGCTATCAGGAAGTTTGCAAATATGGGCCCTTTTATAACTTCCATTCCTTTTTCAGGAGTGTAAGTAGTTATTCCCACTATATCTGTAGGCAGTAAATCGACAGTAAATTGTATTCTCTTTGCTGTCGCTCCGGTGACTTTTCCAAGAGTCAGTATTAAGAGAGTCTTTGCTATTCCCGGCACTCCCTCCAGCAATACATGCCCGTTGCACAGCAATCCCCTGATTAATCCCTCAACAACACTATCCTGTCCTATTACTACCTTTCCTATCTCTTCCTTGATATACTTTATCTTCCCGCAATATTCCTTAACCTGCTTCTCGCTGGCTCTCTCTTTATAATCCATATCAGGAGCCCTGAATTTCTCTATGTTGTGGTGCTTAGAATTCTTGCTATGCCTCTTTTTTTCTTTCATTTGTTTTTATATACCCTGTAATATATAGCATATGACTTAATAAATTGAGCATTTTTGTCATTTGCTATATTTGGAAAACATAAATGACCTTACTCAATTATTTATGTTTTACATTATATATTGTGCCGCTATTTACTATTTATAATCCTTTGCGATATTTTGGCTTTGTTTAATAAGTAGTTGAATAATGATATTTTTTAAACAGCTAAGCATGAGTATTTTTGAATTTATGTTTAGCTGTTGATTACTTATTAAACAAACAATAGTTATTCAACAAAGTTGGATATTTTAAATGTTTCCGTAACGCTTCATCTTTATTCTGTTGTACCGCAAGTTTCCGTAACGCTTCATCTTTATTCTGTTGTACCGCAATTTAATCTCTCGCTATAATCATGAATATAAATTTATACAGCTCCATATCTCTTCATCTTTATTCTGTTGTAAATGTGGTAAACAAACACAAGGAACAGGACAGCTATCGTCGAAAACGCTAAATAAGCGATGATGTCCCTTTCCGGCTTGTCTGCTTTTGTTACGGAAGGCCTCTGGGATATTGCATTCCTGCAGGCTCTCACTACTTCATTGGCATACTGCCATGCGTCATCAATCTTCCCTTCGCTCATGGCTTTCTTCGCCCTGTTGAGGGACTCCTGAAGCTCTGCGCATTCAGGATTCTGCACTATTAATTCATCAGTAAAAAGAATTACCTGCTCAACTTCCGTTTTGTTGGTTTCTACAATGTTCAGAAAGAACTTCCCCCAGTCAGAATATGCCGGATTTCTTACGGTGGCATTTACTGTAATTTCAAATCTTCCCGCCTTCTTCGTGTTTATTGAGATGGTCAGGTTGGTGTATTTCTTATCTCCTACATTCAATGTATCAAAACTGCTCCTGCTGAGGCTCATCTTAATATCGCTTGCAATAGTCTCATTCTTTGCAATGAAGCTCTTTAATTCAATGTCTGACAGAGACGCCTGCCCGCTGTTATAGAGAGTTATGGGAACTACTATTTCATCGTACTTGAACGAAGATATCTGGTCTGGGAATATCAGTTTAAGGCTTACTGGTTTTACTCCCCCGCCGCCTCCGCCTCCTCCGCTCACGGGAGTAGTTGTGGTAACAACTGACGGAGTTAAATTGACTGAGAAGTTATTGCTCTTCGCTATTGCATAAGTATCGTTGGCAATTACCTGGAAGTATTCTGTAGCTGCCGTTGCTGTTGAGGCATTAAGCGTGGGAGTTGCAGAATTGGTCCAATTAGTCAGCGAAACGGTAAATGTGGTTGTGCTAAGCGTGGAAAAGCTTGCATTCATTCTCACAAGAGTAAAATTGACTGTATTATTTCCGCATGTGTTTGTATCAACATCTAAATCAGAGAAGTAGTCTGACAGTGTGTACTGGACTGAGCCTCCCGCAGTCGTGTTTGTTATTGTTGAAGTAAATGCCAGAGGAGAATTGGTATGATTGACTGTCAGATTTATCCTGGTAGAGTTGCTGAAGTAAGTATTGGAGACATTTATTGTCATGTTGCCCATAGTGATGCAGTTTGTCTCATCACTGAAATTAAATGTAAGAGACATCGTTGCATTGTTTGAGCCATTCCCAGTTCCCAAAGTGGAGTTTCTGACAGTCCCGTTTATAATTATTGAATAATTGAGATTGTCGCCTATGGAATGATTTGCGGTTATATTAATAAGGATAGTAGAGTTCTCTGCAGAGTAAACTGCCGCCGGCAAATATGAGAGGAAGTAAGGCGTGTTGTAAACCTTTATCCAAAAGTCTGTTGAGGCCTGAAGATTGCTTGAGTCATTGACAGTTACATTTAGATGATACAGCCCGTTTATTGTAGAATTTATTGTCACATTTAGTATTCCTCTTGTTCTGTTAAATGTTGTAGTGTTCAGAAAGTCTGTTCCTGAAAGGAAACTATAAGTGAAATTAAAAGTTCCTCCGGCATCAGTGCTGTTATCCTCTAAATCTGTTACATTGAAAAGCACAGTCAAATTTGCTCCAAGATATGTCGTCTGGTTACTCACTATGGTAATATTTGGCCCGTGGTTTATTGAGTTAATTGTTATCATAAAAGAGGTTGTATCATTTACCCCGCTCTGGTCCCTTGCCTCAAGATAAACAGTATAATTCCTTTGAGTCAGCCCGCCAAGATCACTCTTGTTCGGCGTGAATGTTGCAGCGTATATAGTCCTGTTTGGAGCATCTGTTGTCGGGTTTTGTGTCAGATTGAAATTGCTTCCATTAATAAGGAGAGCTGTATTTGGCCCGCTTATAGTAAGATTAAGAGTCAGATTCTCATTACACCCGGCGCAAAATCCCTTCTGCTTAATTTTAAAGTCCTCATCAAATATTACTACATTAAAGCTTGCTTGGCTGTCTTCACTTACAGTTTGGGTAGATATGCTATCAAAGCTCGGGGCATCATTCACATTATTCACAGTAAAGTTAATGGTTATCGGAGTTGGTGTGCGGCCGTCGCTCGCATTTATTGAAACATTATTGCTCCCTACATCATCATCTGCAGGAGTAAAGCTGATTACTCCCGTCGTCGTATTTGCATTTGAAAAGAAGTTTGGAAAGTGCGTCTGGCTGTAATTTGTATAAGTGAAGTTTATTGAATCTCCGTCGGCATCAGTGACATTTCCTGTAAGATTAAGTGAAAATGCCGTGCCTTCCGTTAAAGTGAAGTTCCTTGACAGGTTACTGTTCCAGTTCGGCGGACTGTTTCCTATTATCTGTATTATAAATATTGTAGAAGACTGCGAATAATTATTCACATCCATCACGCTCAGGTTTATTGTTGTGTTTCCGGAAATTGTTGAGTTGGCGGTAAAAGTCAGGACTGCCCGCGAAATATTCCCGCTGTTGCTAAGTTTTGATACTGTTATCCATGACACTGCTTCTCCGCTCGTTAAATTCCTTGCAGTGAAATTTATAGACTCATTAAAAACCTGCTTGTTCGGCACTGACAGATCGTTGTCAGTTGCATTAACATAAATGTTATAATTATTTCCTGTAAATCCTGTAAAGTTGCTCACAGAAAAAACATTTACAGAATCGTTTATGTTTGATATAAATATCCTGACAAGCTTTGTATCATTCTTTGAAGGCGGAGTGCCCGTATTGTCCTTTACTGTAATATTCACTGTCCAATTCCCTACTATTAAATCAACAGGAGTGAAATTTACAAACGCAGAGCCGTTGAAATTGCCGAAGCTGCCGTTAGTCGTGTTTAAAAACCATGTCTCATTGCTTGAGAAAGTTAAATTTAAAGTCTCATCTATATCTGTTGCATTCACATAGCAGTTAAACGCAGAGTTTTCGCTTATGTTGAACTCAGGAATGAGTGTTGAGCCGTTATAAGTAGTGAAATTGAACTCACGGTTGCAGAAATAGGTTATATTGGGCGCAAGGTTTACATTCCGTACAGAGAAGTTTATTGTAAAGTTTGTTTCTGCATTATTATTAAACCCAAAGCCCGTTCCATTATCCCTTGCAGTGAAGTTGATGAAGTAATCCCCGACATCATCTCTTCCGCTCGGAGTGAAATTTACAAATAACGCGCTTGAGTTGTAGCTTAAATTGTATTGTGACACATTCCATATAGTACAGTTTGGCCCTGTATTTCTTGAGCTCCAGTTAGCGGGAGTGCAATGTGAAAATATTATTGTGAAGTTAAGAGGCACATTTGCCTCCTCATCAATAGCATAAATAATGGATGTAAAATTATTTCCCGGAGCTGTCGCGTTGATTGTAGTATTTCCAAGATTTTGGAAGAGGGGAGGGTCATTTACAGAAGTTACATTGACATCAAGAAGGGAGGGGGAATCAAGCGATTCTGTATCGCGCACTTTCAGCTCTATCTTCCTGAATCCCTGATTTGTTGAATTACCATTAGTTATATTTATCAGCAAGACTCCTGTTGTTGAATTTAAAGTATAATTTGTTAATGTAGTATTATCACCTGCTGAATATGTCAGGTTGTCATTAGCGTCGTTTTCTGTTACAACCCTCTGATAGACTGTATTGTTGCTGGAGTTGCTGAAGTTAAAGTAGCATGGCGTATCTTCATTGCAGCTCCAGACATCGTGATTCTGGTTGTTAGTGTCAAAATTTATCCAGTCGGCGCTATCCTCTTTGGATATTGAAGGTATGGAATTTTGTATAATAAAGGTGTCATTTACTATTGACTCCGCCGTTGAATTGTAGCACCATGTCTGCGCAGTGTGATTTCCTTTCCACGTAAACGTCCTATTATGATAGTAAGGTGTGGAACTTGTATTATAGCTCATATTTACATAGCTTGTATACGTTCCGTTAAAACTGAATCTAATGCTGCAGTTGGTGCTGATTATAAATGCTGATGAATTGCTGTAATTTGCATAGAATGTTATATTGTAAGTGCTTCTCTTGATTGCAGTATCAGTATCATCCCACAATGTCAGATTCACTCCCGTCGTGGAATTGTTGAAGCTGTTAATAGCCTGTGTCGGGGCAGCTCTTAAAAAAGTCATCACCAGGAAAATTCCGATTATAATAAAGACTGCAAACTTTTCCAAATCTGCCCCCTGCTCCTCTTTTTTCATAATTATTCTTGTTTATATCCTCAATTCTGATTCTATAAGCAAATACTCTCTTTTTTCCATGTTTTACTTATCGCTCCCCACTATCTTTTACTCTTAGCTTGAATAAATATATTAATTAGCCTATTGTCAAAAAAGCAACATTCATATTTATGTCAGTTAATTTATCATTAATAATCTCTTTATTTACTATTATCAATTTATTTTGCAACATTCATATTTATGTCAGTTAATTTATCATTAATAATCTCTTTATTTACTATTATCAATTTATTTTTATTGATTATTATTTGCTTTCTTCAGCATTTTTTATT
>JAGVWS010000006.1 GCA_018304165.1 Candidatus Pacearchaeota archaeon
AGTCACGAGAATATTCCTGGGAGTAGGATCACGATGATAAATACCATTCTCAACTAAGTAACGCTCGCCCTCAATAACATCAGTAAAAACACCAATGAACTCCTTATCTTCAAGCCTCTTCTTAAGAGAATTCTTAACCTTCCTCTGAAGTGAAGTTGCTCCATCAAGCCAATTCTCAACAGAGATCATTGCTCCTTCTCCCAATTCATCAGCATTCTTAGCATCCAATAATCTTACAAGCCCATGAGCTTCAGGATCAGGAAGAGATAATTGCGTCAAAACATCATGAGCAGTATTATAACCCTTAACCAGGTTTGAGGCTGACCTTTCATTAGAAATATCCTTTACCTGCTTATCAACCTTTATCCCCCTTCTTTGAGTCTTGCTCACATCAGGATTCTTAGGATTAGGAGTCCACTCACTGATATATACTTCTCTGGTAGTTCCTTCAGCGCTAACTTCCTCATCAACCTGCTTCAAACTAATGTAATGGGGGCCAAGAATTGAAAGAATTTTAGCAATACGAGAAGAATCGCCATTACTGGAAACTGAGACTCTATCAATGACTTCAGTCATGAGGGGGCCTCCTGCATTTTCTTTCTACTCTTCTCAAAACTATTGGTTTCCAGCAATCATCGCGGTCATCACTTCTCAATTTCCTAAGAGAAAATGATTTATCAAGAGAAGCTAAGTTATCCACGGCTACTACTCTTCCAGCATTCTCAACCATGGCAAACGCATGATCGCCGGAACCGCAAACAGCAAGAATCCTATCATCAATTCTTGGTCGAATCACTTTCATAGCAAATTCTAAATTTTCATTGGTATGATTATAAATTTCAGGATTGGTCATTTTCTTTCCTCCCCGCTTTCTTCAGCGTCGGCCTCTTTAATTTTAATTGCTTCTTCAACGGCTGCCTGAATAACATTGATGTCCAATTTAACAACTGTTCCGGGCTTCAAATGCTGTTCAAGAATTCTGGGAACAACAATGATTGCCTGATTGCCATGCTTGGCAATGCGCTTGGTGATGGTGAAAGAAGAGAAAGTCATGTTAAAACTCCTCCCGCTCTAAGACTTTCAGCAAGCCCTGGAACATTCCTAACCTTTGAAATAACAGAATCTCTATAACTGCTTTTAGGCATTCTGCGAAGATATTCTAAAAGAGAAGGCTGATTTTTAGAAACCCTGACTCTTTCCAGAGGAACATTCTGGGTAATAACCACTTCTGGAAGGGAAAAATTTAATTCGTCTTTTCTGCGAAGATATTCGCCAATTTGGACCCTTCCATCCCAATAAGCTCGTTCAGCACTAAGATTATCCTTATGAGTATAGCGCTGAGGAACCTTTACTTGAACATCAAAAATAGCATTAGGATTTTGCTCAAGAGTTCTTGTCCAAGCATAACCTTCTTGATGGCCCCAATCAGGAACAAAAACGGAAGGATCATTAGAGTCAACATCAACTTCTAATAACAATGTTCCTACGTGTGCCTTTAAATCTTTCCACACTCTTGGGAAGTCTTTATTATCTGTCCACTCTGAAGGAGCAGGAGACTCCAGAGCAAAGATAGCACCAACTTCCCATCCATCCATGTAGTCAAGGCATACTCTCTTATTTGCTCCAAGGCCGGGTTTATGTCTGCTAACATAAGAACCATTCTCAATACCAAACCAATCTTCAAGACGAGAATAATGATAAACGGTTACTTTATTCTTATCGTTAGAATTACCGTTAGAGAAAGTCATGATTAAATCATAGCGATTATGTCGTCGCTAATCCCCCGTGCTTTTAATTTTATTTCCTCACTTATTCTAATAAATGGAACAACAAATGTTAAAGGAACAGCCAGACTGCCGCCTAAGAATAACGTTAAGTTTTGTCTAAGAGATGAGATGCCTCTTAATTCTTTAGCAAAATAATTAGCTTCATCTTCTTCTATTCCACTCAAATTTTTTCTGTTTGTTTGATGACCAGCAACAACGTGACCAATTTCATGAGCCAAAGAACTACGTTCAACCTCTCTTGATAAAGAATAATAAAATATGTGCGAAGCACAAGAACGACTTCCAATAGTAACAGGGCACTTATAAGCCAAAGGAGTTCTCACAACTTCTCTAACACCATATTCTTCCTTGGCAAGCCTTTCCAAGTCCGCAAGAGAAGAAACATCATACTTGTCTCTAAGGCGAAGAGCTTCATCACGAAGCTTCGCTTTGATATCTAAATTATTTTGAGAAGAGAAAGTCATGCCGCCCTCCTTCTTTCTTCATTCCCTAAATCACTAAGAGCGCCCCAGAGAAAGAAGCCATCAGGCTCAACAATGCCTTCTATTTGTGAAGAAAGCTTAGCGACAAGCTCATCCTCACTGCCAGTAACTCTATGAACGACTTGAGGAGAATCAACAAGGCCATAAGAATGAGCCGCATCAACAATGATTCTACCGTTAATAATATTCAAAGAGTCCTGATCAAATAAGCTGGCTTTTTGAAAAATAAAGTCTCTTTCCTTGCTATCGGCAATATCAATGCCGATTGGAACAGCGCCAAGATAACCAAGAACACGGCAAAGCCAGGGCTGAAATTCTCCCCTGCCATCACTAGTTGTTGAAGAGCCGCAACCAAGATCAAGAATAGTCTTATCTTTCAAATCACGAGAGCTAAAAACAGCCATGAGATGAGCAAGCTGAAAAGTAACGGAAGGATTAACATCGGTTTCAGGAATGCCTGATTTTAAAGCATAATTACGAATAGCTTCTCTAGCATGCTCGGCATATTTAGCCCATTCCTTACCGACCTCACAATAGTTTAATGTTATCATTTATACATCCTCTATGTATAATTTATGGTGGATTTCAGACTATTTAAACCTTATGGATTGTAATTACTTAAAAGTTACAATATAATGATGGATAGCTGAACATGAAACCAGCCAACAAAGAAATATTAGCATGTGGGCACAAATAGAAAGATATATAAATCGGTGCCCATATGGATAATCATGGTTTATCATGAAATTAGAATAATTAACGGAAAAAAGCAGAACTATCTTATTTATAATGCCCGCAAAGGCGAAAAATGGGCAAAGAAGAGCAGGTTTATTGGCTATGGAAACATGACAAAAAAGGAAGTAAACCGGCTTAGAGAGGAATTTGAGAAGGAACTGTCAGCAATGTTAGAATCAAAAAACCTCTCAAAGGAGCAAATCAGCACTGTTGAAAATCTCAAAAAGGTTTATAATAAAAAAATCAGTGCTCTTAACCCTGAAGAATTTGAAAAGTTTGAGAACACCTTTTTTACGGAACTAACATATAACAGCAACGCTATTGAAGGAAGCTCTCTTTCTCTTGCTCAGACAGACATAATAATAAACGAAGGGCTGACTCCTGAAGGAAAGACTATTAAAGAGATTAATGAAGCAAAAAATCATTTAGAAGCAGTAAAATTCCTGAAAGACTATAAAGGAAAACTTAATGAGTTATTAATATTAAGACTGCATGCAATCATTCTAAAAAACATCTCCGAGAATTTTGCCGGAAGATACAGGGAAAACCCTGTAAGGATATTCAGAAGCGACGCGGAATTCCCGGAGGCTCCGTTAGTGCCGCAGTTAGTAAAAAATCTTGTTTATTGGTACAAAGAGAACAGAAAAAAGATTCATCTGTTTGAGATGGCGGTTGCTTTCTCCATGAAATTTGTCTCAATTCATCCATTCGTAGACGGAAACGGGAGAGTCTCCAGATTACTTATGAATTTCATACTTAAAAAGAACAATTATCCCTGGATTAACCTTTATGTAAAACAGAGAGCAGAATACCTTAAAGCCGTAAGAGAGGCGAATAACGGGGAATACAAACCAATAATAAAATTCTGCTTAAAAACACTGGAAGAAAATTTAAAGAGCTTCAGGATAATGTAATATCTCTGTATGGGCACGTTTTTCGTCAGGCTGTAATTTGTGCCCATATGGATTATAAGTGGGGTGATTAGCCGTTTTCCAGACTAATTTTTTGATACATTAATGTTAATAGAAATTATAATAGCCATAAAACAGATTATCAGAAATTAATTAATGTAAAATATATGCCTGCAACTTAGATTGTGTTATTAAGTCTTATTAGCGGGTTTAAACTAATTATTTAGAGTTTGACTAGTTAAATTATTTCCTATAGTAAAGGACATAAGTTTTTCACCATTAATAGACGATAGAATTATATCAAAAAATCAAAATTAATCCTTATTGAGATGTTTACCGAAGATAATTTTAACTTATTGATACCATTCTAATTATTTTTATCACCGATTGACTAATAAAAGTTATTTATGTTTTGAGCTAATATTAATGTCCTTAGCTATAGTTGCTTAAGTAATTTATACTCAAGAAGCAAGAACTTAAAAACGCCAGTTTCCAAGCCATTATAATGAAACTCCTCTCCTGGAACATTAATGGAATAAATTCTTCTATAAGAGACGGGATTCTTGACTTCATTAAGAAGGAAAATGCTGACATCTATTGCTTTCAGGAGGTGAAGAGCAATCCAGAGAAAGCAACAATGTCTGAAGCAATAAGAAACGGCGGTTATACTGAATTTTGGAATCCTGCCGAGAAGAAGGGATACAGCGGGACATTGATTTACAGCAAGAAGAAACCACTAGCTGTCATTCATGGCATTGGAATTCCGGAGTATGACAAGGAAGGAAGAGTAATAACGCTGGAATACGAAAAGTTTATTCTTGTTAATGCTTACTTTCCGAACTCCCAGCATGGGCTGGCAAGGCTTGGCTTCAAGCTTAAATTCAACGAGGAGTTCCTTAAGTTTGTAAAGGCGCTGGAAAAGGATACAAAGAAGCCCGTAATCATGTGCGGGGACTTTAATGTCGCTCATAAGGAGATTGATATAGCCCATCCGAAAGAGAATGAGAAAAATGCGGGCTTTACAATTGAAGAGAGGAATTGGTTTACTAAATTTCTTGACAATGGCTTCGTTGATGTTTTCAGGCACTTCTCTCCGGACAAAGCAGGACAATATACATGGTGGAGTTATCGCTTTAATGCAAGGGCAAGAAATATAGGGTGGCGCATTGATTACTTTGCCGTTAGCAGGGAATTCATGAAGCATATAAAAGACAGCCATATCTTAAAAGACGCCAGGGGAAGCGACCACGCGCCGATAGTGCTGGAAATAAATTAGAAAATTATTCATTTTCACGTGTCCTGATTAATTCCTGCATCCTATTCTTGAAGTATGGTAGGCCAAGATTATCTGCATTATCTCGCAACATCCTCATAATGGCCAGCCTCTCTTCTAAGGAAGAATCATCATTCCTGATGAATCTTTTCAATCCGGGATACAGCGTGCCTTCAGGGTTGTGATCTAACCAATCCTCTAAGTCACGGCAGAAACTATCAGCAAGACTGTCTGGATTGGAAGACTCATTATTATCAGAAGCCTTTTTGTAAAAATCTAAAGCTTGAAAAAAATCTCCTTCTTCTGATTTAATACTAGCAGCTGCCCAGTAAGAATCAACCCTGTGAGGCCTGCCCATGCGAGTCAGAGAAATAGTTCGACTAGCATCAATTGTTCTTACGAGTGCCTCGAATTCTATCTCTCTTTGATATTCCTGCTTGTTTGTAGCATTACTGGAATAGATAAAAGAGTCCACTACTCTTCCTTCACTATTTACAACACGGACTTCCCTAGGTGTAGAATAGTTTGGCATAGAATAATTTCGTGTTGCTCTTTCTTTTCCTGTAAAAGCATTAACTGCAGCATCATATATAATATTCGGAAGAACCCAAAATATAAAATATGCAGTGATTGGAGAAGCCAGGAGCCCAAGACAGCCACATCCTTTTCCACCCCCTCCTCCACCGCCTCCACCTCCACTACTGCTCCCTTCTGAAGAACTTCTCGGTTCTGAATCAGAATTCATCCTTCCATACTTGCTTCTATCAGAGGCTCCTCTGCCGTAGTTCTTATCATAAATACGCGAGTCTCTACCTCCGAAGCCCTTGGTTAAGCCATGAGCAAGATCATCCCAAGAATCGCCATCTCTGCCTGCATGATAACCATCAGAGCCTATCTTATTATCCCTGTCATTACTAGAACCCATCAAAAAACAAAGTGTTCATGCTTTAAATGATTAATGAAAGAAAAATCTAAAGCTCAAAAATTATAACTAAATCTTTCTCTTAAAAGCCTCAACTATTTTTGAAGAACTATTAAGTTTTTCACCAACACCATCAACCATCTTCCCAGAAATTAGAACGCATTTTACCTAAATCTTGTTTTCCAAAACCGAAAGCGCTATGCTCATAAACATGCTCTCTGCCTTTGTCGTCCCGTTCAACGCGTATGTCCTTAGCCATTAATACATTAGTCTCTGGTTATTTATATTTTTAACGGATTTAGAATAGTAATAACAATAAAAAATCTTCCTGCATTAATGAAGGTAATAGCTTAGCTTTGTAAAGCTCCGAAGATAAAAAACCAATAATTTTCTGTTAATTTTTGCCTTTATAGACGACAGCTACTTCAGAAAGCTAAGTAGATACTAACGAAGATAAGATTTAAAACAGATATAGCATCACAATTAATTATTGGTAAGCCAGAATGAATCATAAATATCCTTTAATTATAGTCGAGGACTGGCTGTTCAACTATTGAATTCATTGACTATTAGGGGAAAGACGCGCTATTTTGTTCAATTAATTACGTCTTTCACTATATTTCTGCAGTATTCGTGATAATCGTAGCCGGCCACTTAATAGCTGCCAGCTATAATTTATACGAGACCAATTCATGCTATGCTAAAGCAGTCGGCGCCTTCGTTAATTATCATAACATTGTCTGATTACTATTTTGCAGGGAAGGATAAAATTCAATAAAATCAAGATTGCATTAAATCACGACAATTGTTATAAATCCAAGAAAAGTGCCTTTTTTATGGCAGCCCTGATGTTGAGGTCAATTGATGATTTAGTAGTAATTGTTGATTTTTCTTCAGATAGACAGCATCATGGGAGAATAGGAAAGGTGGTTTCTTCTAATCCTGCGGCCGGGGTAACATGGATAGTTAATTTTGCTGACGGCTCTGCAGGAAGCTTTGCTGACGCCGATAAAGCACTAAGGTTCTTCTATAGGAAATTTGACAAGGTTGGAGAGGAAGAGGATAAAAAGAATTGCGGTCCTAAAAGTTTTGTCAGAATGTATCATAGGCTGACTTATCAGGGCAATACAAAAATAAAGAGAGAGTATAGAAAATTGTTCGGAGAGGATTTTGACATAGAGGGAAATCTTTAAGAATTATTAAAAATCTTTTATAAGTCCGCAATTTTAATTGAGAAAAAATCCCACAGCTCTGCTGTGGCTGGGTAAAAATTATGTAGCTAATAGCTCCGCCATTAGCAGATAATCCTCATGAATTACTCAAAATGCCTGCATCATCAACATCAGCTGCTTTTATCGAGTGTATTAACAGCAATTATGATTTAAATTAATGCTGATTTATTTCTTATGAAGTCCCGCAGCTTCATTTCTTGGTTGAACGCATCAAGAACATTAGTTCTTGACTGTGCTCGAAAGCTACAAGCTTTCGACATCAAGGGTACTCCCTTACGGCTGCGGTTGGGAGCTTCACATTAATGGCAGATTTTGGATTTAATCGTTGTTAGTTATTATGCCTTGGATATAATGCCTCATGTGTAAGGTTTAAAAATCCTTTATTGGTTATAAGTCTATAAGCCTCCATAGTATATCGGTCAGTACACTGCCCTGTCGCGGCGGAGAGGCGGGTTCAATTCCCGCTGGGGGCGTGAAATTGTTTTGAAAATTTGAGGAGTCACAAGAAAAATGAGACTCTACGACCTTTCAGAATCATAGCATTGTTGGTTGGGGCGTTCGTATAGTTTGAAATGTTGAGGGGTGGACTTTCTCTGTCACTGTTTGGGTGTACGATCATTTCTTTAAAAATAAAACAATAAAAATTAACTTTTTTTATCTATGCCTAAAAGAGTATCCAGGGTACCTTTTATGTTCTCTTTCCTCTCTAGAAATTTCAAAGTAACCATTCATGCTATCAGCAGACCACGCTAATTCTTTCCTTATCTCAGCTATAGTATCATACATTGCTCTTCTTTTATCATTTGGAGCGCCATATGTCTCATGTAAGGCGCCACCATTACCTACCGGTTCATATATGGTACTTTGAACCTTGTCTATAATATCAATTCTTATTATGTCTTCATAAGGGATGTAGTCGTCTCTAGAATGGTCTCTCATCCATGATGCAAGTAAAACTGCGCCAAGTCCACCAGCTAATGCCCCAGCTATCCCTAAAGCTCCTGCTCTTCTTGCAATTTTCTTATCTTCTAGGTTTCTTTCTTGTTTGTTCATCCTGTTTATCCTCCATTTTGCTTTTTTGTTTGTAAGCTTTAGCCCAATCAAAATAACGTGTTGGTGGTTTATTTGTTAAACAAGAATTCCAATCACCAAGCCTAATTATGTGATTAACTCTTGGTAGTTCAGCATTATCAAAATCTTCTTCATCTGCATAAGCTTTAAACGAAAGAGTCTTAACTACTATTTGAGGCCTACCTAGTGTTAGATATGTTTCCCAAGTAATTCTTTCCTCAACTTCTCTTGCCACGCCAGTTAATCTCTCAAGAACACGTAACCCGACTAAGTGTACTTCAGTTATATATCCACTAAGATAAAGGTGTTCTCCGCGTCCGCAAGTTAAATCATCAAAATGCCCCACATAATCAGCATTAGCTATTATTTCTAAAGCGTCATTATTGGGAAGATGCCTATTGCGTATCTCATAATCTCCTTCTCTGCTCTGAGTAACTGTTAAGCCCCAAACATCGTAAGGTTGAACCAAATTTACCTCAGGCCTTGTTCTTTCTAATTCTATGCGTTCTCTTTCATTATATTCTTTTGTTCTTTTCATATTTTTATCCTGTAACAAGTCATTCATTACTATAACATAACAACAAAACGTGAAATATACTATCGGTTAAATATAAAGTAAACCAAAAGGTTTAATAATAAGAGTAAACTATAAGGTTTAATGAGCTTACAATTAACATTACCATTCGGTAAAGAATCTAATGTTAAGAATTTAATATTTACAATATTGACAAAAGATTATCCTTTAAGAATGATTGACCTAACTAATTTCATTAGAAAGAGATATGGCAAGGCAGTTACATTCCAAGCTGTTAGAAAAGCACTATTAGAACTAGTTGGTGAAGAGGTTGTTTCTTCAATGAAAGATCATAAATTTCAGATAAGCAAGTCATGGGTTGAAGAAGGAAAAAGAATAATGGACCAATTATATCTGGACATAGCAAAAGAGAAAGTGGCTAATAAACACGACTCAATTTCTGGTGACATGTCTGTTTATTCTTTCAATTCAATTAATGAAATGATGAAGTTTTGGCAAAACCTTATTGAGGATTGGTACAAAAGCTTCAAGAAAGGAGAACCTTCAATAAACGCTTATCAGGGTGCTCATGCATGGGAAATCTTACTACACTTTGATAAAGAGCGTCAAGTAATGAGCCAACTTAAGAAAAAGGGTATTAGGTCTTATATTCTAAGCATGAGTAGTACGCCTTTAGATAAGAAGATTTGGCAGTCTTACAAGGATATGGGTATAAAGATTGGAGTTAAGAGATCTCAGTCATCATTTGATAAGAGCTATTATGTTGCTACTTATGGCGATTTAGTAGTTCAAACTAAATATCCTAAAAACGTTGTAGATGAAATGGAAGCTTTTTTTAAGAGAAATAAAACACTTGAGAGTATGAACCTTAAAGAAATAGCAGAAATTGTTAATACTCCTATTGAAGTTAAGCTAACAGTTATAAAAAACAAGGAAATGGCCAAACAGATTAACAAGTCAATAATATCAGAAATTTTGTAATTTAGTCCATCCTTCAACCTATCACAAGACCATCAAAGACGGTTGGGGCGTTCTTTGAGCTGCAAGCTCAACAACTGTGAATCGGAGAGAGCAACGCCGGCCTTGAGATTCGATTCCGAGCATTCTCATTCAGCTAAGACTTGCTGGAGAAAATAAATCAGTTAAGATAGAGTATTATATGTCACTATGACTGAAAGATTAAGTAACTATAGGTGCGTCTAGGTGAGACTTATAAAGTTCACATTTACACGAATCACTAAGTTATATATTGAACAATCTTAAAGTTTTTAAACTAGGTTTTCTAAAATCTAATTATGGATGAGAAAAAGAGGCTCAAGGTTGCGATAATTGCCGGAGCAGCAGCGGCAGCAAAGTACATGAAGGAAAACCGCAATGCAACGAGTGATGAAGCAATAAAGCATGTTACAAAAGAAGTGGGAAAAATTCTTGATAACATTGAAAAGGACGGGGAATTGTGATATATCGTGAATTCTGATAATTGTAGCACATATTTCTTCAGAATTCCCGTGATAGATAATTCCAAAACAGGTGATACAATCAAGGGAATTATATATAATTAACAGGTATGTCTGAAAAGCCAGAATAAGTTTAGTGCAGATGTTTTGTATTAATTATTTCTAATAGTTTAACTGTTCAAATGGATAACATATGATGGCTATCATGCATCAAATATATATTCAAACAACATCAAATTTTTAAGCTCTGATTATTTGATATGATTATGAGTGATGAGGAACCTGTTTCAGAACTGCAAGAAAAAGAACCGGAAGCAGACTTACAGCTTAAGAGCTTAACCGCATTGGTACTGGCAAAAGATGCTGAATTTCCTGCACCAGTGAGAGTGAGACAGACAATACAGGAGCTGCCTTCGTGGGTTGGAGGCGGAATTTTAGAGATAGACTTAAAGAAAAGAACCTGGAAATACAGCGACAGGGGAGCTGAAATTGGCAAGGACGACCCGTTCTATATTGATAGATATTATGGGGTAATTGGGGTTTATGATACAAGTTTTAGCGAGCAGAAGGCAAGAATGAATGAGATAAGCACCACAGAGAGAAGCATAAAAATAGTTCCGATGAAGGTGTAATATTATTCAGATTAGCTAAAAAGACTTTTTCTTCTTCAATAAACTGATAATCTTCGGCGGGATTAATGGTTTTCCTTTATTGTCTGCTGGATAGCAATAAGGAAGTATTACTGACTCAACACCATTAATCTTTATCTCTATTTTGTTTTTAAATATCAGGTCATCAAAATTCCTGTTATTATTGATTATCTCATTAACAACCCAGACCGCGTTATCTGTTGAAAATTGCTTCTTGCCTATATTGCGGCTTTGAGTATTTGGCAGGAATTTAGTTAGTTCATTCTTAGTCCTCTTCCCGGGGGGATAATCGCCAAGAATACCCCCCAGAATAAAGTATCTGAACCTGTCCTTATCAGAAGTTGTCAGAGTAATATCAGAATCAGGGTCAAGAACACAGGCATACTTAAGAGCCATTGATTTAACAGATTCCTTGAAGACCTTTCCTAACTTGCTAAGCTTAGACCTGTCACTCCTTGAAGAAATATTAGTAAACCACAAATTATTTTTCCCGGTAATTTTTGATATTCTCTTGTATTCAATCATGCACCACCTGGAAAGCCTTGGCTCAAGGTGCTCTATTATGAAGACGCAATTGGCGGAAGCGCCCCTTGTTTTGTTCTTTGTTCTGCTGCTTGGCATTAAATATCGTAAATTCTGATGATTAGCGTAATATTTGTCCATAATTTCCGTGATAGATAATTTCAAAAATTTATACTAATTAAAGGAATTATCTATATTAAAATGCTTCAGGATTATAAATATAAGTGATTTGTAGCGAGAGACCATTCAATCAAGTTATCTTGTTCATGCAAAATGCGATAATATATTACCCTATCCGCGTAGTTATCCCTGACTGAAAAGCTGTTTATCTTTTTCTCCTCTTCCCGTGATATTTCTTCTTCCTGCTCTTAGGACTTTTTCTCTTCATAGAAGCCGTTTTTCTTCGCTTCTTTTGCTTTAGTTTTCTTGACTTAGCAAGAAGAATTAACTTTCTTACTTTTGAAGATTTGGTTTTTCTTCTGCCATGTTTCTTTCTCTTTGCCATGCTTAACCTTGAATGCCTTGAATATGAAGCTGACTTCTGGACTCAGTGAGGAGTCCCTCAAACCGGTTCGGGTTTATCTTAACCTTTCCGCCAATTTTAGAGGTTATCTCCATCGCCTCTGAAGTAAGCTTAACAAGCGCAGGTTTCGTACAGCGAGTTATAGTCCAGACGCTGCATTAATGGCTGAACGCCTGACATTGGCTACTTTGAGCGCATCCTTTCCAGGACAACTGATTTGTCCCAGCCAGCTCCGATTTTTCAAGACATATGATGTATTTATACCTGCTTGACTACTGAATAATGGATATATTGTTGAATCTGGCGAGACCAGTTGTGATTAGTGATGCAGAAGCTGACTGATAATAGTAATTTATTTGGTGAGCAGTGTAAATCTGGATTTATTTTTAGGGGTGCTTTATAAAATTATAATTAATCACTAATACCCAACTATATTCTCCTATGACATAAAGTATAAAAGAGCCTTAAGCTATCAGATGTTATGAGAATAGAAAGCGTTTTCAGGTATGGAGAGAAAATACCGGAAAGATACACATGCGACGGAATGAATATTTCCCTGCCGATTATAATTTTTGACGTTCCCATGGAAGCGAAGTCTCTTGTTCTCATCATGTACGACCCCGACATCCCGCAGTTTGTAAAGGACAGATTTCAGGTTGATGAGTGGAATCATTGGATCCTGTTCAATATAGATTCTTCAGCCAGCGAAATTCCGGAAGGGAGCAGCTCGTTTGTCGGGATGCTTGGGATGAACACAAACGGAAAGACAGGATATACCGGGCCCTGCCCTCCCGACAGGCAGCACAGGTATTTTTTAAAGCTCTATGCATTGAACAGGGTTCTCGGGCTTAATAGGGGAGCGACTCGCGAAGGGATTGAAAAGGCAATGAAGGGCGCTATCATATCGCAGACAGAATTGATGGGAGTTTATGAGAAGAAGAAGTAAAATACATCAAATCACATATAATATCCAAGCGAATTAATGACCAGATTATATCATCTTGACGATTAGCAGGAAGATTTAAAGAATCAACCAATAATGTAGCTCCTCTTAATAAGCATGAACGGGCATTTGTTAGCATTTGTTAGCAATTACTACTGATTGAACTTGCCATAAATGTCGTACCTGACTAACAATGGAATTATCTCTAATAAGTATATTATTCTTATGCTGCTATAATAACTATCACTCGAGTATATCATTCTTATGCTGCTATAATAACTATCACTCGAGTATATCATTCTTATGCTGCTATAATAACTATCACTCGGAGATAATCTTCTTATTATAACATTTAAAAATCCAGCCAGTTATGACTTATCATGTCTTTCATAAGAGGTGTTATACTGGCAGTGATATCATTTCTGTTATTACTGATGCTTGTTTACTTTGGAATTTCTCTCGGATTGAACAAGCTTCTTTATCCGCAGGTTTACGAAGATGCTCTTGAGAAGGGTGGAGCTTATGATCTTCTCGGAAAACAGTTCTCCGGAGCGGGCAGTGTTAATTTTGTTCTGATTGACAAAGCAGGAGTAAAGCAACAGGTTAATGAATTTATTGAGAAATCTCTTGAGTATATAAGAGGAGACTCCGGCAGATTTGAGCTGTACTGGGACATTAACAAAACAGAAATAAGGGATTTCTTTGAGGATGAAGCAAGGAAGTTTCCTGTGTGCAGAGCAGGAGAGAGTTCGCGCGATGCGATGGGAGAGATAAAATGCAGGCCGTCAAATACTTCTGTATCGCAGTTTTTAAACGACACTCTGAAAGAAAAGAATATCACTCTCTTTGAGAGCAGCGAGAGCAGGATTAATGTCCTTGATATTTATGACAGGGAGAGAAACATTGACAAGGCCCGGGAAGCGGTTATGTGGTATAAATTCTCCCAGTATGCCCTTGCACTGCTGATTATAATATTCATGGCGCTGATTGTTCTTATAAGCAAGGACAAGCTAAGGGGAGGGCTGAAAAAAGCAGGAGCTACTATTGTTGCGGCCGGAGTATGGATTTTCATCCTGGCAAAGCTCTCCGCAAGCTCTCTTGCATCTCAGCTGTTATCAAAAACTATGCAGATTCAGCTGGTTGGAGACTCATTAAATTACATAGTTGCTCCTGTTTTTGACTCAATAAGCATGTATGGCCTGGTCTTTGTCGGAGCCGGGACGATAGTGTTCATTGCGTCTTTCTTTTTTGGGAGGAGTGAAGACAGGACTGCTGATGATAAATCAGAGAATGTAAACGAAGAAGACAATAAAGAGGAAGCTGATGAGGAAAGCGAAGAAAAAAATCAGGCAGGGCGGGGAAGCCAGACGAAGAAAAGACAGGAAAGAAAAAGATATCCGAAGCTAAAAAGCCAAAGAAGAAATTTTATTAACTGAGAAAAATTCCCACAGCTGTGCTCCGGTTTGGTAAAAATTATATAGCCAATCATCTAACCATCAATTGATAACTCACATAACTTATTCAGCTTACTCAACAAGTCTGCATCATCAACATACATGCTTATCGTGGCATATTTATCGTAGCGTGTTATTGATAATTACCCTGAACTATGGACTAATTTTATAGATAACTGCGTTATTTATAGCACATAAGTGCCAATAAAAAAAGATGTGATTAATCCTCTCTTTCTTTGAATACTTTGCATCTTTCTTTTTACGACATCTTTCTTTTTACGAGTTTCTTTAATTCTTTTGTGTTTCTTGCCTGATGAGACCTTAATTGATATGCTTTCAGGTATTTCCAAACATGTTCATCTGGATTTAATTCTGGTGAATACGAGGGCAAACGATAAATTGCAAATTTTGTTTTATTTTGTTCAACAAATTTATCGACTTTTTTAGATTTATGAACTGGAGAACTGTCTTCAATAACAATAATCTTTCTTTTTGGATGCTGTTTTATTATCTTTTTTAAAAATTCGATGTGCTTATCTGCATTAACTTTCTTCTTCTCAATTCTAAAAACCATTTTTCCAGCAGGACTAATTGCAGAAGTAACACATAAACCTCCACGACTTCCCGTTACCATAATTTTAGGAGTCTTACCTTTTGGAGCCCAAGTTCTTCCAAGAACTGGTGTTAATGATACTCCAGATTCATCCTGAAAGTAAAGCATTGCTCGCCATTTCCGTCGATGTTCGTTTATTTTAGGCCACTCCTGTTTTAACCATTTTCTTACTTCTTTTCTGTCTTTTTGAAAAGCAAATCTTTCAGGCTTTTGTGGGGAAAACTTTAATTTTTTAAACAGTCTCATAATGTTTGTTGTATGAATCTTTTTATTGAATTTTTTAAAGATTATTTGTTGAACTCTTTTACATGTCCATAAAGGAGTTTCAAAATCATAAATTGTTGCGTCATCATTCAATATTGAGATAACTTCTTTTAGTTCTTCTTTTGAAATCTTATATTTTGCACCTTTTGCTTTTTTACTTTTTAATGCTTTTCTTCCATGTCTTTTATATGCGGTTATCCAATGTGAGACAGCACATCTATGTACACCAAAAAAATCTGCGATATCATTAATCTTTTTTCTTTTGTTGTAAAGTTCAATTGCTCTAAATCTATAATGTTCTAAAATATCGCGTGGATAAGATTTTCCTCCACTAGCCTCTTTTTTCATGAATTAATAAAGCTTATAGAGTATATAATCATATGTGTTACAATCTATGCAGTTATCTATATC
>JAGVWS010000022.1 GCA_018304165.1 Candidatus Pacearchaeota archaeon
AAACAGCACAACAGGAGGAAAGAAAATGAATTATAAAATAAAAAGTTTAGTAGAGAGATTTAAGCGGGTTAATTCAATTGCTAATAACAAACTTGAAACATATCTCGACAAAACCCGAAATGCGGGGCAAGAAGTTTACAAATGGTTTGACAATAAACCGATATATATGAATCCAGGAGTAGTTGTAGGAGTACTTGGCTTGGCAGGCTTTATAACTTTTGGAGTTGTTACTCATAGTCTGTACGAATCTTCGCGTAATAAGCTGTATGACGCTTTAGAGATAGCTGCTGGAGAAGACAAAAAGTTGTCAGATGATGAGCAAGACTATTTTTTGAAGGAGATAGGTTTTTCTTCTAAAATCAGCAAATTCCCATTCCAGAAGAGGTCTCTATAACTAACAATAGAACCCATGAAGACGTTGAGAAAGTTCCAATAAAGAATCTTGAAAATTATATAATCACACATACTACATCAAAATAGGATATAACCTCCTATTTTTAAGGCCAATCTCAAGAAAAACTAGAATTTCTTCATTATTTTTCTTTACATTAAAGTTTATAAAACCCAAGTCATAATGATTTATAATGAAAAAGGGTGTTGAAAGAAGTTTTAACAAGATGAATGCTGCCTGGAGATATATTTCTTTGGCAATAGTCCTAGTTGTATTGGGAGTATTTGCTGTTAATTTAGGAAAGCCAATCCTTACTGCTTTTGTAATATCTGAAGCAGATTACAACGCGCAGGTAGACAATGCAGTGATAAGCGACGTGCAGGATGACGGAAGCGCGAGGGTAATTGTAAAGATAAAGGACGAGGCGGGAATTAAAGGAATGGTCTTGGATGATATTAGTGATGTAAGACAGGAGCTCGGAGAAGAAAAAGTAAATTATGTCTCTGATTCTGATAAAGTATTATCCGCTGACATAAACTCTCAAGACCTGGAAGCACTAAAGAACAACCCATCAGTGCTTGAAATAAAAAAAGTAAAAGAAGTTTCATTATTCCTTCAGGATTCTATTGCTATAACTAATGCAAGTTCTGCATGGAATTATCAAGCAAACACAACAAGTGGATTAACAAATATAACGGGCGCTGGCCAGACAATCTGCATAATTGACACGGGAGTTAATTTCTCGCACAACGACTTAGCCAATAAAAATGCTTTGACGGGAAGCAGCGGCGCAAATATTGACTGCATTAATGCCGATTGCATAGCTAATTCATCAGTAAGCGATGACCACGGGCACGGAACTTTTGTTGCAGGAATATCTGCCGCAAGCGGAAGCATATTCGGAGTTGCCAAAGATGCAAAGCTCGTAGGAGTAAAGATATTAAATGCGCAGGGAGCAGGATATGAAGATGACTTAAAGCTCGGGATGGAATGGTGCATGGACAATTCTGCAGCGTATAATATAAGCGTGATAAGCCTAAGTTTAGGAACCAGCACCTTGTATACGAACGCATGCGACAATGTAGACGATGATTTAAACATAACTTCTTCAGTCAACAGGGCAGTTTCAAACAACATAGCAGTAGTTGCAGCAACAGGAAACCAGGGAAGCGCCACAGGCATAGCATCTCCTGCGTGCATTACAAATTCAACAGCAGTTGGAGCGGTTGACAAGAGCGACAGTATGTTATTCAACAGAAATCCGCAAACGGATTTGCTCGCGCCCGGCTCGAGCATTAATTCAACAACTCTAAGCGGAGGCTATACGTCGCTATCAGGAACATCAATGTCAACCCCGCATGTATCGGGAGCATTCGCGCTGCTGCAGCAATTCTATTATCTACAGAATTCAACACAGGCAAGCGTGAGCTTAATTGAGAATGCCTTAAAGAATACTGGAAAGGCAATTAATGATTCATCATCAGGAATTATCTTCAGGAGAATTAATATTTACTCTGCATTGCTTTCTTTGTCGGGAGTGACAAGCGGTGCACCAGGCAATGCAACGAATGAAACTAACCAGACTAACCAGACATCCCCCGGAAATCAGACAGGAAATGAAACTAACCAAACAATGCCCCCACATTACATTACTCTTTCACTTAATACTCCGCAAAGCAATGCTTACTTAAGACGTGCGTCGTCTTCCCAGACATTTTCATGCTCGGCATCAACAAATTATACTATATATAATGAGTCCACTAATAATACAACAAATGCTTCGCTGACAATGGCAAGATTATTGGTATGGAATAATACCGGAAGCTTAGTTTATAATGACAGCTATGATGCCTCCGCCATTAACAGCAGTTCACTGACTGCCAACTTTACTTACAATGTCTCGCTTCTCTCATCTCTAAGCAGCGATTATTCATGGGGATGCGAAGCAGGAGACAGCCATAATAATCTGGGAAGCTCAGTTAACAATTCAGTATTCTATGATATTAATACTCCGACAATTTCTCTTATAGAGCCGGCAAGCGGCGCATCAAATACAACTTCAAATGTGATAAGGTTCTACTTCAGCGCAGATGATAACTTTGGCGTAGATGTCTGCAATTTAACAAGAAATGGGCAGAACATGGGTGTAAAGGGAGGCATTAATAATGTATCCAACTTCTTCATATACACCTTAATTGACAACGGACAGCATTCATGGAGTGTAACCTGCTTTGACAGGGCAGGAAACAGCAATACCTCTGAAACAAGGTTGCTTAGTTTGAATTATCCGGGAAATAATGCTGCTACTCCAAGCCCTCCTTCAAATAATACGGGCCAGCCCGGCGGACAGCCTGGAGCGGGAGGCGGAGGGGGGAGCGAAGAAGGCGGAGAGGAATATGCTCCAAGCAAGTATGTCCTGACTGCTGACGAGACTTACGCAGGAAGGACTTTCAATGCAGGAGCAGGAGATGAAATAAAATTCATAATAAACAAGGACGGGCAGAACAGAGAAAACACTTTAAGCATTGATGCATTAGGACTGCATACAGTAAGGCTTTTATTCGTTGAGAAGTCAATGTTCCAGACTCTCATTGAAGGAGAAGGAAAGAACTTCGCTCTGGAATACTCCGACAAGGAGGATTTGTCAATAAACGCAGGCAACATCTCTGCAGGAAAGGTGGACTTAATGCTGAAGTCCCTGATTGCCCCGCCAGCAGCAGCTGTTCAGGAATCGCCGAATGAAACTCTAAACGCGACAGAAACAATTTCCGCAACGCCAACGACGGGGAGCGCAGTTAAAGAAGAAGATTTAACAGCTTTGAGCAACGAGTCTGAAGCCGGTACAACAGGCAGGCTGAGCGGGTTGAGCGGGTTTGTTGTTGGATTGAAGGAAAACACGACTTATTTAATTGCATTAATTACCCTGCTTGCAATAACGGCCGCTTATTTTGTTTTCAGGAAGATAAGAGCCGGAAGGATGATTTCTGGACAGCAAAAAACTGAGAAAGGCGCGGGGAAGAAAGAATAATTCTTCCAATAGGAACTATAATTATTGTTAACATGATATGTTGAGCTAATATAGAACTTACCACTAAATTTAGGCTAAATGACTGTTGAGTTGACTTATAGCAACAGACTTAGATATTTGACCATTTTGTCTGTTGATACATCAAAAATGTTAATTTTTGAGTGCGCTCAAGATGCAAACTCCAAGCATCTTGACGTATTCGAGAGAACAAAAAACATGGTAAAATATTTTGGTCTCTCGTTATACATTTAATTTAAATTAGGATGTTATGCTCCAAACTTGTTTGAAGTCAACGCTAAATTTAAATACTACGCGTTTATCATTAAATAATGAAAAGGTTTGCTGGTATAGCAATATTCTTATTAGTTATTGCGAGCTTCTTTGTTATTGCAGATTCTGGAACATCGCCTGCAAACTACAGTAATTCCACAACTAATTCTTCCGGCGGAAGCAACATGACTAATTCTACGCCAATAACCTGCAATGTCCCGATTTGTGATGGAAGAATAAATACGGGAGAAAAAGATTCTAATGGGTGTTATATATACGCTTGTCCAACAACTTCTCCGTGTACAGTTCCAGATTGTGATGGAAGACAAGATACGGGACAAAAAGATTCTAACGGATGTGCAATATATGTATGTCAAACACAGGGTTATACGGATATGAACTCTTGTTTAGACAGTTCAAGTACTAACTATTGGGATCAAAAGACGAATAAATGTTATTCTGGATTCAGTAATGAAATAATCCCTAAATTATGTTCAGACCCAGATGCAGGCATTAACAAATATGAATCTGCCCACACATTTGGATTTAG
This sequence comes from Candidatus Pacearchaeota archaeon, assembly GCA_018304165.1. GTDB lineage: Archaea > Nanobdellota > Nanobdellia > Pacearchaeales > GW2011-AR1 > JAGVWS01. The sequence goes on from JAGVWS010000022.1 coordinate 4,240, forward strand.
ATCAAATTTTGCAGACAGCAGAGACCAAAGGATAAGAACTGGGGGAAAGGACGGTTGTTTTACAAAAACACGGCTATCAGAAAACTATTGTGATGATAAAGGATTCATCCAAACAACAATAATTGACTGCCCTAACGGATGCGAAGAAGGAAAATGCATCAAGGGAGAATTCATAAGCGAACAAATAACCTGCAACTTCAAGAATTCTGAAAAGGAGCAAGAATGCTACGCTTCAATAGAAAACCAGAAAATTGGGAGCGTTAACAGCTGCAAAGGAATTAATAGCTGCAGTTTCAAATTCAATTCTGAAAAGAATGAAAAAGTTACGTGGAAGAGCAGCTGCGGAGGATATGGTTATACCATTCAGGACGGAAATGATGAAAGCGTAGAATTCAACTGCGGAATTGGAGAAACAACCCCTGGAAAAGTGATAAATAATGGTTATATGGGGGCTTCATGGCAGTGTAATGATGGAAGAACTGATAAAGCAACTTCTGAAAAATGTGAACCATATAATTACTGGTGGAATAAAGCTAATTTTGAATCATGTGGAACTAAATTATATGAACCTGGGGCTAACCCAGAAGAAAAATATACTGGAGGAGTTAATTCATTCAGTGTATTAGGAGAATGTTACGCAGTCTCACCAATTGAAGCTAATAGTAGTACAGGAGGAGGGGCATCGGGAGGCGGCTCATCAGACGACGATTTTTGTGATGAGTACATTAAAGAATGCAAATCAGGAGATGATGGAGCCTGCGAAAAATGGGAGGTTAATTGCCAAGTAACAAAAGCACTAATATGCAAGGACAGCTGCCCGCTAGACGGAAAATGTTATCCTTTCGGCTACAGAAAATCAGGTAATTACTGCTCTGATTCAGGAGCATTCACGGAACAACTAAAATCAGAATCACAATGCGACAACAATTTTGAGTGCGGCAGCAATCTGTGCATATCAAACCAGTGCGTAAGCCAAAGCTTCATTGATAAAATAATGAGCTGGTTCAAAAAACTATTCAGCGGAGAGTAAGATACCTAAACTCACTAAAACATTAGTGCCTTTCTACGCAAAGAAAAAACATTTTTAGATGGGTGATTTTCATACAGGTCTTTGCAACCCAGAATTAAGCATAATCTTAAATTATGATAAGGTTTATATTCTCTTATTTAATATGCCCATTATGACAGAAAAAGAAGTGAAGATAATTGATGATAAAAAAGAGATAAATAAGATAATTGAGGAAAAGATTAAAGGAAAAAAGCTTGTATTTACTGAATGGTATATGACAGGGCTGTTAAAGAGAGGCATATCTGAAGATAAATTTAATGAAGTTTTCCCTCAATTTGACAAAGTCAAGGATATAGAGATAGAAACCTTAAAGAAAGGAGACTGGGGATACGAGCTTTTTTACGAGATGGGCAATAACACTACAATCTCCATAGGCACAATACCAAAAAATGACGTTTTAATAATAATTCATTTAATTGAATATAAAAGAAACCTTGATTATAGATTTAAGAGATTCAGGCAGTAATCAGGATCTTATCTTCAGTTGGAATGGTGTAGGGGATTTCTTCTATTCTATTTAAACCTTCTAAAATTATTTGAATTATAAATCCTCCTCTTACCTGCAAAACATGTATTTTGGCACTATTAAGTATTTTAAGAATATTCGGATCTTTACCTATTGATTTCAAGTATTCTGAAATATTCCGTATTTCTATATTTGCAACTCTATTTTTTGTAGTTATGTCCAAAATTAAGTTAAGAATATGTACACTTCCATAGACTTTTTCATCTTCTTTTAAAGCATTAAAAACCATGAGTCTATCCAAATCTTCATCATACACAAAAGTTCTTCTCTTTTTCATTTTCCTTCTCTCCTAAGTTACTATAAGAACAGATTATATTTAAAGCTATCGAAGCCTAAACTTTTGCGTTTTTAACAAATACAAATCTGTTCATTACCTCTTTCAATTTTTCTACGCTTCTTGCTTTTCTTTTTAGCCATCTGTATCCTTTCATAGCGATGAGCCTAAAAAATCTACAACTTTCTCCAATCGTTTCAAGATTTCTTTTCAATGGCTCTAAAATTTTCTGTTTAACATTTAGGGCTATTTGAGTATAAGCCACAAGAACAGCGCGTACGACTTTCTGTATCGCACCAAACTTGCGGACTTGATAGTCTTCAAGCCCTAAATGTTGTTTTGAATCCCGATGAAGAGTTTCTACATTCCATCTTTTGAGAAGAATGTTCATCAACTCTTCATCAGTTTTACTCAAAATATTAGTAATATAGGTTTTTATTACTTTTTCATCTCCTTTTTTATAAGAAATAAGTAGTTTTACTTTTCCAACTCTTCTTACATAAACTTCAATAGAATGAAGATAATAAATCTCTTCATTAATTTTAAATTTCTTATAATCTTCTTTGTTTAATCCAGATAAATATCCTCTTATACTTATCTTTTTTTCTTGATAAATACTTATTTTTGTTGTAACATTAATTCCTGCTACAAATTTTAGTTTATTATGAATTATATGCTTCAGCACATAATCTGCGTATAGCCCAGAATCAATTAAAACTGCTTCAATTGGAATTTTATTTTTAGTAGCATAATCTATATGCGCCATGCATATTTCCCTCGATGTTTTGAATTTATGCTCTTTATCAGCATCTTCTTTTCTCAAATAAAAATCAGCATTAATTGGAAAAGAAACCTTTTCATTGCAGAATAAACTGTTTACAAGAAGATGTCCCCATTCTTTTTCTTTTGTGGTTCCGCTGTAATGATAGTTTGCTTTTTCCATATGCTTTCCTGTTTTATGAAGCATAGTTGGATCAACTATCATAAATCCTTTAGAAATATTATTTCCTTTTATTTGATTCATTCTTATTTGTTCAACTTCATTTTCATCCCAATTAGAACGGGTCATAAACCTGTTTAAACTGCTTTGGTTTTTTTTTACCAAAGCAGTCATTTATTTCTTGAATAGTTTTATTATCAGAAACAATAATTCCTGTAATTAAATTCTGAAAATGGTTAAATTGTGGTTTGGTAAAGATATCTCTATAAACTTCTAAAGACTTTTTCAACTCTTTTGGAATTTCAATTATTGGAAGAGACATTATTTTATTTTTTGAGTACAATCACATAGGCTCTTTTGCCTATGTACTTCTTTGGTGCATCCAGCTTCGCGCTGTTGCCAAAGGAAGTTATGGTCTTCTCGTAGAAGACTTCAACTTCGTCACTCAATTTTATCTTTTTGTCTAATACTTCTATCTTTCTCATGGATATCTATGGATATCCTAACTATTTAAACTTTTTGGTCAAAATAGGTAAAATTAATTTGGACAAGCTTTACGAGGGAAACTGCAAAAGTTTAGGAAGCGCAACCTTGAAGGAATTCATCAGAGCTCAAACCCATATTTTATAAAGCAAAGCAGCAATAGTATGACATGCAAAAGCGCCTCAAGCCAACTCTTCGCGAGAAGAAACGTTATATGCTGACTGGAGGAAGCAGCAAGGAAGCTATTGAAAAAGCAATTCTTGAGTTTATAGGAGTTCTCGGATATGCGAAGGCAGGAATCAAGTTTGTAAAGACTGATAGAACAAAGCAGGGAGAAATAATTCTCGCAGTCAACCGCGAGAAGCTGAATGAAATCCGCGCGAGCCTGATGTTTAAGAATATTGATATAAAGAGAGTTAGCGGGACGATGAAGGGATTAAGAAGATAAACCTCCTTCCAAATCATCAAGATAAGCATCAGTAAATTTATCATTAACTTCGTCATCTTTGCCATCATAATTTAACAAATCGTCAGGCTCAAAATCATCATGGCCAAGACTTTCTTCTAGATCGCTAATAACATCAGAGCTTAACGGATGACGCCTATCAAAAAGATATGCATCGTTTAATGCTTTATTGATATTATCAGCTGGTGAATGCTCGGTTTCAGCCGCTTTTGACTCGCCACATACAGATTTACCAATATCAGTTGGAGATTCATAAACTTTCATTAATTCCCTCTTTTGACTAGGACTAAGAAATTCGAAGCTAGGAGAATGACTCCTAAGATCAGCTTTAGCGTCTTCTGAAAGCGATCTAAAATAGTCCAATAATCCTGAAAAATCATTAAAATCCCTATGCGTCTCAGAGGCGTCATCTGATAATCTATAAACTAATTTATGTCTAGAATAACGAATTGCTGATATGGTAATTAACTTATTAGGCATCAAGAAAACTATTGAAATAACCAATTTAAACACTATTATCCTATAACCGATATATTGCCAGAATAATTATCCAGAAAGTTTATAAACATCAAGATTTTTTACAAAAAATCTTGTGGCTTAAAAATCCCGAATCCGAAGGATTTTTAAACCCTGGAGAAAGTATTATAATCAACAAGAAAATAAATTAGTTAATTTAGATTTTTAATTTCTCACAAAAGCCAATTAAAAGGCTAAATTAAAGCAGAATATGGGGTAAAAAAATCAAAGATGAAAATGTCAATATTCACAATAAAATTAAATAAGAAAATTGCACAATAATTGAATATGGATATACCAATTGACATGCAGAACCAAGCGATGGGCTATGACAGAGCAGCAACTATGTTCTCTCCGGACGGGCATCTCCTTCAGGTGGAGTACGCAGAAAAGGCAGTAAGGTGGGGGAGCGCAAGCATCGGAATGGTTTGCAGTGATGGAGTGCTCATTATTGCCCACAGAAGAGCAAAGGATAATCTGGTTGTTGAAGAATCTGCCAATAAAATATATGAGGTAGACAGGCATGTATTTGCCGCCGCTGCGGGAATACTTTCTGACGCCCGCGTGCTGATAGAAGACGCCCAGCTTCTGGCGCAGCAGAACAGGGTAACCTACGATTCTGAAATAAGCGTTGAGTCTGTTATAAAAGAAATTGCAAATATGAAGCAGAGGTTCACGCAATACGGCGGAGTAAGGCCGTTTGGAGTGGCTGTGATGATTGCAGGAGTTTCAGGAAACAAGCCCCAGCTTTACCTGTCAGACGTCACAGGAAACTACTTTTCATACAAGGCTGCGGCAATAGGGCAGAACGACGATAAAATAAGGGATATACTAAAGCAGGAATACAAAGAGAACATGGCTATAAAGGACGGCGTAAAGCTTGCCCTTAAAGTATTCAAGAGAGTTCTTGAGAAAGATTATAATATCTCCCAATTTGATATTGGATACATTAAAACTGAAGAAAAGAAGCTTAAAAGGATTAACCAAGAGGAATTAAAGAAATATGAGTAGCGTTGAAGCAAAATTAAGAACTAACGGCAAGATATTCGGCATATTAGTAGATTCTGATAAGGCCATAGCGTTCAGGGAAGGGCGCCTGAAGAATGCCTCGGATGCTCTCGCCAGCGAGGATGTTTATTCCGATATAAAGAAGGGCATGAAGGCTTCTGAATCTGACATTGTGAAAGCATTCGGAACTAAAGAGATGTCAAAAATAGCTGAAAGAATAATAAAGAATGGAGACCTGCAGATTCCTTCAGATTACAAACACAAGCAGAGAGAGGAAAAACTAAAGCAGGTGATAGAGTTCATATCAAGAAACGCTGTTGACCCAAAAACAAACAAGCCCCACAGCTCTGAAAGGATAAAAATGGCAATAGAACAGTCAGGAATTAATATTGACAACAGAGCTGTGGAGGAGCAGGTTGGAGGAATAATTGAGAAGTTAAAGGAAGTGCTCCCGATAAAAGTTGAGACCAAAAAGCTTAAGATTACCATACCTTCCATATACACCGGCAGGGCTTATGTAGTCATCAAGGACTTTAAGGAGAAGGAAGACTGGCTCAACAACGGAGACTTGATCTGCATTATAAACCTTCCATCAGGAATGCAGATGGAATTTTATGACAA
>JAGVWS010000023.1 GCA_018304165.1 Candidatus Pacearchaeota archaeon
TCGTAAAAAGAAAGATGCAAAGTATTCAAAGAAAGAGAGGATTAATCACATCTTTTTTTATTGGCACTTATGTGCTATAAATAACGCAGTTATCTATAACTAATTTTGTTTATGAAACGAGCATCCATAGCAAGACTCCCCGCTCCGGGTTCTGGTTGCTGGGGAGCGGAAGCCAGTCTGTTGCAGAGCATTTATTTCACACAGCAATGATTGCTTATGCCCTTGCATACCTTGAGCCGAGGGCAGACAAGAATAAAGTTGTATTAATGGCACTGTTTCATGATATAGGAGAAGGAAGGACGAGCGACCATAACTATGTTGCCCAGCGTTATGGAAAGCTTGCTGAATCGCAGGCTGTGGAAGACATATCAAAAAGCATTCCTTTTGGAAGAGAGATACTGGAATTATTCAATGAAGAGCACGAGAGAAAGACAGTTGAAGCAATGTTAGTCAGGGATGCCGATATACTTGAGTGGATAACTACTTTGAGGCATGAGGAAATAAAAGGAAATATAAAGGCCAGAGAGTGGATAGTAATAGCATTAAAGAGGCTCAAGACTGAGCAGGGAAGAAAGGTGGGAGAATTTATAGTAAACACCCATCCTGACACGTGGTGGTTTGATGCAGGCGACAAGTGGTTCATTGACAGGGAGGAAGAATACAAGAAGTGGGGGCATAACAGTAGGGAGCAAGCAAATTAGAAGTATGTAAGATAATTCTCTACCCCAAATAATTATAAATTTTTAATTTCGTTTGTTTTATCTTCTAATTTTTTACTAAAATATAATAAAGATAGAATAATTGCTAAAATAAAAGCAAGAACCAACCCCCACCCGTTTATATCTTCCGGAAATTTATCGCTTAAAATATAGTGAAAGACATAATTAATTGAACAAAATAGCATGTCTTTCCCTTGATAGTCAATGACTAACTGTTCAACTATTGAAGTCCTTGACTATAATTGAAATAATTGCAGTCCCAAAAATAACGAGAAAAACATTCTGTTTGCTTAAAATATGATTATATTCTAAATCTTTAATATTTTTAGATATGATTTCATCTTTCATTTTATTGAATATCCATGAAATAGAAAAATCCTGCAAAAGCCATTAGTAACCCGGTAATGAACGGGTTTAATCCAAGATTATTAATTATGTTAGATATTGGTTTGACAATCATTATAAGAAGACCTAAAATAATAAAAAATATTGACCATCCTCTTTGGGTATTTTTCTTTTTAAACGGAAATAACACTTTTTCACCTTCTTTTTTGTTATTTCCATTAAGATTTTCTGCTTTAAAATTGTTTTGTTTTTCCATTTTTAACACCTTCTAACTTTACATGCCTGCATCCCCATAAAACTTTAAAAACCTCCTTTTTCTAACCATTAACATCATGAAAGGCATAGTTGTACAATTCCGAAGAGGGAATCGGACAGTCCATGAAAAACACTTTATACTTAGCTTCGGAAGCAAGAATAGGGAAGAAGCATCAAAACTAGTAGGTAACAAGGTAGTGTGGACCTCGCCTGGCAAAGAAAAAAAGAAAATTAAAGGAAAAATCTCAAGCGCTCACGGAAATAAGGGAATGGTCAGGGCAATATTTGAAAGAGGCCTGCCCGGACAGGCATTAACAACTGAAATTGAAATGAGCCTTTCTCATCAAGAACAAGAGTTCTTGAATGCCTCAAGAATTGAAAGCTCTAAATTCTTGAAGTCAAAAGAAAGCCCGGGGAAAGAAGCAGAAAGCGAGGGGACAGGTGAAAGGAGAAAAAAATAAAATGAGCATGGACATTGAGGAAAAATTAGAAAGAAAAGAAGGAGTGTCTGTCTCAATGGGAATTCTTAATGAGGGACTAGTTAAAAGCATAAACACTGAAAGTTATTATCTCTTCGCCTGCGGCTCGGATATTAATCTTGCTGAAACCGTAGTCCACAGCACTCCCCGGAGAGGGAGAGAGATATTATTAGACATAGAGAGAATGAAGTTATTGGGACAGAGAGTGTATATCTGCGGCCCATATACTTCAGAAATGGTGGAAGAAATGAATGGTCCAATGAGGAGGAGTTAAGATGAAGGGCTTGGAAGAAAAATTTGTTGTTAGCGGGAGATTAAGCCGGGAAACAGCTGAAAGAATATCAAGAGCAGACTTCTATATATTTGGAAAGGGCGGGCGAAGAGAAGCCCTTAATGGAAGCCGGGTATTATCCGAGATAGATGAATTGAGAATAGTTGAAAATAGAATTAATATTTATTTAGAGTGTCCTTACTCTACTGAAGAAGAAGCAGTTATGGAAGAAGCGCTTAGAGAGGGGCGTCGTTGGGAAGGAGGAACAGATTAAAATGGCACTAAGAAAAGCATCAGCATACAGCCATCGGTACGCAAGACCCTACACCAGACATTCAAAAAAGAAAGGAAAGAATTACATAAAGGCAGTTCCGGCAAGCAAGGTGGTAAAAATGGATATGGGAGATATTAAGGGATTCAATGAAGGGAAGTATTCTGTTATTTTCAGATTAGTAACAACAGAAAATGTGCAGATAAGAGATAACGCATTGGAAGCTGCAAGGCAGTTCATACACAAGCAGCTTGAGTCAAATCTGGTTGGGCAGTATTGTCTGATGCTGAAGCTTCATCCACATCATGTTCTTAGAGAAAACAAGATGTTGACTGGAGCAGGAGCCGACAGGATGAGTACAGGAATGTCCCTTTCTTTTGGAGTTACTATCGGAAGAGCAGCAATGGCGCGGGCAGGGCAGGATATTTTTGTTGCTGCCGTCAATGGAGATAAGGGAAAGAAGATAGCGCGCGAATCCTTTGAAAAAGTCAGGCCGAAAATGCCATGCGCATGCAGGATAGTTGTGGAGGAGAGGAAAGCGGGAGCTGCCGCGGCATAATATTCCAGATTGTTGCTGTATCTTCCTTTTCGTTAAGTTATTGGAAGCAGTCTTATCTGTTCTTATAAGCGATATTTCTATATTCCTTAATCTCACTTTCTGTCAGATTTGATACAATCTCATCAAAATTGGAGACAAATACTTTTGCTTCTTGCAGCATTAACCTTACTTTTAATTCCTGGTCAACTTTCATGTAATATTGAGCATCAATTCTCTTATCTTTATGCAGGTTTATTGTTTCAATCACTTCTTCTCCTAAAAGCAAATTCACTGCAAGAATTGAACATGCATGACTTTCGCATTTAATACTTATTCGCTGAAGAAAGGAATAAAGAGCATAATACTCTGCATAATAAATTGCAACAGTAGACCAAAGCAAGTCGTTATCATCCAAATCTTTTTCAGCTCTTAGCAAAGAAGATTTTGCCTGCTCAAGATAGGATTTTGACAGTCTTTCATTTGACTCAACTATCTTAAGCCCGTCTTTCAACTTGAAACACCATGTTAGTTTTTTAGCTCCCATAATATGCCCATATTATATTTACATAAGAAGATGGATTATTTAAAATTATATGATTTTCCTCTATTTCTTTTACAAGAGTTTCTTTTCTGACTATTGCTTTTTTGAATGATTCTTCCTTTAAACTGTTTTGATGAATCTTATAAGGCAATAAATGAAAAGGCAGCTCTTCTTTTTTATCTGAGACAATAAATAAGTCCAAATCAGAGCTTTTGTCTGCTCTGAACTTAGCAAAACTTCCAAAAATAATCAAGACAGAATTAGTATTGACTGATTTCAGAAATGTCTTAAATTCTGGATATTTCTCCAAAAAAATGTCAAGTTTATGTATTTCAGCCCTTAAGAGATAAGATTTAACAGAAATATTATTTAAATTTAAACTAAAATACTTATTCTTCCCATCAATCTTGCTTTTTAATATTCTATCTTTCTCAAGATTAACAAGAATATTCTGACAGGTTTTAAGGGGAAGTCTTGCAAGTTTGCTTATCTGCCTCAGATAAAATTCAGATTTATAGTCTCTACTATACAAAGAAATCACATCAAGTTCTTTGTTTCTTTTTTGATACATATGTATATCTTTCGATACATAGGTATTTATATCTTTCGTTTTGTTCGTGCCTTGAAGCAATAAAAGAAGCTGAAGTAATAGCAGCAGCTTAATTTCTAAGTATATTTTGAAGTGAATAAAGGTTTAATAAGTAAGTCCAGAATAATTGTGAATGGAATTAACCTTATTAGACGAGCCTGCTGATAATGAAAGATTAAGATTAATGTTTTACAGATTATCAGTTAATTATTCTTGGTCCTAAGGTAACTTATTGGTGCTAAAATGCATCAATCGCCTAAAATATTACCTAATCACTAAATTCTTAATGCCCATCATCTCCTAAACCAGTATCTTAAGAAGGCATTATCAGAGATAATTCCGCCCGTTAATCCGCTGCTACTCGGAGCGCTTTCGCCGCTGCTTGGAGCTGGTGCCGGGGCAGGCGCTGGTGTCGGAGCAGTTTCTGTTGTTGCAGTTGTTGATGTGCTTGTTGAAGTTGATGTGGATGTTCCCGCAGAAGTTGATGGCGGAGAAAATCCTGTTTCTCCGCTGGGCGGCTGGTTGAATTCTCCTTCTACCGGCGGTCTTGGGAATTGCTCTCCTTCTCTTGGCTCTCCTCTAAATTCCTGGCTCTGCCGGAATTCCCGGTCTCTTCGGAATTCTTCCTCATTTCTCCTTCTCTCATCATCATAGAATTTTCTCTCTTCTTCCATGAATTTGTCCATTGTTTCCCTGCATGACTCTGAAGTTAGAGTGCCTGCATCAACGCATTGTTTAGGCCAGTTTCCCTTGCTGTCCTGCCTGCCCTGATTATTCATTCTTTGGTCATTCCATTTTTCTCCCCTTCCTCTTTCTCCTTTTAATGCATTATCATAGCATTGCAGCCTCTCTTGGGAGTCCTGTATTCCCTGGCAGTTTCCCGCTCCTCCCCCGAAATTCCCGCCTTCACCTTCAAATCCTTCCCCCCTGAATTCTCCTTCTCTTCTCTCTTTTTCAATATTATTCATTATTTCCCTGCACTTTTTCTCATCACCCCTGGTGTCTCCTGTTAAGCCTGCATCAAGGCATTCCTGTGGAGCGTTTTGCTTGAACATGAATTTTCCGCATTCCTTTCCGTCCCTTATTCCTGCTTCCACGCATTCTTCAGGAGCATTCTCAATGAACATTACCTCTTCGCATGCCTTTCTTGCCTGCGATTCAGTGCCATCAAGGGTTATTTTTCCTGCCTTAACTGCCTCAACGCATTCTTCTGGCGCGTTTAATTCAAACATTATCTTAAAGCATCCTTTTCTGTCAGTCGCCCCTGCATCCCTGCATTCTTTTGGCACGTGCAAATCATTCTGCGATTCACCATATTTTCTTTCAACATCCCTCATAACACCCTGCAGATAGTCAGGAAGTAATTCCGTCGGGTCTCCGGCATCAGCCATTTCTTCGCATGCCCCTTCATCTCCATCCTCGCACGCTACTGCCAGAGGCGCTATAATATTGCATTGTTTTGCAAATGACTCTACTTTTATTTCATTGCATTGGCATTCCTTTGGGTTTTTGAAGCACTGTGACATTGTATTGAAGAATTCTTTTGCCTCTTTTTCCTGCTCTGCAGTTAATTTCCTGTCAAGGTTTCTCTTCCATTCCGGAGAATCCTCCTTATCCCTGGTGCTGCAAACTCTTGAATATTCTAAAGGGTCTAATTCTGCCAGAGTTTCGCATAATTCTTTTATCTTATTTGATATTTCAACTGCAGTAACTATTGAGCCTTCCTTCTTTATGACATCATCTACAAATTCCTTTCTCTCATTCTCAGGTATCTGAGAAGCTATTTCCCTTACCGTTCTTCTTATCGCCGCGGCGCTTCTTCTTGCCTCTTCAGCTTTTTCAGGGTCAGCCTCACTTTCCAGTCTTCCGGCGTATTCTTCATATCTGTCAAGCGCAACCCTTGCTTCTTCAATCTTCCCTTCATTAACCATCGCCTTTATCTCTGCAACTTTTTTCTCCCTGTTAGAAACATCATCCCTGAACTGCGTCAGTATCACATCCTCAACAAAATACAGGGCACTATCAGGAGTTATTCCTGCCCCTCTTTCCAATTCAGCATCTTTAAATTCTTCATCGACTTTGATGCCTGCATCTGTATTTGCATCGGCACCGGTATCAATACCCGCTCCTCCTTCAAACGCAACTATTTCTCTACCAGTTTCTTCCTGCGCTGTGACGCCTGCAACAGATAAAATTGATAGAATAGATAGTGCAGATAGTACAATTACTAAAGAAATAATTACGCCCACCCCTGGCTTTGTTATGCCTAAAATATCTGACACTTTTAAACACACCCTTTTATCCATTATTTACAGAAATCATAACTTTATAAGCCTTGCCTTAGAATCGGAGATAAAATAAATCTCCCACCGTTCGCTTCGCTCACTCCGCAGCAAGCTGTGGGGTTTCATGAGAAATAAATTAGCATTAATTTAAAGTCATAATTATCGTTAATACGCTCGATAAAAGCAACTGACGTTGATGGTACAAGCTTGTCGAGTAAGTTATGTGAGTTATCGGCTAATAGTTGGATGGATTGTTGAGTAAGTTATGTGAGTTATCGGCTAATAGTTGGATGGATTGTTGAGTAAGTTATGTGAGTTATCGGCTAATGATTAAATAATTGGCTATATAGTTTTTCCGTTTTTACAGGCACAGCAGAGCTGCGGGGATTTCTTTTTATCTTTTTAATCTGACTGATAAAGATTTCACCCGAAAGAAAATCTTTATTAACTATCATCTTCTTTTTAATGAATGATGATAAGAGGCGATGTGAGAGTTAGAAATTCTAATGCATCCAAAAGCCATAACAGGAAGGATGAGAGAGGAATAGTCAGGGAATTTCCGACTTATATCCGGTGGTTTTCTGAATTATCCTATAATAATGTCAATATTGCCGGGGGCAAGGGAGCAAACCTTGGAGAAATGTACAGGAATAGTTTTCCTGTTCCTCCTGGCTTCGTGATAATTGCTGATGCTTATAATAAATTTCTTGAAGTAACGGGCCTTGATAAAAGAATATATGAGATGCTTGGAAAGTTAGACGCAGAAAAGACGCAGGAGCTGGAAGAAGAATCAAAAAAGATAAGACAAATGATTGAAGAGCAGGAAATGCCCAAAGAAATGGAGGAGGAAATTCTTGAATCTTATGAGCATCTGAATGTTGACGAGGAATCCCTCAAAAAAGCAAGCCCTGATGCATTGGATATTTTAAAGAGGGGGCGCGAGCCGCCATTTGTTGCTGTCAGGAGTTCAGCAACAGCAGAAGACAGCGCAGATGCAAGTTTTGCAGGACAGCAAAGCACTTTTCTTAATGTCAAAGGAAGGACTAACTTAATAAACGCAGTAAAGGGATGCTGGGCTTCTCTCTTTACAGCGAGGAGCGTTTATTACAGGATTAAGAAAGGTTTCAAGCACGAGACAACACTCATTGCAGTAGTTGTTCAGATAATGGTCAATCCGGAAAAATCAGGAGTGATATTCACAAAGGATCCTGTTAATAATACAGATAATGTGGTGATAGAAGCCGTGTTTGGATTAGGTGAAGGCATAGTTTCAGGAATGATTAATCCAGACCATTACGAAGTCACGCCCAGGGAAGAGATAATTAATGTAAGAATATCTGACAAGAAGAAAGCCATAGTCAGAACATCATCAGGAAGGAATGAAGTTCAGGAATTAACAGAAGAGAGAAGCAGGCAGCAGGCGCTAACCGGCTATGAAATAAAGAAGCTCGCACAGTATGGCCTGCGTCTGGAAGAGCATTATAAAAAAGCGCAGGACATTGAGTTTGCAGTTGATTCTCATAAAATTTACATTGTCCAAACAAGGCCCATAACAACTCTTCAAAACCGCGGGGCGGCAGAGAAAGCAGCGAAGGAAAGCCAGCTGGAAGGGGAAGTATTGCTGGCAGGAATAGCAGCATCTCCGGGAGTCGGAAGCGGAACAGTAAAGATAATTCATGACCTTAATGAGTTGTCAAAGATAAAGAAAGGAGACATCCTTGTAACAACAATGACTAATCCGGACATGGTCGTTGCAATGCAGAAAGCAAATGCAATAGTAACTGACGAAGGCGGAATTACAGCCCATGCAAGCATAGTAAGCAGGGAGATGGGAATTGCCTGTGTGGTCGGAACACGCAATGCAACGAAAGTTTTGAAAGAAGGAGAAGTAATAACTGTTGACGGCTATACAGGGCGAGTGTACAAAGGAAAACTTGAAGGAAAGAAAGTAGAGATTAAACCAATAACTCATGGGACAAAGACCCACATCAAAGTAATAGTTGACCTTCCTGACTACGCAGAGAGGGCAGCGCTGACAAAGTGCGATGCTGTAGGCCTCACGAGAGTAGAAGGAATAATTGCAGAAGGAGGAAAACATCCTCAATACTTCCTGAAAAACAACAAGCTGAAAGATTACGAAGAGTTAATATTCAACGGAGTAAAGAAAATCTCATCATATTTCAATGAAGTATGGGTAAGAACGAGTGACATAAGGAGCGATGAGTATGAGCATCTTGAAGGAGCGCCCAACTGGAAGGAAGCAAACCCGATGCTTGGAATGCATGGCATCCGCGCGAGCTTAAAATATCCAGAATTATTAAAAGCAGAACTAAGAGCCCTAAAACGCGTAGCTGAAGAAGGAAAAACTATCGGAGTGATGATGCCACAAATAATATCGGCAGAAGAAGTAAGAAAAACAAAGGAATACATGCATGAAGTTGGATTCCATGATAATATTAAATTAGGTATAATGGTTGAAACACCGGCAGCAGTGCAGGTTATTGAAGAGATGTGTGATGAAGGAATAAAATTCATAAGTTTCGGGACTAATGATTTAACGCAGTTTACTCTCGCACTTGACAGGGGAAATGAGGATGTACAGCTTCTTTACAACGAAATGCATCCAGCTATTCTAAAGCAAATAGCTCACGTAATAAAAGTATGCAAGTCGCGAGGAGTTGAAACAAGCATCTGCGGGCAGGCAGGAAGCAGGAAGGAAATGGCAAAGTTCCTCGTTGAGAATGGAATTGACTCAATAAGTGTGAATGCTGACGCAGCGGGAGACGTTTCAGCAATAGTTAAGGAAGCTGAAGAAAGCATTTCAGGAGAAGAAGAAAACAATAAGCCTGAAGAAAGCATCTCGGGAAAAGAAGAGAGCAACAAACCTGAAGAAAGCATTTCAAGAGAAGAAGAAAGCAACGAACCAGAAGAAAAAGAGGAAACTAAAGAAACTGATGAAATAAGCGAGAAAGAAATTGATGAGATAAGCGAGAGAGAAGATGATGAGATAAGCGAAAAAAAAGAATTAGACAGCGATAATGTTGAGAAGGAAACGCTCCAAGATATAGAAGATATGGAGAAGGAAGATGCTGATATCAATAATAAGAAAAGCATTGAGAAAGGCGACGGCAGCATAACTAAAAGCAATAGCGTAAGCGCAATTACTGCAGAGCCGGTTGAGGATTATAGTGAGTACAAAATAGAAGTAAGCGATACAGATAATGATGAGAGAGGCGAAAATGAAGTAGAATTTAGCGATAATAATACATCAATAACAGATAACTTAGATAATAGTAAAGTTACCAACGAGATAATATCTGATGCCGAAGATAGTGCATATGCAGGGAGCGATAATGATATTAATAGTGAAGTAAGGGGTAAGACAAATAGCGAAGATGGTGAGAATATATTAGAAGATAATAAAGATAATCAGCACGGAATGGCAAATGAAGATGACAAGGAAGATAAAAAAAAGGAAGAAATGCTGCTGGACATATTCTGAGCTTATCCAAAACATTTATAAGTAAGGAAATTCTTACTTTAGTATGGACACTAAGATTATTAAAGTTACAGACAAGGGCCAGATATCTCTTCCTATAGT
>JAGVWS010000038.1 GCA_018304165.1 Candidatus Pacearchaeota archaeon
TATTGTTATAAATACGAAATTCTTTGTGGCAAAGAGCCACAAATACCAACGCATTCCATTTACTGGCCAAGAAGTCTCGTCGCTGTAAGCATAATCTTCCTTTTTTATTTTTTCTTCAATTTTATTATATGATGGCTCAAGTTTATTAGCAATTCTTGCTATACAATTGTTAATCGCCACGGGGCTGAAATTTATTTTGCCATTGGTAGCATTATCAAAAAATTCTGAAATTTTTCCATAAGAGCCTGAAAAAGTAAATTTCAATTCAGTAAATAGTGCCTGCAAATTATATCCAATCATTCCTCTTTGAGGAATGTCTTGGTGCTTTCCTATGCAAAACTCACCGCAATCACAAGGATAAAATTCCTCTTCAACTTCAATAATTTCAGGAATAAGTTTTGCATCATAAACATATCTTATTCTCGTATCGATATTTTTCCTATGAATAACTTTTCCGCATCTTGGGCATTTTCCTTTGAGTTTCACATGGACTTTTTTATCAATATTTTCCGGGGCTTCTTTATTTCCGCCATTAGATCCTTCAGGTTTCCCTCGAGGTTTTGGCTCTTTTTCAGATTTATCTTTGGACGGATATTTGAAAGGCAGTTTTGAAGAAGGAGTATTCTCATTCAAGAATTGCCTAAGCAATGCTTGTGTTTTCTTAAGTTCATTCAATAACTCATAATATTTCTTTTCTATGTCCTTTCTTTTTTGCTTTTCGTATTCAGCGTTTTTTTCAGCTCTTTCAAGTCTTTCTAATAGATTATTTTTTCTCATCTTTAACAATCACCAAATAAACTTCTTTATCTAAAAATTCTTTTGGACAACTGACTTTAGCGCTATTGCCAAACTTAGTAACCCTCCTTTTTACAAAACCTTCAATATTTTCCAGAAAAAGCTTATTTTTTGTATTTATACCTACTTTCTTCATAGGATATACTAGGTATATCCTATATATAAACTTATCGTCTATGTTTTATAGTTTCTGGAATATTGTGTAACCTTTATTTCTACTTCATAGTTACAACAAAACCGAAAGGTTTAAATAGTGGATTTTACTATATTCTTCATGAGTCTTAAACAGAGCTATAACATGCATTGGAGCGATAGCTTTAGCTGGGTTTTCAACCATAGCTGGATGCGGCGGCGAGGAAGAAAGGAGACATACTGAAGCTGCTTCTGAAAATGATAGGCTGGCAGATTCTTTGCCAATAAAAGATGAATATCCAAAGCTAAAAATAAGATTTATGTTTCCGTCACCTCAGGAAAAAACTGCTCAGGAATTGGGTTTAACCGATGAAACATTTCAATATTATAAAGATATAAAAATGCCGAGAAGATGCATAGACAGCGTTTTGGACTGGGAAGCTATAAAAAAAGAAGGCACTAAAGCATATGGCAGATATAAGGCAGTCCATCGCATTGTATTAGAAGAATTAACTCCAGCTGAAGTCAGAAAATTATATGATACCAAAGTAAGCCCTCAGGAACTAACAGAATTTATGAGGATTAATGAGAAATACAACAACCAAGTAGATACAGACGCAGTGTTAAAATTAAAAGAGAAAGGCTATCTAGCAATTGATGTAAGAAAAGTTTTAGAATATGAAGAAAGAGCCAGAGAATCTGAAATTTATAAAATAATTAACAGAGATAGATCACCATGACTGACGAAACTGACGAAACGCCCGAACATGATTATGTAGAAGAACTGAATACTCTGGAAGCTGCAGCCTTTGCAGCTGATGTACATAAAGATGACAAGAGAGGAGTTTATTCTATAGAAGCAATGAGGGATTTCTACAGGAAAACAGTAAGATATTTTGATGAAGATCATGTTCTTCGTGAAGCGCTTGACAGAGCAGAATCCAATTATGCACAGGGAGAAAATGGACCGGGAAGCGCATCATTGTTGAGAACTATGAAAAAACTTGGAGAAAAATACCTGGAAATACTTTCTGAGAAAATGACTCTTCCGGAAGCATATGCCTATCTGACTGAAGGAGAAGAATCTGATGAAGAAACAAGGGCATTATTCAACAAATATGCCGGCAAAACATGGGCTGATGTTAAAGACAAACTTGACGAAGCAAAAACAGCAAATATCCTCAATGCATTAATGCAGTACAGATTTGACAAATTAATTCCAGACATAGAAAAGAGAATAAGAGACTCAAGAGTAGCATATTTCAACAGATTAAGACTGGAAAATATAGTAGAATCTGAAGAGTAAAAATTCTTATAATGAAATAACGTCTTCTACAGACTAAAAGCCCGTAGTTTCCTAAAGAGCATCATTAGTTGTAATAAGATATCTATTAGATATATGAAGATTATTAAGTTAAATTCTAAAACGACCTTAAATATCAAGAATATTTTAGGATTTCTTAAGAGAAAAGTGACTCCTTTTGGGACTTCTGCTAAAGTAGATTGTCCTAAGGAGTATTTAGGAAAGACGGTCTACTTGGTGATTACAAATGATTGATGAAAACAAAATTAGTTTCAGTTTAGGAATACTAAAACATTTTATTAATGATTCATTGGGATTAGATTATGAATCTAATAGAATTACAGGATTTGAATTATTAGATTCTCTTGTTAGTGCTTCTGCATATAACACCTATATCGAAACAGTCGGTGATAAAGCTGATACACTTTATCGACGGATAAAAGAGTCTCCAATAAACATGACTTGGCATGCTTATTTAAATTATATCAAAAGATTATCTGCAAAATTAAAGTTAAATGAAAAAGAAGTTATTCTCGCTTTTGATTATACCGATGAAGATTTTTATGGAGATGTTCAAGGATTTGATATTCACGGATGGACTGGCAAAGATGCAATAACAGGACATTTCAAGTTCCTTACATGCAGTATAGTCTCCGACGATATTCCAGAGAAAATACCTTTAATTTCTATTCCGATTATGATTGGACATTACAAAAGTAGTGTAATCCTACATTGCTTGTCCTTGATAAAAAATTACATCGGAAAAATAAATTTGATATTGTTTGATAGAGGTTTTTACGATAAAGATTTGATGTATGAATTAACAAAATTAAACTATCCATATCTTATTTTTGTTCCAAAACATCAGGATAAAAAGTCAATTCTTTATCCAATGAAAATAGAAGAGCAAATTGCAATTTATAATGATTTTACCGTCAATAAAAATCAAAGCAAATATCCTGGAGAAAATATTCTAGTTTTTCTCAAGCAGATTTATGATCCTAGAAGTGAGAAAAATTATGATTGGGTATTTGCTACAAATGTTGAGGAAGTTTTGCTTGAAAATCTAGTTATAACTTACAAAAAAAGATGGAGAATTGAAACTCAATTCAGAGTTCAGGATGAAGCAAGAATAAAATGCAAATCAAAAGAAATGAAAATAAGATATTTTCTGTTTATGTTTGAGCAAATACTTCAAACAATCTGGATTTGTTTTTATAAAGATGAAATTCCCTTCAAAAAGTTTTTGATTGAAATGAGTAAAGTTTCAAAAAGATATACGAAAGTCCAAGTATAAGGAGTTTTCATATGGAGATAACGTTCTGTAAGAAAATGCAATGCCTCTTTATTCAAGGTATTTTAGTAGAAGGAAATATCTTTATTTGTTTCTTTAGCGGAGATACTAAAATCACACAAAAGTTTATAAAGAAGTAGTGTGTTGTGTATGCATTAATTCAAATCTTGGCGGGTCTGGATTAATGCTTTGGTGAAGAGGTGAATTCTTTTGTAGTATTTAGTGATGTATTAAACCACTTTTTATTAGAATAAATTAAACTCACAAGTATATAAACCTTGCGATTTTGAAAACAAATTGCAGAGTCTTATGCTTGGAAAAAACAACAGACAAAAAGGAGGTTAATATGTTGAATTTTGCGGAAGAAGCGATAAAGAATTCTGCAGCGTACAGCATCAACTTCGACGAGCTCAAGGCAGGAAAGGCCAACATAAAGGTCTTTGGATGCGGAGGAGCAGGCTGCAACATGATAACTTGGCTCTTCAACAAGGGAATCAGCGGAGCGAGCGTTTATGGATTGAACACTGACGCACTTCACCTCAGCATTACAAAGGCTGACGAGAAGATTCTTATTGGAAAGGAATTGACCCGCGGGCTTGGATGCGGAGGGTATCCTAACAAGGGAAGAGAAGCTGCGAAAGAGTCCATGTCTGACATAAAGAAGTCAGTAGTAGGAGCGGACATGGTGTTCGTGCTGGCTGGAATGGGCGGCGGAACAGGAACAGGCGCAGCCCCCGTAGTAGGGCAGATGGCTAAGGAAGCAGGAGCTGTGGTTATCGGCGTTGTGACAATGCCTTGGGAGATGGAGAAGGCGAGAATTGACAAAGCAGAGTTCGGGCTTCAGGAGCTTAGAGACACGACAGACACTACGATTGTGCTGGACAACAACAGACTGACTGACATTGCAGGAAATCTGCCAATTGAGCAGGCCTTCGCTGTAGCTAATGAGCTGGTTAGCACAATGATAAAAGGAATAGTGGAAACTATTACCTTGCCTTCATTGATCAACCTGGACTATGCAGACGTATCTGCCATTATGAAGAATGGGGACGTCGCTGTCATTGGCATTGGCGAGAGTGACACTCAAAACAGAGTAGATGAAGCGGTCAGGCAGGCTTTAACGCACCCTCTTCTTGATGTGGACTACAGAGGCGCGACAGGAGCACTCATTCATATCTCGGGAGGAACTGATTTAAAGCTTGAAGAGTTCAGCAATATCGGAATGCTGGTTACAGAGAACTTGTCTCCGGATGCACAAGTCATCATTGGGGCAAGAATCAACAAGGACTTTGCCGGAAAAGTAAGGGTCATTACAATAATGACCGGAGTCAAGAGCCCGTATATATTGGGTAAGCAGAAGTCCCGCTCTGAAGAGCCGGTATTGGAGATGTCTGAATTAGGGATAGAAGTATTGAGATAAAAGCTTCATAGCTGTTAATTCATTTTTTTCAGGGCCGCCCGGAGATTTAGGTATTCGCGAGGGCGGCTTCTTGTTTTTTTGGTTTCAGGATTTTTATATTGTAAACTTCTGAGAAGTGTTGAAGAAGATTTAGCGATTTATCAGATTAGACCATTCACCCAAGTCTGTAGTCCATTTCTCTTTTGACCTTTCACCCCATAAATCAAAGGCCTCTTTATGATGTTTGTTAAAATGTTCTCTAGTAACTTCATTTACTTTCATGAAATGGGTAATCAATTTTTTCATATTAATTATCCCTTTTGAAGCCTGTATCCCCGCAAAGCCTATATGCTTAATCATATGACAATCATCACAAAGAGCTAAGAACCCCTTTAATCTTTGGAGATGTTTTTCGTCATTATACTCCCAAATCTCGTGGCAATTTAGCCTTTTTTTATCTTTTAAACAAATAGAGCATCTATAATTTGCATCAACATAACTTTTCTTCCTTATCTTATCCCAAACATCTTTTTTTACTTTGTTCCTTAAATTGGAATACCAAGCTGTCGAAGGAACAAGCTCTATCTCAAGCTTCATACAAATCTAACATCTTAATAGATTAAAAACTTTATTGAAAATATGATTATTTCTTCCTCTTCTTCTCTTTCCACTCTTCAAAATAAACTGTGTCTTCAATGCTGGGCTTGATGGGAGGTTTGCTGCTTATTCTTGCCCTGGCTTCGTAGCCCAGAGGGAGCAGAGCTTCAATGTCCCAATCCTTTGGTATCTTGAGGAGCCTTTTTAAAATTCTTTCTGAAAAATGGCCGATCCAGCAGCTTGCCAAACCATCTTCAACTACTTTGAGAAGGAAATTCTGTATTGCCGCTCCCGCCTCCTGCCTCGTAAACATCTCTCCCTTGCCGCTGAAATTTCTTGTAAGCTGCTCTTTCTTTGAGCATACAACAACAATATAATGAGCATCCTGGATGAAGTCCTGCTGGCAGGCGTCAGTTATTTTTGCTATTTTTTCCCTGTCTTCTATCATGATGAATTTAAGGATAGAAATATTCCCTGCGAGTGGAATCTGGTTTGCAGTATCAATGGCATCAATTACTTTTTTCCAGTCCGGCTTCTTGTTTGGATTAAAGTTTCTGACAGAGCGCCTCTTCCTTGCGAGAGTGTCAAAGTCCATGATTTATGAAAGGAGGGAAGGTATAAAAGGGTTATGCTATAAGTTCCGGGAATAGAATAATTGTATTTCCTTATCAGAGAAGAGACGTCCAACCTCGGAGATAAATTTAAATTTATATTTTTTATATAATGATATGGCTGCTTTATTGTTTTTCTCAACAAAGAGGAATATCTTTCTTGGCTTAATTTGGATTTTTTTGAAGTAGTCTCTAACAGACCTAATGGCAAATTTGATTAATAGATCTCCAACTCCCTTATTCCGGTATTTTTCTGAAACATGCACCTCTTCAAATTCAACAACACCTGCCCTTGGATCTTCCTTAATATACCATTGAAGAACACCAATGATTTTATTATTAGTTCTAGCTATAACTGTAAAATTATGTAAGATATAACAATTAACCCTGTTTTCTATTAGTCCTTTAATTTTATAGTGTTCAAAATAGCTTAACAGATAGTTCTTATCCTTCTTAGTAGCTAAAGTTATTTTGATATTATTCATTATAAGTTACCACAACTTTTGATTAAATAACTTTTGGAAAGCCTTTTACCAGTACTAATGTTATTCATGACTGGTTTTTATTTAAAATTTTCGCTCTTTCCTTTAAAGCTCTATCTTTCCATCTTTTTGTTGGGCTATATTCTCCATCAAACGGCTTTTCTTTTTTTGAAGAAAAATCAGATAAGTTAATCATGTCATACTCCACGGCGTATTTTATGCCTTTAATATGATACTTTCTCTTTAATGGTCTTATTTTGTTCATAATCATTCTATAAGTTGTCCCAGTATATATTGAACTGTCTACCACTATTACTTTCTTGCCCCAGACATCCTCTTTTTTTATTTGTATATCACTCCTGTTCAATTCAGCGTAACTTACATTTTTTCCTTTAGAAAGAAGATACCTTCTTAGTGCTATCGCAAAGAATGTTCCGCTGGGAAACATGGCGAGGAGGCAAGCCTTGTCTTTTCCTATATAATGTTTTATCTTCTCACTAAGGACATTAACAAAACGCGACACTCTCTCATCAGTAGTTGCATAGTGGTCTTTTTCCTCTTCTAAACTCTTTTCAATATCTATACGTTTTGACATATTCCACAACTCTTCAAATTCCTGCTTTAATCTGTCAAATTCTTCTCTGTTAAATTCACGATTTAGGATTATAGAAGGAGAAGAAGAGCCATATTCTCCTTTCTTTATATTGTAACTATTATAAACCATCTCATTGTTGTTCACTATTATCTTAGTTGACTTAAATGGTCCGTCATAGAGTCTGATTTCAAGAAGGCCTTCCTTTTTGGTTCTGGCGATTATATCCTTTAGATTTGTAATAGCAGCTTTCCACTCAAACAACATCCTGCTTTCGGTAATGCTTTTTATATACCTCTCTTCTAAAAATACTCTTTTTTTGAACGCCTCTGAATTAGGATTAGCGATGAGAATGCGGACTTTCTTGGTAGCTTTAATTAATTCTATTATCTTACCTCTTCCCTCATGTATCATCTCTGCTCCTACTATATCAAAAATATCCAGACATTTCTTAGACTTTTTTATAAAGTCATAGAGATTTATCTTGTGCCTTGAGGGGAATAAAAGCTTAGGGCCAGAAGCAATGTTCCATAACTCTTCAAAGTAGTTCATGAAGCTTTCGGCAGTTTCCTTAGAACTTATAATTATAGTTAGTGGCGGCTTTGATCCCCATAGAACTAATGCCACCGAGTCTCCGTAAATCCATATTCCGGTTGGCTTGTGACTTTTAGATTTTAAGTATCTTATTTCTCCACTTAAATGCTTTGCCGTATCTATATATTTTTCATCCTCATCAATAAGAATCTTGCATCTTATCTTTAGTTTTTTCTTTCTTGCCTGTTCTCTTATGATATAATCTTCACCGATCATCTCTACATATCTTCTTAACGGACATATTTCATAGTACTCTTTTTTTGTAGTGTGTGCCCATTCATATAAATGGCTATGAAATGTTTTATAACTATTTACTCCGACAAGGACTTCCACATTTGCCTCCTCTTTCTTATCTATGCTTTCTTGTGCTATTTTCAGGATCTTGCTCACTTCCTTAATATTCTTCTCTAAGCTTTCTTTTTTCTCACTAAGGATCTTTTCAATAGCAAGTTTATTTATAAAATACTTCTTTATTCCATCTACTTTAGTATATCCTATCAATCCCTTTTCCTCAAGTCTTCTCAGGGAATTGTAAACGGTTCCTTTATGAAGGCCAAGCTCTTTGACAATTATGCCTGGTTTGCATCCCCCTCTTTTTAGAATTTTATCAAACATTCTTGATTCTATTTCTGTTAGGTTTAAGCTCTCTAATTTCTCTTCCATAGTAGTCATCTAAGGCGACTAATCATATTTATATCTTTTGGAAACGGTATAAATGTAAGATGACTAGCTCAAGAGATACTTATATAAATAGTCTGAATAGAAGAGATCCTAGCCTTAGAACTTCTCAGTTTCTGCTAAATCCTGGATCAAATTTACCTGCTGGGCAGAATGGTTATGGACTTGGTACGGCATCTGCAGGAGAATTAATTGCAATGGCTTCCAAAGTAGAATCTTATAAAAATATGGCTGAAACGGAAGCTGCCAGATGCTTTCATAATATAAGGGACAATCATAGTGATTCTGTTGCAATTGAAGGTGATAGGTTGGCACAAAGGGCAGTTGATGTTTGCAATGAAAGGCGTGATTTGATTGTGGAAGAATTGAATAAAAGATTTAAATAATTAAATCCAAACAGGAGATAAATAAAAATGGCCTGGAAAAAAGAATATTATGTTGGAGGTAAATATGGCGAACATCTTAGAAGGGCAGACCCAAGTGGAGAGACATACTGGAGCTTTCAAAACCCCGAAGAAAGGGCTCCATTGACGGAAAAATCTGTTAGAGATTTATCATCTAGGAGTGTTGGAGATCTTGTGAGAAAGGCATCAGAAGTAGCGGTGCATAAATCTAGAGCAGAGCAAGAGAATAGCAGAGCATTTCGTGGCGGAGATGCTGAAGGATATCTTACCTCTTCAAAAGTTATTGCGGCTTACAGAGAAGGGATGCAGAATGTTGTTGAAGAAATAAATAAAAGAACGGGAGGTAAAATTTATGAGTGAGAAAGGATTTATTGCTGAAAGATTATATCAAGTGTATAGAGATTCTAGAATTGGGTCTCGAAGAGAAGCAGAAGCAATAGCGGCTCTAGGAGAGTGTGGAGGCTCAACGGCTGTAGGTTATTTGGAGTTTATTTATAAAAATACGCCTAGTGGTTCAGATAGAGAATCTGCTGCTATCAGGGCTTTAGGAAGGGCAGGAAGAAATGATCTTGAAACAAGAACGGGATAATTAATTATTCGCCCACAACTCCCCCTCCAAGCACTTCCCTTGACTTCGGCTTGTAAATAACAACGGCCTGGCCGGGGGAGATGCCTGTAACGGCATCTCTTAAAATTATTATAAACCTCTTTTGTTTATTATTGTAACTTAGATTAGCTGGCAGCAATTCGCCAACCTTTCTAATACGGACATCAACATTCATGGGGCTTTTTGATAATTTAGTTTTGTAATTATTAACATCATCAGTAATGAGGTGAAAATCACTCAAAGTAATTGTTTTTTTAAACAATAATGGATGACCTTGCGGAGCAGCAATGATAATGTTTTTCTTAACATCTTTGCGGGCAACATACCATCTCCTTGATATTCTATTATCATTTTTGTCTCTTATATGAGCATCAATATCAATTCCGAACCTCGGCCCAATACGCTGGCCGATGGTGTAGAAGAAAACACCATCGTGCTTGCCAATAATGTTGCCTTCCGGATTAATAATATTACCAACTTTCCTCTTTATTTTTTTTGTTAGGAAATCCTTCAAATTAATCTTGCCGATAAAACAAATACCTCTGGTAGATTCACGGTTATAATTGGGGAAACCGAGCTTTTTTGCTGTCTTTCTTACTTGGGGTTTGGAATAATCGCCGATAGGAAAGATAGTGTGAGACAAATCATCTTGAGTTAAGCGGTAAAGAAAATAGGATTGGTCTTTGAGGTTTTCCTTTCCTCTCAATAAATAATATTTGCCTTTCTTTCTGATAATCTTGGAATAATGTCCTGTTGCTATGTAATCACATCTCAGCTTTTTTGCTGCCTTCCACAACAAAGGAAACTTAATGAGTTTGTTGCAGTCAACGTCTGGGTTTGGAGTGATGCCCTTGTGGTATAGACGAAACATTTCATCAACAACTTCTTTGTGATAGTATTTTTCAAAATCAAGAGTAATTAATGGAATATCAAGAATGGCAGCTACTCTGCGAGCCATGCGGCGGTCATCGCGCCAGGAGCACTCGCCAGTCATTTTATTCTTTGTATCACTCCACATTTTCATGAAGGCGCCAATTACGTTGTAGCCTTGCTTCTTTAGAAGATGGGCGGCGACGCTTGAGTCAACGCCGCCCGATAGAGCGAGGAGGACTTTAGTTTTCGGTTTAGTGTTATTGCTATGTCTCATAAAAAGAAGAATTATTATTGACTTAAAAAAGTTGTTATTACAGATGATATAGCAATAGTTTTTGATAATTATAGCAATAACGGACCAAGTAGATAACCTAGAATCAGTTTAAATTAACTAATGAGATTTAATGACATTAGTTTAAGTTGAAGGTATGAGCATTACATTAATTATTTTCTAATTGGCTATTTTATGGCTATTATAATTTCATTGATATTAATTGCCTAAAAGTTTAGTCCGGAATTACACTAATTGCTTAGTTTATTATATAACAAAAACTTTCATTAATGTTAGTACACTTTGATTACTATAGCCACCAATTAATATAGAGCAGCTTACTTTAATAGGCTGATGCGGATTATGGCTAGCAATCTGAAGATATAGCAACAGACTTAAGTATTTGACCATTTTGTCTGTTGCTGTATTCGAGAGAACAAAAAACATGATAAAATATTTTGGTCTCTCGTTATATCATCTAGCAATTTCCAATAATTTTTCAGCAACTATCGGAAGATCCTTGACACCCGCCGTTTCTTCATCAAAATGGCCCATGCTACTTTCCATAATTATTTCTGCGCCAAGATTGTCCTCAAAAAGTTTAATATTATTCATGGGAACGTAAGGATCGTTGTCAGAAAAGAAAGCGATGAATTTGCTTGATTTGCTTTTTATTTTACTGAAGTTTAATTTCATGTTGAGCCATGGCTTGGCAATTGCTTTGTATTCGTCGTCTGGAGTTGCGGCAGGAGAAAGAGTGAACCATCCGCCAACGAAAATAATACCGCCGCACTTGTCACCTTTGGCGATTCGTGATTCTAAAAATTTTAGGACAGCACGGGCAGCAATAGAATGAGCAATAAAGAAAGTCTCATCGTC
The DNA here is from genome assembly GCA_018304165.1 of Candidatus Pacearchaeota archaeon. Lineage (GTDB taxonomy): Archaea > Nanobdellota > Nanobdellia > Pacearchaeales > GW2011-AR1 > JAGVWS01. The sequence continues at coordinate 11,512 of JAGVWS010000038.1, forward strand.
AACTTCTCCAACAACCTCC
>JAGVWS010000009.1 GCA_018304165.1 Candidatus Pacearchaeota archaeon
TGGATAAGATTTTCCTCCACTAGCCTCTTTTTTCATGAATTAATAAAGCTTATAGAGTATATAATCATATGTGTTACAATCTATGCAGTTATCTATATCTTCTTGTAGATGTCTTCTTCTGCCTCTTTTTTTGGCTCGCCATCATTTTTATTTTCCCCGTTTTCCATTTTCTAATATATTTTCATGACTATTTAAGAATTTGGATAATATAATTCATGTAAATGCGCAATTAATTGATAGTATCTTATATATATCAATCATGCTATCATTAGTTGCTCAAATCACATAAATGCTTAGTTAGTTGTTGAAGTTAAAATGATAGTGTGTGTTTAGTATTATGAGCAGTTATGCTTAGCTGAATTTAAGTTGACGATGCATGTTTAGTAATATTGATAATTATTATCTGAATAATCAGCTAAATTTAAATTAATGATGCATATTGAATGGTGGTAATTATTATTCAGGATGTTTAATAAATAATAAATCACACCATCACATCAAATTCCCCTAATTCTCTCTCAAGAATATGGAATACTTTATGATCTATCTTTATGTCTTTCTCCTGGACATGCTTTGCAAGGGCTTCTGATAATTCCTTTTCGCTGGAATCTTTTATTTTGTCTTTTATTATTCTTATAGATGCTTTGTCAATAAGGAAAGCCCCGTCCTTTGTAAGTATCAGCTCGTAAACATCTCCCTTTGCTGTTTTCAGCCTGAACCTTCCTTTCTCAATCTTTGACAATTCATCTCTCTGCCTGTATTCAACCAAGTCTCTTATAAGTATGGAAGCATTCTTTCTTAAGTCTTCTATCCCCTGTTTTGTTTCAGCATTATCTAATTTTTTCTTTTCCCTTGTTAAGTTCTTGAATTTGAAGACATTCTTTAAAACAGAAGCATGAGCTGGGTTGAGCAATCCCCTGTCAACAAGCTCGCTTTTGAAGAGTCTTGCGAGCTTCTCTTCAGAGTCTTCGCGGAAGATTGCTTTGAGAAGAGCCAGAACTTCTTCATAAATCTGCTTAAGAGTCTTGCTCTGTGCTCTCTTCTCAATCTGCTTTCTCAGATCTTTCAGCCTGTTTATATAGTCATTTGCATCTTTCATTAATTCATCAACCTCTTTTCCGCTGACTTCATTAACTTTTTGATGCTCATAATCTTTGTAGAGCTTTATTATTCTTGCAAGAAAGTCAATGTGTTTTTTCTCAAGCATTCTCTCCTTGTCATAGAATATTTCTTTCATTACATCCGGAGTCTCCTTTGTCGTTGGAGGAGCTCTTCCGTAGAGCATTATCAGCGCCTGGCTCGGAGTAAGGATTGACCAATAAACATCTCCTATAGCAATATCCAGAAGCCTCCTCTTAACAATTTCATTCAGCTTGTCTCCGCTTGCCATGAACATATCGATTGCTTCCGGGCTTGGTTTTAACTTTCCCATTTTAAGAAGAAGCTTCCACGGGAGGAAGGTTCCTCTGTCATATAATGGAATTCCGTCTCTGATTAAAGTGAACATTACAGGATGGGCGTCCTTGACGGCCTCCCAGAATTCAGTGAGCAGATAAACCTGAACGTTCAGAACATTCTTTACCTGCGCCAGCTCAGAGGCTTCAGCAATATATCTGTGAATCCATCCCCTCAGTTTTTCCTTTAGCTCAAGCCTCGGCATCCTCTTTACATCAGTATCATCAATTATTACATAAGTATCAACATCAGAAGTTTTTACAGCATCTCCCCTGACAAAGCTTCCCGCAATTACATAGCTTACAATATACCTCTCAAACTTCTTGAGTACGAGAAACTTGTGAAATTCTGCAACTCTCAGGCTTGCAAGAAAGTCCTTGTCATATAATGGATAAGACATTCCTATGTCTGCAGCATGCTCAAACTTCCCGTCCAATCCATATCCAAAGACATCAACATGAGACATCGTATAAATCCAGACTTTCTGCTTCTGGGCATCGGCGATTTTAACCAGCCCATCTCTTATCTCCTTTACTTTCTTGAATTTATCTTCAGGTATTATGACGACCAGGTGAATTCTCTTGCTTATCTTTTCTATCTTCTCTTTTTCTTCGGGCGCAAATTCTTCTTCAATAAACCTCCTGACACCCTGCGGGGGCAGAATTCCAATGGCCCTTATGAAGGGATATTTTTTTAAAAATTCTTTCTTCAGTTTCTCAAGCTCTGTCTTTGTTTTCTCCATGGCTTCCCTTGCTTTCCTGTCCATCTCCTGCGGAAGCCTCTCCCTGCCAGAAGCAGAAACAGAACCAGAGTAAGACTCTTTCATATCTTTTATCTCTTTCTCGACGCCAGGAGCTTCTTTTCCGATTTTTCCAGTATTTTCCTTACTTTCATCAGCCATATCTATCACAATTTAAGACATTATTTAAAGCTTTATACCTTGCGTTTCCGCCTTTCTTTTCATTCTCAAACTCCCTTACAATTGTCCGAATCATTTCTTGGACATTGACCTTTTCACCTGACTTTAACAGAGAGGATATCTCTTTCTCGTTTAGATCTGAAAGCTTAGACTCTAAACCCTTGATAAAATCAATAAAGTCTTTTCTTGTGAACTTTTTCTCTGCATTTTCGTTTATTTTTATTAAAATTAGATCAATAAGAGCTTTGTCAACTTTTGCAATCTTGTTCTTCAGAATAAAATAGATATCATAAATATCTCTTATAGCAACATTCTTTCTTATTACAAGAGCCCTGAATTTTTCTGCAAAGTTCTCTGTTAAATCAATTACTTCAATCTCAACATCTTTTCTTAATATAGGCTCTCCTAATGCATCAATAAACTCATGCTTAATTGATTTCATTTTTATTGGATTTCTTAATTTCTTTCTAAAAGAAATCTCCAATTTGATTGTCTGAACAAAATTATCAATTATTGAATTGTAATTGGTAATAATCTCAAGTCCAATTATTTTAGGATCTTCCTTGGAAGTTAACATTTTCCATCCTTTTCCTAATTCCTTGTTTGTCTTAAACTCCATCTCGTTTAAGATTGCAAATAACTCTCTTCTTAAGCTATCAAGGATTTTCTTAATCTGCAGTTTTGTTTTACCTTTGACCTCTTGGTTGTAAACAAAATCTATATCCTCACTTAATCTATAGAATCCTAAATAACATTTATTCAAACAAGTTCCGCCTTTGAAAACGAGATCCTTAATTTTCTTCTCACTTATTCTCTGAAGGATCTTTGTTAAATGATAATCTTTCTCAAGCAACTTGGAAGAAAATCCTGTCTCAGCGCTCAATCTTCTCAACTCGTCTAAATTAATCGTATCTGCCATTTTTTCTCCAATAGTTTAGTTCTTGTTTTTTTAATAGTGGTGTAATAATTTAATGCCTTTTTTTCTTTCAATAAATTAAACAACTTGCTGCTTCCTGTTAAAATACCAACAAGCTTTATTATTTTAATGCTATTGTACTTAATAGCATAATCAACTAACTTATTTTTATTGTAATCTGAATTCTTAATCTTCTCCATAACTTCGCTCAACCCTCCCAGGTATTCAGGATAATCAAGAGCGTCAATTATTGTTCTTTCTTTGTCAGAATAAGGATATTTATTTTTTATAATTCCAAACAATTTATCCTTTTTTATTTTGAAGAATTTGAACTTATAATGCAGAATCTCTTTATCAAAGGAATATTTTGTATTGAACACGAAAAGTTTATTTGGAATTTGCTCAGTAAAGCCATGCAAGTTAAAGGCATTGTATAATCCAATGTAATAATCTTTAGATTCTAACAAATAATCATTAAGTTCTAGATTATCTATCCCAACATTTTTATTAACAGAACTAACAGGAACTACAATATAATATCCTTTTTTGAAGAAAACAAGTCTCTTTTTCAACAACATTGATTTAATTAAATACTGGGGATTCTTTGAAATTTTATGATTAGAGATTAGACTAATTAATTCATCTCGCTTAATTATTTTATGCTTTTTATACTCTAAGATGCTTTGCAATCTTCCTTGATTAGGGGTTAATCCTAAATCCTTTGTTTTTTTCATTCTCGATAAGTCCTTATTTACTACCTTATTGAAAACAAGAAAAAGGAGTTTTTAAAGCTTGCTGCTTATCTTCTCTGTCCGGATTAGTTTACACATGTCCCTTATTCACTAATCCTCGGAGATTTCCCGATAAATCGTGAAGAATAGCTATCCTTACCCTCAAAAGCCCCTGAATTCCTTGCAAGGGTTGTTTCTGGTGCGCTTTTTCCCTCATTTAGTCCAATTACCCTCAGGATTATCCAAAATTATCAGAATTCTTCCAGGACATCTTCAAATATCTCTCTGCCTTTGTTTTTTCCATGGCTTCCCTTGCTTTCCTGTCCATCTCCTGCGGAAGCCTCCCCCTGCCAGAAGCAGAACCAGAACCAGAGTAAGACTCTTTCATATCCTTTATCTCTTTCTCGACGCCAGGAGTCTCTTTTCCTATTTTTCCAGTATTTTCCTTGCTTTCTTTTCCGTTTATCTCCTCATTGTCAGCCATACCTATCACAATTTAAAGCATTATTTAAAGCTTGAGATTCTGGATTTTGAATCTTAAGGCTGAAAATCTTCCGGATTTTTAAGCCTTTATGCCTTGAAAATAATAATTTGATGAGAAGGCTTAAAAACTATTCCCTGTCATTATCTTTGTCAAGGTCCCATGGTCCAGTGGTTAAGATGTCTCGTTTACACCGAGAAGGTCGGAGGTTCGAATCCTCCTGGGACCATTTCACAATTCTTTTAAACTTCTCTTTTCTTAATTAATGGAGGCTTCTTAGTCTAGCGGCCAGAACGGCTCGTTCACGTCGAGCAGGTGGAGGTTCGATTCCTCCAGGAGCCATTTTGTTCTTTTTATATGTAAGTACATGTAAGTACGCGGGCGCCAGAGGAATTTTGCATTTTAAAGTATCACTCAAACAAACTTATTGATAATGCTATAATTGCTATCCCCAGAATTATTCCGGCAATCTGAAGCATGGTTTTTACAGCGTGTTTTTCTTCCTGCAGCTTGGGGAATAAATCTGTTGCAGCTATGTAAATGAATCCTCCGGCGGCTATTGAAGTTATAAAGGGTATTAATGACTGTATCCCGTTTAATAAGAAATAGCCTATTAATCCTCCGATTATTGCGAATGTTGCGCTGACAAAGTTTAGCATTATTGCTTTGCTTCTTCTTAGTCCTCCGCTTACTAATACTGCAAAGTCTCCCAATTCTTGAGGTATTTCGTGTGCTGCTATTGCTATGGTCGTTGCAATTCCCGCAGGGATATTTACTAGGAAGCTTGCGGCAATTATTATTCCGTCGAGCAGGTTGTGAATGCTGTCTCCTAATATTGTCAGGTAAGCAACAGGATGCAATTTTCTCATTTCTTTGCTTGCGTGATGTCCGCTATCATGCAGGTGGTGATGCCAGTGGATGCTTGCTTCAATTGAGAAAAAGAATATTATGCCTATAATTACAAATACCAGTGTATTTATGGCTTCATAGCTTTCAGGTATTAATTCAAGAAAAGCCGTTGCCAGAAGCGAGCCGGCAGAGAAAGCCACCAAAAACATCAATGCTCTCTGCAGCCATTTTTTGTTAAGCGCGAGAGTTGATACTCCTATTAGTGATATTAAACTAACTGCCAATACAGAAATAATAATATATGTCAGCACCATCTTTAATGCATCCCTTTATAATTGTCATTAATTGCTGTTTATAAACCTGGCTTTTTCTTTCCGCAACCTTTTTAATCTGATATTAACTTTTACTAATGGTGCGCACCATTAGTTTAGCGGCAGAATGCGACCTTGCCAAGGTCGTGACCCGAGTTCAACTCTCGGATGGTGCATATTGAGGCTTATAGCCTCAGCTCATTTTTCGTGAGTCGGATAGAGCAACACCTATCTTGATTTTCAACTCCGAGCGTTTTCGCGAATTATAACTTTTAATGATTATGAGCGAAGGCGCGAGTAAGGATGGTGCATGTTTTTGTCATCCAAGATTTTCCAAAGTTTTATAAATCCTGTTTGATACCCGTAAGTTATGAATTCTAAGTATAGTGGCAAGCTTGCTGTTGGTATGCTAACCGATAAGGAACCTGCCAACAACAATAATAATATTGCCAGCGAAAGCGCTGACGCCGGCGAAGTAGCCAGCGACGCTTTGATGGATGAAGCCCTGAATATTATTAATGGATACGAAGAAGGATGCGCTGTCAAGGAAATCTGCGGAATGTCTGACTGCGGCTGCGGTTCATCAAAATCCTCAAAATCATCAGAATCGTCTAGCAGCAATTCAAATCAAAATCCACATTCTAATTCTGCTCCAAAGCTCAAGGAATAGGCTTGATTAAGATGAAATCCCGCAGCTCTGTTACGCCTGTAAAAACGGAAAACTATATAGCCAATCATCTACCATTAGCTGATAACTCACATAACTTACTTAACAAACCATCCAACTATTAGCCGATAATTCCCATAACTTACTCGACAAGCCTGCACCATCAGCATATCTTCTTATTGTAGAGTATTACTAATAATTAGGCCTGCACCATCAGTATATATTTTTATTGTAGCGTGTTACTAATAATTAAGCCTGCACCATCAGCATATATTCTTATCGTAGCGTGTTATTGATAATTACTCTGAACTACTGACTAATTTATTTCTCATGAAACCACGCAGCTTGCTGCGGAGTAAGCGAAGCGAACGTTTGGAGCTTCACTTAAAATGCTCTCTTTACCTCAATTAAACTTATATATTAATTAGTTATCATTTTGAGATGATTGACTGCATTATTCTTACCGGAGGAAGGGGCTTGAGGATGAGCGCTGAAATGCCAAAGGCACTGGTAAGAGTTAATGACAAAGAGCTCATAGCGCACCAGATTGATTACTTAAAGGACAAAGTCCGCAAGATAATAGTTGCTACGGGCTATAGGGGGGAGGAAGTTGAGAATTTTCTTTATGAAACTTATCCTGAACTGTCAATAACATGCATTAGGGAGATTGAGCCCCTCGGCACTGCAGGGGCAATTAAGAATGCGGTAAGTGAGATTGAAACTGACAGGGTATTAGTTGTCAATTGCGACGACATATGTGACATTAATATTGAAGAGTTGGAGAAAATGCCGGGAAATATTATCTGTGTTCATAATCCCTATCTGCCATTCGGAATAATAAAGAGGAATGTCGCCGAGGATGAGGAGTCAATGGGCAGGTATGAATTCCTGGAAAAGCCTATAATGAAGGGCTTATGGAGTTCGTGCGGATGGTATATTCTGAAAAAAGGCTCAATCGGGCATTTCCCGACAAGGGGAAGCATTGAATACAATGTATTTCCAAAGCTTGACTTTGAGATATACAGGCATCTCGGAAAGTGGTACACTTTCAACTCTCCAAAGGACATTGAAGTTTTTGAGGGCGAGAATAGATAAGCTTTTAATCAGTAATTCCATAGAGTTTTGATGGCAGAAAAAAATTTTTCTCCCGTTAGTTTCCTGTGATGTTCCTCATAATATCAGGAAGTATCTTGAAGCAGTCTCTCTTGGTGAGGCAGGGATAAGGGGGCTCGTTGCCAGCAATCCGGAATTGGCATTAAGAGTCTTCAGGCCACCAGTTGACAGAGACTCGTATAAGATGAGATTTAGGGAGCAGAATGAGCTTGGCTTGAGAATGCTCATAGAGTTATATTCTGGCTCCCGCCCCGACATTTCTCGCGATGCCAAGTCATATCTTGAGGACGGAGAAATTGCTTATTCTGGCGGTAAGATAAGGGAAAAACACATCAAGCCTTCAAGTAATGGTCAATTATATGGCTCTGTTTATGACAGCAGATATATTACCGGAAATCCTGCTGATAGGAGAAAAAAGAATATGGTAAGAAATTAGTTTGATGAACAATTATCTGTAATCTGCCACTCAATGATGAGATAGTGTTGATGACATCCCTTGTTGAGCAGGCCTATCTGGCTATTTTGATGATTTAATTGCTTTTCGGCAGTGTTTTTGCTATTTGATAGTTTCTAAAAAATCGCCCATTTTCTTTATAAGCATTCTTCAACTGCATTATATACTTTGGCTTGGGATAATTATTTAAAATCAAGATACCTGATAAAATAGGTGATGAACCATGGTTATAAGAAATTTGAGGGTTAGCGATGTGATGACCCGCAATCCTGTTACTATTTCGCCCGATATGGATGCAATAAGATGCGCCAGGACTTTTATTAAAAAAAGAGTAGGATCTTTAATTCTCGTAGAGGATAAAAAGATACGTGGCTTCCTGGCGGAGAAAGATATAATCTGGGCGCTAACCAAGAAGCCAAGCAAGGAGCTTAGGAAGATAAAGGCTAAGGATATCGCTTCAAGGAAGGTTAAGACGGTAAAGCCTACAGTTGACCTCGCAACAGCTCTGAGGATTATGAAAAAGACGGGCTACAGGAGACTGCCTGTTGTATATAAAGGGAATCTTGTAGGGATGGTTACTGTTAAGGATATTTTAAGAGTAGAGCCTGATCTGTACGCAAATATTTCTGATGTTATGGGGATAAAGGAAGAAGCAGAGAAACTGAAGAGGCACGAGACTATGGCTGACAAGCCGGAATCCCTAAGGCAGGGCATCTGCGAGGAATGCGGGAATTATGATTGGTTGTACAAAGTTGATAACCGCGTTATCTGCGAGAGCTGCATGGACGAGATGTGACTTTGTCTGACATCTCGTCC
>JAGVWS010000035.1:0-14875 GCA_018304165.1 Candidatus Pacearchaeota archaeon
GGTAGATAGAATCAGTTTTGTTGCTTACATTTTCAAGATAAGAATTGTAAGCAGAAGATTCTACTAAGGGCACGATAAAATCAAATCCGTTAAGGTTATCTGTATTTCTGTCAATTCCCAAACTCTCATCGGTAAACCACATTAATGCATCTAAACTTTTGCATAATCTTTTTTCGTTCATTCTACAACTACCACATAAACTTTTTTGCCGATGAATTCTTTTGGGAAGTCTATTCTTGCGCTCGTCCCAAAAGGTTTGACCTCTCTCTCAATGAAACATTTTATTCCTTTAAGAGTAAGCTTTGATTTTTCTATAACTTTTACTCTTTTCATACCTATCTAATAGATAGGTTAAGTATATAAACTTGGTGGATTAATTCTTTGGTAATAAAACTCATTCGGAGATACTGTAGTTTAACCGACGGAAGTTATTAAAAACAGATGCAGCGCCCTCATAAGATAAAGCAGATAACAAAGGCAGTTATCATAACTATAGTTAAGGACATAAGTTTTTCACCATTAATTGATGATAGGATTATATTAAAAAATCAAAATTAACTCTTATTGAGACATTTATCGAGGATAATTTTAGTCAAAGTAAGGCAATAATTAACTTATTTTATCGAGGATAATTTTAGTCAAAGTAAGGCAATAATTAACTTATTTTATCGAGGATAATTTTAGTCAAAGTAAGGCAATAATTAACTTATTAATAATATTCTAATTATTTTTATCGCCGATTGGCTAATAAAAGTTACTTGTGTTTTGGGCTAATATTAATATCCTTACCATAACTTCAGAGAAGTCTGCTCTGCCCACTATAGTTCCTTCATCATTTTCTCACGCCAATTACAGACATTGCTTTCGAGAAAGGCGACGTGCCGTAAACCTTTACTTTCCTGCTCTTTGACTTTTCCTTGTACTGCTGTTCGTTATGAGCAGCGCCACAACAATTGCAAGAACTACTATAATCACTATCACTGCAATAGTCCACCATGTTGAAGAGCTTATCATTTTCTCTTCTCCAAGGCTTCCGGTTCCTGCTCCTCCGGTCTCTCCAGCTCCAGCAGTTGTGCCTGCTCCCCCTCCTGTTGAAGGCGCTGCTGTCGCTACTCCGCTTACTTTCGCTACAGTTATATTAGCCTTGCTAGAGCTTACTGAATTCAAAGTGACCTGCAGGTCATAATTGCCGTCATCAGTCACGTCAAACTTATTGATATCTCCTACACTGAAAACCTTTGTCTGCGGAGCGCTTGAAACTGTAATGGAAGCGCTGTTATTCTTTAATACAGCTAAGGTAACCGTGTGATATAGATTGGATATATTAACTCTTATAACATCTCCGATTGCCAGAGTTTGCGTGTATCCCATAGTGAATTGGTTTTCAGATATTGTATATTTCTTCTCCGTGCCTCCCCCGCCCCCTCCGGAACTGCTTGATGAAGAGGTGCTTGAGGATGTAGCACTTCCGGAAACTAAAGCTCCTATAGTGGAGAAGTGTGGTATGTGCATGCTTATATAATTAGAGCTCTTATTAACGAAGCATGTTTCATTAAAGGAGTTGTTCAGGCATACCATTCCCCCGCTTCCCAGCAACCCTCTGTAATAAGAATTATTGTATTTAACAAAATCATCACTCAAATTAACATAATCAAAGCCGGCAGTCTTGTTCCACGTTACTCTGTTGTTTTCATCGTACAGCACGGGAATTGACATATTTATCTGCACCGAATCATTCAGGTAATTTGAAGCAGTAGCTGTATCAGAGTAAGGAACTGTAATGGTCACATTTGCATAAGAATCTGCAGGCGCAAAGCTCCCGAAGTTCCATACATCACTGACTGCTGCGCTTCCTGATGTTGTGCCGCGTGCAGAAGCATTATCATCCATAATAGAGTCCATCGGAGGCTGCTTTGCTGAAAGCATATCATAATCATTGAATATCAGGGATACATTAGTGGAAGTTATCTTCACTTCCATATTTACCTTTCCTGCAAGCAGCGCCTTTAGCGGATTAAAGCTTGAAGCGTTCATCTCAGTAATCACGCAGCTTGAGTTTGACGGCACATTTGGAACGCTGCACTCCGCAGTATTTCTCAGGAACCTCAGGGATATAGGGCTGGTGCTCATATTTACATCGCTGAATCCTCCTGAAGCATTCATTTCCTTAAATCCCTTCTCCATATTCATGGAGAGAACCGTCAGGTTAGCTTCAGAATTGCTTATATTTACTGTAGTCTCTCTCGGAGGCCCGTTCTGCGAGAATACCATTGCCTTGACGTAGTTTGAATTATTCAGTATGGGCATGTAGAAAGAACCATTTACTATAACATTTTGATCAATAATGTAAAATACTGTCCCCAGCCCTGCCCTCGTGTTCCTGACTTTCATATCCGCATTTACATTGGTCGTTACAGCTCCCCCTGATGAGTTGATTGCATTAATCCTCATTAAGGAGGTGTTTATAGAAAGCCCTGAAATGTTTGAAAGAGTATATGCCCCTGCTAACTTGTAGAGTGTAACATTCATATGTGTAGTATACTCTACCCCAGTGCCGCTTACATTGAGGAAGGCTGCAAGATTATTCGCCGTTCCGGGATTTCCCGCTTCATTGGATGCGTTCTTTGCATAAAATTCAATCATATATCCTGTCTGGTTGAGCAGGGAAACATTATAGAAAGCATAAGTGCATCCGGATGCAGTGAAAGTATAATTTATATTCTGGGTAATATTAATGGAACCGTCATCTGCATTTGATGGAGGAACAAAGCTTCCTGCATCGGTGGTCCAGGGCAGCATTCTCATTCTTATAGAAGTCACATTTATAGCGCTGTTATTAGTAGTTCCCGAAGCAGGAGTTAAGCAACCATCAACGTATGCTCTCCTTACTACAAGGCTTTGATTTATAATTGTAACATTTCCTGCAGTAGCACTGCCTGCGCTTATAGAATAAGTCTTTGGCGGAGCAGGGCAGTGAGAATTATTCATGAAATCATTTCCCCCGCATAGCGTGCCATTCATTATATAACCTATTGAACTCCCCGGCCAATTAGGCATCCTGAAAAAAGAGACTGTATATCCTCTTCCAGCCGGAATAACAACCTGGACATTTGTATTCTGTGTTGTCGGCTGGCTTTCAACAGGGAATCCAAGAGCCTGATCAATCATCTCATAGCCAAAACTAACACTATTGCTCAGGTTATTTGCAGACATATTGATTGTATGCGCTGACTGCAGATAAAAAGTCGCTCCGTTTAGCGTCATGTCAAACCCTTCATTTCCGAATGCCCCTCCATAATACATAAATGATGGGAATTCAGGCATTATCATTCCCACCTTAGTTGCTGTTCCCGTGGTATTATAAAATATAGTCTTCAGCTTGAACCCATTAAAAGACGATGAGGCATTGATTCTGTTCAGCCTGAAAAATCCACTTGCATTTGTCAGGGCGGAAGCCAGTTCTGTGTTTGTTGGCGGGGCATTTTGACCTTGAGTCACCCCATAAATAGTTACATTAGTTCCGTTTTGCCAGCAGGTCGCACACCCAGTCTCATTAACAACATATCCTGTAAATGTAAATGCCGGGAAAAAGTTTATGGTTGTAATATTTCCATATCCCGAAGCATTGCTTGCATTGATAGTTAATGCCAATAACGCTCCAGCCTGCTGGAACATGCTCCTTGCTGCTACATTAAACCAGAAACTCTTCGTTGTTCCATTGACTATCAGCGTGCCTGTGCTTGCATTGTTAAATGTAAAGTTATAATTTCTCGTCACGCCCCCGGGATACGCTGTTATGTCTGCAAAACTCACATCTGCCAGATTGCTCCCGTTGCTGTTATTAATATATAAATCCGCAGGGCTCGCGCCCGTCGCTGCGTTGTATTTGAAAGTGATATTTGTTATATTTCCTTCCACAGCTCCTATTGTTATGTTTATAGTGTTGTTATTAGCCAGATTTATGAAAGATATCCCGTCAGCAATGGTAAAATTAGCGTTTAACGCTAAAACAGAAGTTGAACTCAGAGAAAACAAAGAAACCAGTGTCAGCAGAACTACCAGAAGAATTTTTCTATTAATTACTCCAGCCATTTCACCCTCTTTTATGAATTTTAATGAATACTCTTCTTTATAAATATTTCCTTCAACTCGCTACTTTCCAGTCAGTATTTTTAATCAAAGAAATACATAAAATACTGACTGGAAATGTCATTCCTTAAATTCCGGCAAAAATTTCCGCAAAACAGAAACCAAAGTTACGCTGCAATCCCCCTCAGAGCCACTGAAGCCAGAAGAGCAAGAGAGATTATTGATATTAAAGAAGTAATTATATACAAAATCATGCCTCTCTTTAGATTCTTGCTTAAGTCATTTGTAGTCTTAAGTACATCCTCTCCGGAATCCACAGTGACTAAAGTCTTTGTAAGTATGAAGGCAATCTCAATTATATAAATTCCAATTGAAATCTGCAGGAAGTAAGGAGGTATCATTGAGCTTAATTCAAAAATACTCAAAATAGAACTCAAGCTTCCAAAACCCTCAATAGTCTGGTCTCCTCCAACCTGAAATAGCAACTCAAGCCTCGACAGAATTGCTGTTATCATGCTTGCCAGCCCAAGAACTATTCCTGCCAGCAAAGGCGCAAGGAAGGTCATATTGCTCTTCATGTCTGAAACAACTTCCGCGAGTAAATCTCTCAATCTTTCATTAATTTTGTGAATGTTCTTGATATACTCCGAAATGCTCATCAGCGAGCGCGCTGCCACCTGAAGCCCTTTCTTCACGCTCTCAATCAATATCCTCATGCTCGTCGCAATTAAATTAGAAGGATAATAGATTATCGCTCCCCGCGACGGGCTGAAAATTGCCTCATCCAAAGACATCCCAGCCTGCTGTACATTTGAATTTACAATCTTAAAGAAATCCTCAGTAACCTGTCCTCTTGAGCTTTCAGCTACTTTTCCAAACGCTATCTCTGCAGGAATTCCGTCTCCAATCCTGTTTCCAAGCTGGAATAAAGAAGATGCAAACTCTTCCTCCAGCCCTTTTGAGGCTTCTCTCGCCTTTATCAATTCCTTTGTTCTTATTTTGTAAGCAATAGAAAAGAACATGGCAACTCCCAGAGGAAGCATCAGGCTCATCATCAGCGCTCCAAACCCAAATGGCCCCGTCGTGCTTCCATCCGGAGAAGTTTTAAAATCAAAGAACTTTGACTGCCCAAATATTCCCAAACCAATCTCCTGTAATCCTGGATCAACGCCGGTAACAAAAGGCAAAACCAGCGGAGCAATACCTATCAAGAGCAACGGAAGAACGGCGAGGAAAGCAATAAAGTATGGTTTCTTTGATTTATATCTGGAATAAAATGGATTCTTCTCAAGAGTTTCCGTCTCTCCGTATCCTCCGGGCCTCTTCAGCATTATCTGGCTTGATAAATAAAATACTGCCAGAGGTATTATTATATTGAACAGCACTACGACATGATACCATTTTATCAATCCTCCGAGCAGCGCCGATGCTAGAGGAAGAAGCGCCAATCCTAATGTTGGCAGAACAATTCCAAGCATGTACAGATTAGTCAATGGCGAGCGGACCTCGTGTGAAAATTTGAGCATCTTCTCGTAAACTCCATCAAGAATTACCTGTAATGACCTCTCAAGAATTCTTATTCTTTCAGCATCGTTTGGCTCGTAAAGGCTTGACTCTATTAAATGGAAACTCTCAACAAACTCCATGCTGTAATCCCTCCATGTTTCAAGGTAGTAATCCAGACTCTCTTTGACTGTAGGAAATCTTCCTGTTTCCACATCCCAGAATACCTTCTTAAAATCCAAAGACAACGGCGCAGGCAAGTTTTGCGACACAAATTGTATTGCTCTTTCCAGATTGCTAGTGTGCTTCATATAGGCCACTATATACAAAATGCACGGCACCATCTGGCTGCTTGCTTTAAGGCGCCATTTATTCGCCAGGCGGGAAGGAGTTGAATAAGAATAGTAAAATACAAATATGGATGCCAAAAATAACAGCAGGATAAATGATAGGGAGATATTTCCTGTAAAGACATAAATCACTGCCGTAGCTAAAATCCCAAGAAAGAATACTATAATAAAAGAAACAAACGCCAGTCCAAACGCCTGCGAGGGCGTAACATCGAGGTGAGCTATGTCAAGATATCTTTGTATTCTTAAGGCATCGTTCTGCTTCACCCTTACTTTAAGGATATTTCCGAGGCTCTTGCACATTCTTTCATAACGCGATATTTGGGGAATCATATCATCCTTAAACCTTGAATATTCCCTCGATATCTCTTCAGAACTGCCATATTGTGAATTATCAAGATTCACCTGGCTTCCAAGCTTTCTTTCGTATTTTTCAATTATTTTTCTTATTTCAGGATCTCCAAACGCCATTTATCTCACCTCTTTTATTCTCTTCTTTCCTCTCTTTTCTCTTTATCATTATGTTTTTACCTGTTTATATTTCTTAGCGAGCGACCATAACAATTATTATCCCAAATAATTCTTCTTCGCTAAGTGTTAATATCGCTACTTTGCTGGCATAGATTTGCGTATGAGTCTTTATTGTAAAATTCTTAGACAGAAACCTTATTTCTCTCAAATGGTTCTTGTCTTTAAGCTTCATCTCTTCTAACTCTTTTACTTTCTCCTGAAGAACTCTTGCATAAATTTTATTCCTAACCCTTCTTCTAATCCAGTTTGGAAAATAGAATTCTAAAACCTGTAAAATTTTAGCAGAAGAAATTGTTAATATCTCTTTAGGTTTATTATTAATAATGTCATCCAGTATTGTTTGCAGGCCTTCCTTTCCCTGATAGACTTGTATTCCTGGCTTTTCTTTGACTGTTTCTTTTATATTAGCTAATTCAGAAATTAGAGGCTTTATTTTATTCTTCTTCTCCTCAAGTATTTGAATGAGTTTCTTTGGGTCTGCGGCTTCAAAATATTTCACTCCCGACTTTATTACGCTCGAGATTAATCCTTTTTCAGACAATGTTTTTAACACCTCATAAGCCGTTGTCCTCAACAACTTTGCTTCTTTAGCAATAAACTGCGCTTTGCAGCTTCCGCATCTTAGATTAGCCAGATAAACTCTCGCTTCATTATCCGTCAAGCCATAAGTAACCAATTCCTGTATTTCTTTCTCCATAATTAGACTACTACATGTAGCTATTTAAGTCTTCTTGATTGTAGTCAAGTTTTGACAACAAAAGGATAAAAAGGTGGTAGTTACTATTTCTTTATGACGAATAGTGAGGATTTAGATAAAGTAAAGGATGCTCTTAAAAAGTTAAGAGAGAAAATAGCAAAAATAAAACCTTCAGACCATGAAGAAGGGGTGCATTGCAGCGGCGAGCATAGGGGGCATGAGAGAGGTATTCAAATAGGAGTAGATGCTACTAATATAGACTTCACTATCACTGGTTACAGAGGCCACAGTTTCCTAATGGGCAATAATAGCAAAATTTATGTACAAAGTTTTACTATGGGTTTGGATACTGCCTATCTAGACAGCTATTCCGAACTTTCAGAAGAAGAATTCTTAGAAAGGATTTCAAGACTCCCTGAAGAAAATATGGCTAATCCTAATTTTGTCAGCGCTTATATCCAGTCTAAATTAGAAAAATTAGTATAAAATGACATTTCGTCCCAAAAATATTGAAAGAGAAATAGCTGAACCTAGAAAAAATAAGAGCAGGCACAAGAAAAAGCAAGAAAAACCCAACCCTTTTGAGGAGAAACTTAATAAAAGGATAAGCTATGTTTATGATGAAATTGCTAAGGGAAACTTTGAAGAAGGAGATTTAGTATTGATTATGCACACGGATGATAAAGATGAACCAGGAGGAGAGAGTAAATTATCCGGCCACCCAAAAGAAGATTTACAGTTTTATGAAACTTTGCCATATCTCTACACATCAGCAGGCATTTTGTATATTAACGGATACGAAGTTCGCTTGACGAGTTATAAGTATGATCAAGATAGTAGGGGTTTTGACCTCTCAAATATTAAAGATATAAATCCTAATTGTATCATGAGCGTTCAGAGATTAAAAACACGATTAGAAGTTCTTGCCGAGATGGATAGAATTAACAAGCAGATATTTTTTCCTTGGTTTTGATTATGTTTTCCTCCCCTTCATCTCCTTCACCGCTTTCTTCAGCCATTCCTGCCATACAGGAAATACTTTGTCGCTCTTTGGGAGTTCGTATTCCTGCGTTATCATCTCGCTTATTTTGTAGAATGCTGTGTTGCTTAGAGCATTGAATTTTGCTTCTAGTATTTCTGGTATTTTTGTTTTTTCTGCGATGTTGACTATCTCTTCTTTTATTCTTCCTCTTAGAAGTATATTATCCCATACTGCATCCCAATTTCCCGCCCACCCCTTCACATTCGCTGCTATTGCTTTTATTACTTCGCTGTCCCCGTTAATCAATTCATCAGTTGGCTCCAATTCATCTTTTTCAACATTATATCTCATTAAATCTACAAAGCCATGCTCTTCCTGAGGATCTCTAGTCCAGTGTTTCCTTACTTCTGCTATCTGCATAACTCTCCTGTAACTCTTCAATCCATCTGCACTCTTTACGGGGTTTGCTATTATTATTATGTCTGTTGCCTTAAAACTTGTTGCCGGCACCCCTAAATCATTTACTACTCTGTCAAAAACCCCGTAAGGAGACGCTCCATGAATTGTTCCTGCTACAACATTCGCAAGAGCTCCCACTCTCATTGCTTCATACAATGCTTTTGCTTCCACTGATCGCACTTCTCCAACAATTAAACTGCTGTCTCCTAATCTCAGGCTTGTTCTTATTCCTTCGTCCGCAGCAACTTCAGTTGTTTTTTCCAGCAAAGCACTTCTCACTTTCATCCTTAAAATATCATATCCTAATTCTCTCAGTGCTTCTACGCTAAGTTCAAGAGTATCCTCTAAAACTATTATTCTTGATTTAGGCATTATCTCCAGCATCATAGAATCCATTAATGAAGTCTTTCCCGAACTTCTAGTCCCAGCCACCATGAAACTCCGGGAGCCATCAATCAAAAAACTAAGAAGCCCTGCCGCTAACGGATTAATCATTTTGTTCTTTATGAATAATGGAAGCGTCCACGGCTTGTCTCTATGCCTTCTGAAGGCATATGCTATTCCCGAAGGAGAGAGTGGCTGTTGTATTATTGCTACTCTCGCGCTTGCCTTTCCTAGCTCCAAATTAGTGTCAAGAACAGGATTTGCCTCATCAAGCGGCCTTCCGGAAATTATCCTGAACTTTGCAGCCCATGAATTAACATCTTCCTGGCTTGGGATGACATTAGTTACGCATTCATCAAATTCAGAATGCCTTACAAAGATCTGGTTTATTGACGCCGGCGCATTCAAAACAATGTCCTGTAAGTTTTCATCCTGCAGCAGAACTTCCAGTATTCCGAATCCTATAGTATATCGCACCAGAATGTTTGCAAGACTGTCAAGCTCTGAATAAGTCAGAGAAATTCCTTTGTTTGCAGAAAGCTCCCTTAACAGGTCCTTTGAAACATTGAAGAACACATGCCTCGTCCTTTCGGGGTCGGTAAATTCTTCGCTCTTCGGGCTGTGCTCAACAAGAACATTCCTTGCAAGGTTCATCAGATAATAATGGTCCTCGCTTAAAGAATATTCCGGAGGCATCAAATGATAAAAGTACTTTAAATCATCCCTCTTCCTTAAGATTGTTACCGTGCTCTCCTCGCTTCCTTCAGCAATCCTGTACTGTTTCACAATCTCTGCATCCGTTGGCAGCGATGCCATCAGCCTTGTAAAAGTAAAGTTAGGAACCACATCCGGCCTGAATACATTGCTGTAAATTTCTCTTCCGCCAAAATTATAATATGGCAGTGATTCCTGAATGCTTCTTAATAAATTGCTCTTTTCTATTAAACTTACAACCCTCTCCAAAACTCTCAGGTAATCTGCAATGTATGGCTTGCATCTTTCTTCAGAATTGGCGAGGCTCTGCTTCTCCTCATTGAGAAACCTCTTCGCTTCATAATAAGCCGCAACAGGATCCTGCTTGAATATGCCCAGGAAATAAGTCATTTCTTTATTCCTCCTGGAAGTGCATTCCGGGCATGAAGAGTCTCTTGTCTCCGGGCTCAAAACCCTCGCCTGCTGGATGAATGAATTGTAGAGGTTTGCCATCTCTGCTAACATTGCAACCTGCGGAAAAGAGTAGCTGTAATTCCTCTGCTGCACTAATACAACTCTGGAAGTGTTTGGATTTTCAATCAGGTAATCAATCACTCTCGCCATTATTGCTCCCTGCTCTGCTATCGACGGCACGAACGGCACCCTGAGAAAGTTAATGTACATTACATCCTGTCCGGCTTCCCTGACTATTTCATACCCATAAACCGGCGTCTCTTTTTTGAATAACATATTAATTAGCAGTTATTACCTCCTCCAGTATAACTGCAGCATAATTCTCTTTTTTAAATAACATATTAATTAGCAGTTATTACCTCCTCCAGTATAACTGCAGCATAATTCTCTTTTTTGAATAACATATTAATTAGAGATTATCCTCCTCTTTATAATCACACTATAATTTTCTTTTTTTAATAACATCTTGCACCTTGCATCAGGATTAGGGAGGCTGGAGTATTAAAATACTTTCCGCAAGTATTTTAAACCGCGCAAATCATAGATTAATAATAAAAGATGGTGGCATCACAGGAACTTTCTGTCCAGGAGAATTATTCTGAAAGCATGCGTGTTAGAGACTTGGAGGAAAGGCAAAAGCTTCTCAAGGACAGGGTGCTTCTTCTTGGAGAGAACCTTGTAGACATTAGAGGAGAAGTTCTTAGAGAGCTTTCATCTGCAAAGAAAGATGTTGAAAGATTAAAGGATGACGTTGAAAGATTAAAGGATATAATAAAGAGAATGTCAGAAGAAATAGACGGCAAGGCGCGCAGAGAAGACCTGGCCATATTACAAAAACAAGCAAAAATGTTCGATCCTTTGAAACTAGCCACCTTGGAAGATGTGGAAAGAATGATAGGCGAATCTAAAAGAGGTTAGTCAAAAAGATAAAAACAAAGAATAATAAAATGTCATTAATAAACCAAATTTGATTGGTGGAGGAAAGTAGTAATGTCATTAATAAAACAAATAGAAGAAATGAGAAGCTCGGGAAAGAGCGATGCAGATATAATCACAGAACTAATGAGCCAGAGTTATTCTCCAAAAGACATTGAAGACGCACTATCTCAATCCCAGGTTAAAGTGGCAGTTTCTCAGGAATATTCTTCCGTGCCCGGAATTGAGCCGTCAATGCAGCAAAGCATCCTTTCACAACCTCCCCAGCCGCAAGCCTTCCAGCAGAATCAGGTAAATCAGGTGCAGGGGCTCCAGCCACCAAGGCCAATCTCAGAGCAGCAGGCTATGCAGCAACCTCAACTGCAACAACTGCAGCAAAATTATCCGCCAGCCGAACAACAATACTATGAAGGTTACGAGCAATACCCCTCCTATGCTTACTCTGCTGCTCCAAGCTCTGAAACAATTTCAGAAGTAGCGGAGCAAATTTTTGAGCAGAAAATTTCTAAAATAAAGAACGAGCTCTCCAAAGTTGAAGATTTCAAATCAGATCTAGACAGCAAAATGGACTTATTAAAAGAAAGGCTCAAGAGAATTGAAAGCATAATTGACTCTCTTCAGGATTCAATTATCCGCAAAATAGGGGAATACGGAGAGAATATCCAGGACTTAGGCAAAGATCTCCAATCCACCCAGGAATCATTCAGCAAGGTTGTTAGTCCGCTTGTACAGAGGGTGAGAACAAAGACGTCATCAAAAACTTCAAGACGAAAGACCACAAGAAAGAGGAAGAGGTAAGTAAATAAAATATTAATTTGTATTTATTTGCCAAACACTAATTAATTTTCAACAAAGTGTTTACTCAATCTATAAAGATTATTAAAATTAGTTAGATGAAAAAATAATGCTAGTTTTTTCAATAACTTAGGCTATCCGTATAATCTCGTCAATCTTTCTTTAGAATATTAGCTGCTTCAGCCGCTGCTTCCCTTGCTGCTGCCTCCGCTACCACCCTTGCTCACCATCACTGCAACAACAAGCCCTATAACTATCAGAAGAATTATTATGGCGCTCCCGTACTGATCCCACCAATTAAAGCCCGGAGATGAAAAAGCTGACAGAGAAGTAATCGTTATTATTATAAATGCAAGCGCTCCGATACCAAAAAATATCCATTTGTGGCTTGAAGTATCATCCCATTTAATAAACGCTCCTGCCAAAATCAGCGCTACTATAACTACTGAAAGCCCGATTCCTGCTCTTGGGAATATCTCTCCAAAAAACACAGTGACTACATTGAACTGTAATGATAAAAGCCCAACAGCAAGAGCAATAACCATATTGATTCCCTTCTTTCCCTGGAAAATAGGGATCTTGTCCAATACAGCAAACACAACAGCAAAGATTAATATGAACGGCAGAACATAAGCGAAAATTCCAAGAGTCTCAAAATCTCCCAAAACCTTCCCTATTCCGGCATCATAAGTCACAAATCCTTCCAACAATCCCATTCAAAAGAAAACACGCCTCTCTTTAAATATCTTTCGTCAAAAGCAATAAACTTCAGATGATTCATGCAAAAGATATATAATACTTAACAAAACAGGATACAATTGAGCAAGCGTGATTAAATTACTTAACAAAACAGGATACAATTGAGCAAGCGTGATTAAATTACTTAACAAAACAGGATACAATTGAGCAAGTGTGATTAATTAACACTAGGTAATTGCAGCAATAATAGACTAATATAATTTATAAAAGTCAGCTTAAACCCATTAATAATGCTAAGCACCAATTTTACACATAGCCATTAAACTCATTAATGATGCTAAGCACCAATTTTACACATAGCCATTAAACTCATTAATGATGCTTAATAAATTAGTTCAAGTTGGGTGCATTTATCTAACAATAGTTAATTCTCAATAACAGTCTATCCGCATAGGTTTAGCTATAAGCAATTTATCAGGGGCGAAACGCTCTAAACCTTGCCTGTCAAAAACTTGTCTTAGTCATCAAAAATGTTAATCATCAAGAATGTTAATTCTTGACTGTGTCCAAGAGGTAAACCTCTTGGCATGCTCAGAATCTAACGATTCTGACATATAGGGATGGGTTCTAAATCATTTTATAATATTTATACAGGCTATTATTAATGCTCTACTTGAAATTTAGTTCAAATTTACACCAATCACCAACACTAATAATAAGACTTATTTTTACATCATCTCTTCTTCAGCCATAGCTTCTTCAGAAACTTCGCTGCTTGGCAGAGAACTTCGCGCAACAATCATTACATTTCCTATCGCCTTTACAAATTGGTGCGGGATTATAACTCCCCTCGCCCCTCCAAGAAAGCTCCCAAACTCCCCAGCCACTTTAATCCTCCATCCGTCAATCTTATTTTCAACAATATTGACTTCCTCCACTTCTCCAAAGAGGTCTCCAGTGTCTGTAAACACCTTCTTTCCCAGAATCTCACTTATCTTTTTTACCTTCAGCATACTGCAATCAAAAGCACTTTATTTATATACTTTTCTATACTGGAAAAGTATCTCTTACTGTTAAGTCCAACATCAAACTTAACATCGCGTAATTTCTGTTAGAAATTGTTGTTAGAATAGTTTAAATACTATAATTTATCTCTATTTGCGTTTCTCTCTTTTCTCTCTTTAAAAGAATGAGGAATTAAGAGGAAGAATAGCTCATTCTTTTGAATAAATAGTATTATGCAGCTTATCGTGAAAAAGGAGGTAGAAGATAAGCTGCTCTGAAAAAATCAAATCATGAGATTAAAATCAGAGCAGCGCCGATTAATCCGCGTATTAGTAAGGCAGAATGTAGCTATAAAGGTTATTGCCATAACATTTTCATGCAGCAGGGTTACTGTCTGGTACTGGTCCCGGCAGGATATGAGAACGAGGTTTGATATTCATAGGAACTATCAAAGCAAGATAACGATTGAGGCTGAAGCTTCAATCCTGTTCTTTAGAAGCTTGGGATATGGCTGCGCAAGAATACAGCAAAGGCTATTCTGTGCTCCAAAACTAGAGCTTTCAAGAATGGAAATCTCTATTCAGGGATTAATTGTTTCAAGAACATATGCTATTAAGAGAAGTAAATCTCTGATTTATTTCCCTGAAGGGCGTAATGGAATACAATGGAATGGAGTCTTAATCTGCTGTTAGTTGCCCACGAATACTTGGAGTGGTTGATTTTTAGTGCAACGATGCCGAAGGCAAAAAAATCAAAGTTTGAGAGCCCGAGCTTTTTATTAATAATCTGCAAAGCAGACAATAGTTTGGGGTGCCAGCTCATCTTATTGTAGTAATCTACAAGTAGTAAAGAACCGAAAGTTTTATAAAGAGGTGTTTATTAATTAATGTTATGAAAAATAAAGTTAATTTAGAAGATGTGCTTAATCAGTTAGGATCTGACGAAGCAAGAAGTCAAGCGATTTCTCAATTAGTCGGAAAAGTGGAGTTATCTACTCCACAAATAAAAAGGGCTGTTGAAGTTTATGAAAAAGCAGGCAGGTTTAGAGATGCTGCTAATGTTGCTCTTAAGGCCGGAATGACAGAAAGAGCAAATAATCTTTATGTTAAAGCAGTTGAAGATTATGAAAAAGCAGGAAGGTTTGGTGATGCTGCTAATGTTGC
Source organism: Candidatus Pacearchaeota archaeon (assembly GCA_018304165.1). GTDB lineage: Archaea > Nanobdellota > Nanobdellia > Pacearchaeales > GW2011-AR1 > JAGVWS01. The sequence continues at coordinate 14,761 of JAGVWS010000035.1, forward strand.
TCTTAAGGCCGGAATGACAGAAAGGGCAGTTAAAGTTTATGAAAAAGCAGGAAGGTTTGGTGATGCTGCTAATGTTGCTCTTAAGGCCGGAATGACAGAAAGGGCAGTTGAAGAT
>JAGVWS010000035.1:14967-17365 GCA_018304165.1 Candidatus Pacearchaeota archaeon
AAGGCCGGAATGACAGAAAGGGCAGTTGAAGATTATGAAAAAGCAGGCTGGTTTGGTGATGCTGCTAATGTTGCTCTTACGGCCGGAATGACAGAAAGAGCTGAAGGATTAAAAACTCTTGTAGATTTAATAAATTCATAATTGTTCTAATTTCTGTTCTGATGAAGTCAAAACTCTCCGTTGCGAAGCAACTGCGGGCACCCCGTTTATGCGAGGGCTCTCAAATTGAAACTAACAACAATTAATCGCATTTTGAAGAAACACGGGATTAATGGTTATTCTAAGAAGCGCAGGAAGGCATGGAAGTTCTTCAGAGCAAAGCACTCTAATGAATTATGGCAGGTAGACTCAAAAGAGTTCAAGTTTGAAGGAAGAAAATACTATTTTGAGGTTTGCATTGATGATTACAGCAGGTGTTTGCTCTGCTCAAAACTATTTGATCATTGTCCGACAACAAAGGAATTAACTTCTGAATTACAGAAGTTAAAAGTTAAGCCAGAAAAGATTTTATCAGACAATAGCGGACAATTTAAGGAACTATGGAAAGAATGGTGCAAAGAGCAGGGAATAGAGGCAGTATTCGCTCACCCATACTACCCACAAGACAAGGGCAAAGTTGAGAGAGCAATAAGAAACGTAGCAGAAGAACTGATAAACCTAATAGTAATATCCCGCAAATTAGTGAGTAATCAAGAGGTAGAGAAATGGATAAGATGGTTCAACGAAAAAAGATATCATCATGGAGTAAAAGATTATCTCGCCAACCTTTACGTTAAGAACTAAGGTTTACTTAACACTTACACCCATTATAGCTCTTTAGTAAATCAGATAATAATGGATATCATGAATACACCCTGCTTGATTTTATTTTAAACACCAACAAGATTTATAAGTGTTATATCTCCCTAAACACTTTTATACTAAGCATTATTAAGAAAATCATGGAAATAAGAAAGCAGCTGGGGCATATTTTGAGCGCGCTGATAATCTTAAGTTTTACTGCGTCTTTTGTAGAGCTTGGAGAATTAACGTGGAGAATCTTCGGAATGATGCTCATTATCTTCGCTGTAATCTTCTTTGTTAGCATACTCTCAAAAAAACTGACTGCTCTGTATCTTCAGACAGAAGAGGAGTCAAAGATATGGGGAATCCAGAGATACTGGTTTGACAAGCACCATTATTTTTCAAGAGAAGTTCCTCTCGGAATAATCCTTCCGATATTAATGCTCATAATAAGCATGGGCACTCTTCCATGGTATGCCTCACTCCAAAGCGAAGTAAAGCCCCTGAAGCACAAGGCTGTAAGAAGAAGCGGCTTATTGAGCTTCACAGAAATATCCGAAAATGACATCGCTCTAATCTCTGTAGCAGGAATTGCTTCTGTATTAGTGCTTTCTTTATTTGCATACCTTGTAAATCTCCCGTTACTGTCTAGAATAGCAATTCATTTTGCATTCTTCAATATGCTTCCAATAAGCAGCCTGGACGGTGCGAGGCTCTTTTTCGGCAATAAACCCCTATGGATAATAATGGCGGTCATTACATTGGTAGCTCTAAGTTATAGCTTTTTCTTGGTATAAAATAATCATCAATAAACTTATATTGCTAAAAACATTCAATTATTTTACATAGTCACATCTTCACAATAATTAATAATAATATTAAGAAAATTTACATAGTTGCATCTTCACAATAATTAATAATAATATTAAGAAAATGCTCCAAAACATAACCCCCCGCAGGTACCAGGAAGAGATTTTTAATACTTGCAGGGATAAAAACTGCCTTGTTGTTCTCCCGACAGGCATTGGAAAAACTTTAATTGCGCTCATGCTTGCCATTGAGCGCCTGAGAAAGCATCCCGATAATAAAGTACTCTTCCTCGCTCCGACGAGACCACTCGCAGAACAGCACCTTGAATACTTTAAAAAGCACCTCCCAGAACTCTTTGCTACAATGGAAATATTCACGGGAAGTGTTCCTGCAGATAAGAGAAAAAAACTCTGGCAGAACGCGGATATCATCTTTAGCACTCCACAATGCATTTCAAATGACATCCGCAATAACCTCTACGACTTATCAGATGCCTGCTTACTGATAGAAGACGAAGCTCATCGCTGCATCAGGAATTATGATTATACTTACGTCGCCAAACACTACCTTGAAAACTCAATTAATGCCAGAGTCCTCGGCCTGACTGCTTCCCCCGGCTCTGACAAAGCGCGTATTCAGGAGATATGCAGGAATCTGGGAATTGAAGCCCTTGAATTAAGGACAAGGAACAGCGACGACGTCAGGGAATACCTCCAGGAGCTTAAAATAGAAATAATTAAAATTGACTATCCTGAAGAAATTGCCAAAATTAGAAATCTTTTAAAGATAATTTATGACAAAAAGA
>JAGVWS010000010.1 GCA_018304165.1 Candidatus Pacearchaeota archaeon
TTGGATCTCCAAATCTTATTTCTAAGAAGTCTCCATCTGCATCATAGTGTATTTGTATTTTTCCTTTCATTTTATATTTCTCATGTAGTATGATGTTATGACAAAGCCCTCTCCGTTTAAATATTTAACTGCGACCATGAGGTAACGATTCTTCTTTTTGTCAAACTTATAATACCATTTTATTGAATCTGGATTATAAAAGCTGGAGTTTATCTTTAGGGGATTGGCGAGAGCAGCTATAATTTCTTCATAGTCTGTGATTTCTGGATGCTCCATTCTTATATGAGCCCACCTTTCTTTACTCAATCTTATTTGTCTCCCAGATTTATCGATAATTTCAAAAATGTACATAAAATTAAGACAATTTGTTACAATAAATACTTATTGCTATTCTTCTGTTGCAGTAAGCTGCACGGGGATGGGAGGATTCAGATACACTGAAATAGGAAGAATGATTGGCAGAGACCAGAGGAATGTGTGGAGAAGAGAGGGGGATGTGGAAGGGAAGGCTAACTAATTGTTCCTGTTACCACTTAAAAGATGATGAGGCTGTCATTATATGGTGGTTACAAGATAGAAAGGTTTATAAAACCCCTATACTACATATTGTTATGAATAAAAAAGTCATTTTTGTATTTGTCGTTTTAATGTTGCTTATGGTGCTCCCCTTTTTATCAGCTGACGATAGTGACGCTGCTCCGCAAATTGATAAAGCGTATAAATCTTCAAACAATAATGTTGTCTATATTAAATCTTGTGGTAAATTGAATAAGGATAATACTACATACAAAATAACCAAATCAGTTTCTGCCAGTGGAACTTGCTTTACGATTGCTGCTAATAATGTTACCTTAGATGGTCAAGGTAAGACGGTAAAATATGCTAAGAGCAAGAAAGGTTATGGTATTGTTAATAACAAAGGGTATTCTAACATGGTAATACAAAACACTGTATTTTCTGATTCTAAGTCTAAAAAAGGATTAGCTGCAATATATACTTTCAACGCCTCAGGATTAAAAGTGTTAGGCAATAAAATTGATAATGAAGGCAAGTCAACAATTGGTATTTACATTGTTGGGGATACAGGTAAATACGTCTCAATAGACACAATTATTCGTGGAAATGACATTGAAACTAAAGATGTAGGTCTTTGGATTGAATTAGGGTCGAATATTATCATCGAAGATAATGAAATAGTTAGTTCTACTGGCTTATACCTTTTTGTTAATAGAACCAATATGTCCTATAATCAAATTGAAGTAGATAATCTTGCACTTATTTATGCTTATAACTCCATTTTCGAAAGTAACCGATTTGAGAGTAAATCTTCTTTGTCTGAAGCAGCTTTAAGTATAGGTGGTCATAACAATTCTATTAAAAATAATGAGATATTCTCTGAAACTAATGGAATCATTGCTTCTGGAGATATGAAAGATAATGTTTTCGTAGGTAATCAGATTGTTTCAGATTCCAGCCATTCGGATTTATTATTAGTTTCTTCAGAGAATATAGATAATACTTATCTGATAGATCAACCCATTACCTCATACTCTTTTAGCTCTAAGAATCAAGTATTACACATAGAGAAGAATTCTATTGCAAAAATCGACTTTCTTAAAGGAATAAATGGAACTGGGAAAAAATTAGATAGAGAACTCTTAATAAGAAAAAATTTAGTTTTAATTAACTCTACTACTAATGCTGGTTTAAACAGAAGTGCAAATGTTACACTGTATGATATGGATCAATTTAAGTTTGGAGAAGGCGTTAATATCTACAAGAATGGTCAAACATGCAATGACTGTTACAACTTCACACCTCTTGACGCAGATACTATTGTATTTAACGTAAGCGGAGCTGGGCTTTATTACATTGGAAACAGTACATACCAGCCTTCAATTAATCTTTCGGATGGTGAGGAGGATTATGTTTCATTATCTTCGTGTAGAATATTGGACCAACCTAATAAAGTGTATAAACTAACAAAATCGCTAAGTTCTCAGGGAACATGTTTTAGAATAGAGGCGAACGGTATTACTTTAGACGGAAATGGTAATACAATTAATTATTCACTTTCAGAAACAGGAAATGGGATTTTTGTAGCTGGAGTTAACGGAGTTACAATTAAAAATTTAATTCTTGCTGAACCTGGACCAAGAGTTGCAGGTTTTTTTGGTCACGCAATATATATAAATAATTCAATAAATGGGACAATAATTAATAATACCATAGAAACCTATAAGCCTTATGCACACGGAATTGTTTTAGGTGAATTATACTCAAATAATTCAATTTTTGGAAACTATCAAATTATTAATAATATTATAAGGATACATGGACATTATTCTCAAGGAATAAAATCGACTGGTTACCATAATAATACCTTACAGTTTAATGATATTTATAGCGATGGCCGAGACGAACCAGTTATATTTATGAGATCTAATAACAATCTTATAAGAAATAATAGCTTTAAATCAAATTATTGGGCCTCACACGGAGTTATGACAATTTATGAATCAATTGGTAACACTTTTTTATTCAATGAAATCAGCCTTTCCACATCTCCCGCATTTTCATATGGCGCAATCGCAATAGGAGACTCTTCAAATAATAGCTTTATATTGAACGTGATAGAATCAAATACTACAGAAATTTATCTATATAGGACGCCTGGGAAGAATCTAAAAATAGGGCTAATGGGAAATATCTTCAAAAGCAATCTTTTATCTAAAAATCATCCGAAGATAGTACAATTTAATATTTCTATTGGGGAAAGTATTAATAACACACAATTCATTGATTATAGTTTCATAAATTATTCTTTTGGTGTAGGTCGATCTATTATACATTTTGAAGAAACACGTTTTGGCCAAATAGCTTTCACTCAAGGTATCAACGGCTCCGGCAACAATCTCTCCGCAGAGATCCAAATCTCAAACAACTCTGCGCTAGTTAACTCAACAATTAATCCCGGGCTGAACAGAAGCGCAAACATAACCTTCTATCATATGAGCGGGTGGGGATTTACTGATAACGCCCAAATATACAAAGACAGTTCAGTATGCCCTGCAGGATACTGCCACAACTTCACACCTCTAACCGCTGACATAGTTGTATTCAACGTAAGTGGAGCGGGGAGATACTGGGTGCAGTAAGTTACATTAAACTCCCATAATCCTCTATATTCTGTTTATGATTGTGTTATTATAAAAAAGAAGCTGAACTGACTTTTGGAATTATAAAAGTATAATCAAAAGACTTCTTAATTTTGTCATTAGAATTATCTAAATCACTGACAGACTTAACACCAAAATTAAAGAATTCACCAGAAGAAGGCTGAAGGTTAACAGAAAAAACCTTCTCGTTACCAAGAGACTTCCTCAAAAGATAAGAAACAGGAAAAATACTCAAAGAGCCACTATTAAAAACAGAGTTAGAGGCATGAACATTGCCCATAATAACAAAAACTTTCCTTTTAGGATCATTATCCAGTACACGCAAAACATTATCCTTTATTTCTCTTTCCCTATCGTTTTGAAGAAGAGAGCTATCTGGAGTAACATCAACAAATTTAACACAAATATTTTTAAAGTAATTTTTATTAATATTGGACAAATCATTAATTAGATTAAGATATTCTAAACTATTCCTACCATCATTATTATCTTTATTGTTAAAAAAATCCATACTTTTAAGAATGTTAATATCACCACTTCTGAAGAAATCATCTATTTCTTTCTGAAAGTTTATTGGAAACTCAAAAAGAACATCAAAATCAAAAAAATCAGAAGCCTTTTTTAAAAAAAGACTAAGGATTATAGGAATCTCATGAGTACCATGCATTTCCCCAAAGATAACTACCTCTTTCTCTTTAATATTCTCAAAGATATTTGAGAATAATTCCTCTGCTAATCTGTTAGTTTTTTTCATATGACAAAAAATCCACTAAAGCCTCCCTTATCATCAAACCAGTTCTTTCCTGAATCCAACCCCACTGACCATTAGGGTTAAGCTCCAAAAAAACCAATTCATCATCAGGTTTAACTATCAAGTCATAAGCACCAAAATTTAATCCAAACAGCTTATTAATAGATTTAAGCTTATCTTCATCTTCTCTTGATAACTGATAAACCTCATATTTAAGATGATCACTTCCTAGACGCCAATCCACTTTTGAGCTTTCTCTTTTTAGTTGTACTATGTTTTGCACGGGAAAGATGTGTCTTATGAATATGCTTACTTTAATATTTTCCAGAAAAGAGGCCTTTGATGTTTCTATTAACTGGAATTCAGGATATATCTGTGAGATATCTGCATTAGGATCTATTTTGCTGATTTCTTCCAGCATAGCACGCTTCATAAGGGGCAGGTGCGTTGTTAAATACTTCATCAAAGATGAAGGAGCTATGCGTTTTTAATTCTTCAGTAGTCTTCAACGTAAGCGGAGCTGGGGGAACTTAGTAACCTATTTATATAATAGGGGGTTGCTTAAACTATGCAATTCAAAATAATAACAAATCAAGTATTGAGGGAATGTCTATCGAATTTATTGATGAACAATTATAGCAAGAGCTATGAAGATTTTAGAAAATTTGTTAAGCTGGAAATTAGTGAAGAAAGATTTGAGGAGTTTAAGAAACGAGAAATTACAAAGGAGGAGTTAGCTGAGATTATTGAAAAAACTTCAATTGATACTGAAGGAGTAGTTGAAAGAGTAAAGAACATTTGGAATGGAAAAGAAAAAGAGATTGTTGATACTATGAATAATATAACCTGTATTGGGATTGACATAAACGAAATCACTTGTTATGTTGATCCTTATCAAAATGGAGGTTATTATGGGGAGGATAATATTATGGTTGGAGTTTATGAGAATCCAGAAGATGAGTTATTTGTAATAGCTCACGAATTATTTCATGTTTTTTATTGGAGAAGACTTGCAGAACTAAGTATAACTAAAAGTGTTATGGGGAAAGAAGAGTTTTATGAATGGCAACTTGCAGAAGCAGTAGTTCATCTATTAACCACTGACGAAAGAATGAGAAAGTTTTGGAGGAATATTAAAATAGACCCTTATCCAGAGATTAAGGGTATACTAACTGAAATAGGAAAAATATGGAAAGAAAAACCATTTGATGAGTTTCTTAAACAAATATATAAGTTATATAAAAGATGAGAGATAGAAAAGATTATATAGTGTAGCGTATAACAATTAATATGTATCTAAGATCATTTATTAAAGGTAGGAAAAGGTATTATTACATCGCTAAAGCAGTAAGAAAAGGACTGCAAGTAATACAAAAGTCTGTTCTTTATATCGGCACAGCTGATACTTTATACGAAAAATTGAAAAACCTCAAGAAAAAGTAACCATATGTGTCCCACACTCTAGGTTAGGGTAAGATTTAAATAGATCAAGAATATGTAATAACATGGTTACTTTATTAGATATTGTTGGAAGCATATCTTTGAAGGGGGGCAACATTGATACAAGAGATACGAGGTATTCTACAAAATATAGCTCCAGAAATACACCAGAGTATGAATGCGCAGATGACTGTGATTGTATAGATTGCCCAAGTGACTGTATTTGTATGGACTGCCAAGATTGTGAAGATTAGTTATAATTTTTTAAATATCAACTAAATCTACAATGGGACCCATATTACATCTTAACACTGCTTGGATTTCTTTAACTTATGAATGCAATAATAGATGTGGGTGGTGTTATGCTGCTTCCAACTTTAGAGAAAATCGGGGAAAGAGAATGCCCCTAGATAGGGCTTTAGGGACTATAGATTTCCTAGCTTCTTTAGATACTCAAAAAGTAATTTTGATAGGGGGTGAACCTACAATGTATTCTGGATTAGAAGAGGTTATTTTAAAAACTAAAGAAAGAGGTATGAGGGCAGGAGTTATTTCTAATGGAAGAAAGTTTAAAAATCTTCCCTTTACTCAGAAAATTAAGGAAAGCGGAATAGATTATTTAACTATTTCAGTAGCTGGAGCAGATGCAGAAACTCATGATGGAGTAACTGAAGTGAGAGGAAGTTTCTATGAGACACTTGGCGGGATAAGAACTGCTTGTGATGCAGGTATAAGTGTTGCTACAAATACCGTAATTGCTTCTGGAAATATTGGTGAATTAGAAAGAATAGTTGATTTAATGATTGGAGAAAAGATAACTGAGATGACTTTTAATATTTGCGGGGTATGCGTTTCTCAAGAAAGCAATAATTCTCAATTACTTCCTTTACCTGATGCTGTCGTGGCCTTTGAACGGGTTTATGTTTATGCTAAATCCCAAGGGATAAGGGCAAGGTTGGTTACTCCTATGCCTATTTGTTTGTTTGATTCAGAATTAAGGGGGGAACTTCAGGCAAGAAAATTAATTACTGGCGGACCGTGTCAATTGATTTATGGAAGAAACTTGGTAGTGGAGTATGATGGGAGTATTGTTCCCTGTACTCATTTAGCACATTTTCCCTTACTTAATATTTTTAGAAATGGAAATATTGTTCCAAGAGACGAGTTTTTAATAGAATATAACTCTCCCAAAGGAATTCCCTTTACTTTTAGGGAAAGGATGGCGAGATATCCTTCACCAAAATGCGATACTCCCAACTGCAATGAACCCTGCGCTGGAGGATGCCCCTTGTATTGGACAAAATTTGACCCAGAAGAAACAATAAAAGGAGTAAAATGCCAAAAGTGATTTTTAAGTTTGATGAGGACAAAAATTTATTTAATATCTGGGAAACCTGTAGTTTAGATGTTCGGTATGGGGTAGATTTTAGTAAAAGTCTTTCTCCAAGGATTGTTGGACTATGCAAGAATAAAAAATTTGAAGAGTGTGAAGAAAAACTAAAGCAGTATGTTAAGAAACCTTATAGAAATGAATTAATCTACATATCTGTAAGAGCCTTTAATGAAGCATGGAGTAAAATTAATAAAGAATTTTTTCTTAGATTGAGTAAGGTTATGAAAAAGCCTATTTGCTCTGAAGAATTTACTGCATATATAACCACTATTACCAGATGCCCTTATCATTATAATAAAAACCCTTATTTTTTTGTTAATCTCTTTAAATCAATCCCTAATATTTTAGAAAATTCAGCACACGAGATAATGCATATTCAGTTTCATAATACTTACTGGTCTGATGTAGAAAAACAAATCGGTAAAGAAAAAACTTCTGACCTAAAAGAAGCCCTAACTGTTTTGCTCAATGTTGAATTTAAAGATTTGTGGTTAGTTAAAGATGAAGGTTATACAATCCATAAGGAATTAAGGGATTTTATTGAACGAGAGTGGAAAAAGCATAAAGATTTTGATAAATTAATTGATAGCTGTATAGAATACCTAAAAAAATACTGAAATTCCATGCTTTTTATTATGTCGTCTTCAACGTAAGCTGGGCGGGGAGATACTACATACAGTGAATATTTCTGTAATACTTCTATAGACAACTGTTTTAATTCCTGATTGGCAATAATTAAAAGCTGTCTGGACAACACATTTAAATCTATAGATATATTACTCTCTCTATGGAGCTTCCAAGAATAAGATTCAGAGTAGCAAGCCCGGAAAAAGCAGCAGAATTTATTTTCGCTCTTAAAGAAAGTCTGGGCGAGCAGGAAAAGGATGCAGAAGACAAATATGAAAATCAAGCAGATGATATCTTCCTGCCGATGAGCAGGAAAATAGTTTTAGAGCTGATAACAAGCAACAAGTTGAGCGGGAAACTTAAGGCAGAGTTGGTTAAACTAGCAGAAGTCCCGCTTAAAGAATCAAGCGATGATCTGTTATCTGAACTGGAGAAAATAAGATTTATGTGGAATAATAAGATTGAAAAAGTTTATTGGGAAGAACTGAGAAGGTTAATTGGAAACAACATAAAACTCGAGGAAGAATATAATGCATTTATATCAAATGTGGTTTGTGGAGCCTACTATGGCAAAAATGAAGTAAGTATACCAAGATATAAAGAAGGAGATACAAACCTGTTCATTTTTGTTTTGGCAGAAGAGATATCCCACATAGTATACTGGAATTTTTTGTCTGATAATCTGGGAATAAAAAAAGACGATAAAATATGGGAATCTGGAAAGAATGGCTGGAGCCTGTGGAATATTAGCGAGGCAATACCAGAATATTTGTTCATAGACAACAAAAATTTCAGCAAATTTGGATGGAATGATCTTAAAAGAACCTATAGCTATCCATGGATTCCCAAAATAAGAAAAATACTAGACCCTTTATGGAATGACAGAAAAGATTTTAAAGATTTTTTAATAAAAGCACATAAAAAACTAGGACTCTTGTAGATCTGGCCTTTTGTCAAAGAAAGCGCACATCCATTTATCAGGAGTATTAAATCTTCCTTCATTTAATCTTGACTTAGCCTTACAGCCGCCAAAACATCCTTGCTTTAGCAACACGATAAATTTATTCAAGAAGATATTTATAAAAAGGAATTATCTTTATCTTTCCCAGAGTGTCTTCGGTGCTGTAGGATATAATTAGCGCCTCTCTTGGATGAAATTTATCTATAAATTTTCTTATAGGGTATATATCTCTCTCTTTTATAGCCCCCGATTTTACTTCTATTGCTTTTAAAGGAGAAGTTTTTATAATGTCTACTTCATTCTTGTATGGGTCTCTCCAGAAAAATTCTGCGTCTAATTGGTTAACTATAAATGTTTCAAAAACTTTCCCAAACAAATCTCTTCTTCCGGAAATAGAGGGAGGAATGATTGCAGGGTAATATTTTTTAAGGCTTCTTTGTGTTTTTCTGGCGTTCTTTGAGTAATTATAGAGTTTTTTTATTAAGAAGGACTTTTCAAGATAGTCTAAATAGATAGAAATTGTTTGTCTGGCAACACCTATGTCTTTTGAAAGTTCATCCAGATTGATTGTTTCTCCAGGATCCTGGATTATTATCTTTAACAGATGGTCTAATAGCGTTGGATCTTTAATTGGCAGTATCTGCGGAATGTCTCTGTAAATTACTTTCTCAATAACATTCTCTTTCATATATTTTTCCGAGATATCCGTGCTTTTATTTATCATCTCCGGAAATCCGCAGCATAATAAGAAGCCTCTAAACTCCCGCAGTATTTCTTCTTTGTATAAATTGATATTTTCAAACTTTTTATTCCTGAAAGCGAGGTATTCTCTGAGGTTTAATGTTTTTATCTGAAATTCATAAATTCTTCCGGCAAGGCTTTCTCTGGACATTTGCCTTATAAAGAGAGATTCAGACCCCGATATTATTATCTTAAAGTTTGGGGATTCGTCATAAATCCTTTTTAGCTGTTCTTCCCAGTCTTCAACTTTTTGTATCTCGTCAAATAAAAATAAGTACCTTCCTTTGCCTGTATCTCTGTTCATAAGCCTTGAGTAAGCCTTTATTACTTCACTTATTCTTGTGCCTTTAAATTCATCAAATGAGAAATAAATTATATTTATTTTGTCGAGGTGAGGAAGGCTGTCTTCTACAATTTTTAGCATTATGGTAGTTTTTCCTGTTCTTCTAAGTCCTACTAATGCTATAATCTGTCTTTCTTTGAGAAACTTCTTTATTTCAGCATAAATTTCTCTGTCTTTATACTCCGTCGAAAATTTTTCCTTCCACCACTTATTGCCTCCTTCCAGTGCTTCAATTATTCTTTCGTCGGACATATTATTTTAGGTTATCCATATTTAACGTTAATTCTATTATATGTTAGTTGTAAATAACCTACTTTATAAATCTTTCTATACATTCAGCGACATGAATTAGACGGGATTTACTAATGATGCATCAATTTACAAGAACGGTGTAACTGCACTTATTGCTACAACTTCACGCCATTAACGGCTGACATAGTCGTGTTCAATGTAAGCGGAGCTGAGAGATATAATATACAATAGGCTTTCTTTATCACCAATACACTCCTTCTCTTATTTTCCAAGAAGCCACTTCCAGAGCGGGATGAATTTGACTTTTGCTTTGATATCAAACCACTTAGCGGTTTTTTCTCCCTCCTTATCGGAAGTTATAACTAAGAGGTTTTTGCACTTTAACTCCTTACTTGCTTTTAATAATGCCCGTATCTCTCTGTTTTTTGTTTCAGTATTGCCCAAGCTATAACAAACTTGTATCAGCTGCCTTATTTTTGTGCCTCTTTTTATAACAAAATCCACTTCTTCCTGCTGCTGATTCTTCCAGTAATAAAAGTTAATTTTGCCGTTTAGCTCCCGTTTCTTTAATTCAATTGCAACAAGGTTTTCATAAAGCTTGCCGAAATTTGGGCTGGAACTAAATGCTTTGGCGTGGATGAATCCATTATCGATGCAGTATGCCTTCTTTATAGAAGATATCTGCTCCTTAACCTTGTAAGAGAACCTTCTAACACTAAAAAATATGAATGATTCTTCCAGATATTTAAGATACTTTTCAACTGTGTGAGTGCTCTTTATCTTGGATATTTTGCTCAAAGAATTATGAGAATATTCATTAGCAATGTTTGAAAGAAGATATCCGGATAGGTCTTCCATAGCCTGCGCAGACCGGATACTATGCCTTTTGATGATGTCCTTAAAAAGTATGGCATTCAGAAGAGTGGAAAGATACTCTTTATAGCTTATTTTCTTGATTAAGGGCTCCGGGTATCCACCATAAAGCAGATAATCATTAAATTTTTCTTTGATTTCAGAAGAAGTCAACTCTTTCTTCTCAAAACTAATAAACTCTCTGAATGAGAATGGAAAAACTGTTATTTGAAGGTGCCTGCCCGTGAGATGGGTCGATAGTTCTCTGCTTAATAGGTTGGAGTTGCTTCCTGTAATGACGAGCACATATCCCTCTCTCTGGAGGCGGTTAACGAAGAGTTCCCATTTTGGCAGATTTTGTATTTCATCAAAGAACAAAATCCGGGGATTGCCATATACTGAGTTCATGGCAGAAATCAGCTCGTTATAATCTCTGGCTTCTATTAGCTTTTCGTCATCAAAATTGATATAACCAAATTTACTTTTCTCAGCAAGAGAATATAGGCTGAAGAAAGATTTTCCCGCCCTCCTTGGACCAATAATGACCTTGATGAGGGAGTTGCTCAAGTCCAGTTTAGGCCCGATTCTCTCAATATATGCTTCTTTCAGGAGAGAACTAATCTCTCTTTTCTGGAGTATTAAGATGTCTCTAAACATAATTATTGTAGTACAAATTAGTTTATAAATCTTTGTATTATATTTAGGGCGTGTTCTAATGCTACTTATGAATGATTGCTGCAATTATACGCCTTTAACTTCACACCTCTAACGGCAGACACAGTGGTTTTTAATGTAAGCGGAGCGGGGAGATATAATATACAATAGGCTTTCTTTATCACCAATACACTCCTTCTCTTATTTTCCAAGAAGCCATTTCCAGAGAGGAATAAATATAATCCTCTCTCCACCTGTTTTTTCTTCTCCTTCCTTATCTCTGCTTATTATAACTAATTCTCTACATTTCAATTCCTTGCCGGCTTTAATTAAGCTCTTTATTTCTCTTTCTTTTGTTTTATCTTCAGAAAGATTCCAGCATGCCTGTATTAGAGTTTTAACTTTTGAACCCTGTTTAACTACAAAATCGACCTCATTTTGCTGATAGTTTTTCCAGTAATAAACTTCCAGACCGGAATTAACAGATTTTCTTCTTAAAAGCTCTATGCAAACAATATTCTCAAGGAGCCTGCCAGTATCTTTTGATAGTTTAAAACTTAAAAAATTGCAAATACCATGATCAACTACATAAATTTTTTTGGGTGCTATCACTTGCTGCTTAAGCTTAGGAGAAAATCTTTCAATAACTTCTATAAGGAAAGATTCCTTCAGGTAACTTACATAATTTTTAATAGTATGCACATCTTTTAAATTAAAGATGTTTAATAGTCTGGAATAGGTAAACTCGCCTGAAAAATTTGAAGCTAAATATCTTGAAAGTTCCTTAAAAGTTTTTTTATTCTTAATATTATGCCTGTCTAAACAGTCCTTGCTTATTATATCTGAGTAAATGGTTTCTACAATTTTATGGCCAAAATTTCTAAATTCTGGAAAGCCGCTTTCCTTCAGATATTTGTCCAGCCGTTTTTGCACCTTTGCTATATCCTCTATTAGGTAAGCATTCGGTTTGAAATCCAAAATTTCTTTAAAGGACAGGGGGTATAGTGTAAAATCTATATATCTTCCTGTCAGATGTGTTGCTAATTCTCCTGAAAGAAGATTTGAATTGCTTCCGGTTATTATTACTTTTTTAGTTCTTCTTAATCTGTTAGCAAATAACTCCCATCCCCTAACATTCTGGGGCTCATCAAGAATAATTAAATTAACCTCTCCGTATAGCTCATAAAATGCCTGCAGAACTTTATCCAAATCTTCTGTTTTTAATCCTATCATTCTCTCATCATCAAAGTTAATATATGCATAATCTTCTTTTAACGCTTTGGCTAAAAGCACAGAAAAGACAGACTTTCCGGATCTTCTAACACCCAAAATAGCAAGTATATTTGGGCGTGATAAAAAAGGTTTTATATGATTTAGATTATCCCTTTCTATTATTGGCGACTCTTTAAAGATATTTTCAAGCTCTTCTCTCTGGCCAGTTATTATTCTTTTTAAAATTTCTATTTCCATGAATATCTAAATATACCCCCCTTTATAAAGTTTGTTGTTATAATCACAAACTTTCAGTTAAAGTATGCTATTGCATAAGCACTATTTTAAAGTTAAGACTGAGTTTATGAAGGTGATTTAGCTAAGGAAATTCCCGCAGTTCTGACGTGGATGGGACTTTATTTTTCTTATTCACCCTTCTTGATGCTGACACCATTATATTCAACGTGAGCGGGGCGGGGAGATATTGGATAACTTAAGCTACGTATCTTAAGAAAGTTTCAGCATAAGTTGATAGGCTTCTTAAAGGCACGAAGAGTGTTAAGACAGAAGTCTTAAACCCATTAAGACAAAAGTCTTATTTTATGTGTTCAATTTTAATCATTTTGCAGAATATCATATTGTAGAGAGTTCTGTTAGTTGAATTATGAGTATATACTTATAATGCAATTTATATGCGGAGCAATGTAAAGGTTTATAAACATATGTTTATTTAAATAAACATATGTTTAGAATATTAAACAATATGAGGATTATGGGGCTTTTCTTTGAGGAACCGCGCAGAGAATTTAACGTGAGGGAAGCTGCAAGAATATTAAAGATAGCTCCAGCTACAGCAAGCAAGGAACTTAAAAAACTGGCTAAAAAAGAAATTCTCTTAGAGAAAAAAGAGAGAAACTTAATATTATACAAAGCAAATCTGGAGAGTGAGCATTACAGAGACACAAAAATATTTTATAATATAAGAAAGATAAAAGAATCAGGATTGATAGAACACCTTAACAGTTTCTACTTAAAACCAACAATAGTTTTGTTTGGCTCGGCTTCGTTAGGGATGGATGTTGAGAACAGTGATATAGACATGCTGGTAATATCAGAAAGAACCAATATTATTAAATTGGAAGAATTTGAAAGAAAGATTAACCGAAGAATACAGTTATTTGTTTGTAAGGCTGTAAAAGATTTAAAGAACCAGCACTTAATTAATAGTGTGTTAAATGGCATAACTATCCAAGGAGAGCTAGTATGGTAGTAGAAGAGCATATTGACGGGCTGGCTGTAAAAAGAATGAAGATAAGCAAAGAATTGGCGAGGTCTCTGATAGAAACATCAAAGTCTAATGAAGAAACAGTTAATAATTTGTTAAGGATTAAAAATAACCCCCTGCCGCCGGTATTTGTGTTGGCTTACGATTCATTGAGGATGATACTGGAAGCATTATGTGCAGTCAAAGGATATAAAGTCGGCTCTCACATACAGTTGGGGGAATTAGTAAAGGAATTCTACAGGGAATTTGATTATAATACATTTGACAGGGTTAGATGGGTAAGAAACAGCATCCAGTACTACGGGCAGGATATTGATTCTGGACAGGGAAAGGAGTTAATTAGCAAGATGCTGGCATTAAAGAGAGAAATGCTTGCTATATTGGAGGAGGAACTGAAAAGATGAATAAGAATGCGGGTGCTGTCTTTATATTGTTTTTAATGCTATTATCAATCTTAGCCTCCGCCTTCCAGTCTGCGGGTGTACAATCTGCGGGCGTGACAGGAAATGCTGCTGCAGGCATCACGGGCAAAGTGGTAAGCGGCTTCAGCAGCTTCATTGATTTCATGAAGTCAAAGCTTTCAGGGAAGGCGACTTCACAGAGCGTAAACTTAAATATAACTGTTCCAAATACTGCTCCGCAGGTGACATTTGTCAGCACGATAGCGAGCCAGAGCGTGCTTGAAGCGAGCGTGAGAAATACTGAATTTAATTTCCTTGTCTTTGACCAGGATGATTATGAGGATATTGCTTCGGCAAATGCAACATTCGCCAATATTACCGGAAATATGAGATTCAACAGCTCGTGCCTGAAGACAAATACTTTTGGAGCCAAGTACCAGAACTTTTCATGCACTATTGGATTGTGGTATTTTGATAATTCGGGCGTCTGGAATGTTACTGTTATTGCAAAGGACAATAGCAGTAACACTGCTGTAAATGGAACGACTAATTTCGCCCTGCTTCAGACTGCTGCTGTTGTCACATCTCCTGCTACTATAACGTGGGCTGCGATAGCGCCGAATAATACTAACAAGACTGCTTCAAATTTTCTACAGCTTAATAATACGGCAAATACTGCTATTGGCGATGGAAATATAAGCATTAATGCAACTGACCTTGTGGGAGAAACTTATTCAGCATATGCATTGTATGCAGGAAACTTCAGCATTGGAATAACTTCAGGAAATGCCAGCTGTAATGCTACTACATCAACTTCAATGAGGAAGTCATCTTATACGAATATATCAAGCGCCCTGCTTCCTTACGGAAATTTGAGCAGGGCGAACGGAGAGGGGCAGGAGGAGATGTATTTGTGCATGAGATATGCCGGAAGCGAATTATTTGCGCAGAATTATTCAACGGCGGGACAGGGAGCGTGGACGATAAGGGTGCAGTGATGAGCAAGATGTTTGATAATTAGTAAGTTAACTAAGACAATGAATATAGCAAAGGCATAATAAACAATTAGTAAGTTAACTAAGGAAACAAATATAGCAAATGTATAATAAACAATTGGTAAGTTAACTAAGGAAACAAATATGGCAAAAATGAAATGTTTAATACGTGGAGCGGCTGAAGGAGGAACAGATAGCGAGTTAATCAATTGTAATAATAATTCTGTAATCAATTGCACCAATAATTCTGTAATCAATTGCACCAATAATTCTGTAATTTTTCAGAGGATTATTTTAGTGCTGATGTTAGGTATTTTTATAGCTAATCTTGTTACAGCTTTTGCAGTTACGAAGTCGCATTCTGCAGAGATGCCTTTAAGAGTAATGCCAGGAGAGGAAGGAGAAGCATGGATTGAATTACAGAATCATGTTGGAGGGGAAGATGCAAGGGCAGAGATAAGAGTGTTGAGAGGAAAGGAGATGATCAGCAATATGAAAGATGTGGAAGGAGAGTTTGAAATAAGATATGGAGAGGAAGCGAGAATACCGATAATAATAGAGATGCCGTCGAGAGCAAGAGTGGGAGAAAATTATGGCATAAAATTATCTGTTCTGATAAAAGGCAATGAGAGAGGAGTATTGACTTTTAATTCTGAAATAATACAGACGATACCTGTAGTTGCAGGAGAGCCGCCGCAGGTTGTGGAAAATGTTCCTGTATTGTATGGAGACAGCGGAAATTCTGAAGCTGAAAAGCCCTCAAAGAGAAGCTATGAAAAATTCATAGTGCTGATAGTGGTGCTGGCAGGCATACTTATAGTTGTTAAAGTGATCATTGCGATGAACAGGGGAAAAGAGAAATAAATGGAGTGCAGCTATGGGAGCGTCTATGAAAAGTTGTTTTGTTGCAGTTTAGTGCAGATTTGCACTAGTCATATTAACCTATTATAATTGTTAAGAGGATATTAAAAACAATATGGTCAAATCATAAGGCTATTATGTATTGCAGCAAAGTGGTTTTTGCAGGTCTATTGAGTTTTTTACTAGCTGCGCATTTTGTTTCAGCCTTCGGCGTCACGTCTTTTTATTATGAAGGAAGGCCACTCGTCATGATGCCGGGAGAGAGCAGAAATATTTCTTTGATTCTGCAGAATATGGTCGGAAACGATGATATGAAAGCGACGGCGGAGATTACTGAAGGGAGAGAGATTGCCGTAATCCTTGACGGTCTTGACGGCGAGGCGGAGTATTTGGTGCCGCTTGGAGTGAAGGATGTTCAGGTTAATATACAAGTCAGCATGCCTTCAAACGCAAGGAGAGGAGAGAGGTATGAATTTAAGGTTTTGGTCGGGGCTGCCCCGATAAATGAGGGGGAAGGGCAGCTGGGTGTTGTGCAGGGAATTGTTACCACTGTTCCTGTCTATGCCGGAGCTGAAGAGAAAAAGATTGAAAGCACCGGGAGAGGTTATTGGAGATATGCGCTGGCCTTTGCCGTTGCTGCTGCTATAATTATAGTTGTGATTGCATATATTAGAAAGAGAAAAAGTTTAAAAGATAGGGAATTCTATGCTTATCAATGAATTTACTTAAGGAATAATAAATGAATGACTTAATATGATAAATTTACTTAAGGAATAATAAATGAATGACTTAATATGATAAATTTGCTTAAGGAATAATAAAGTATAATTCAATATGATAAAAAAGAGCAGAATCTGCTAAATAGTCAAGGAATAATTCAATATGATGAAAGGGGTTTGCTAAAGAAATAAATATGATAAAAAAAGGTGAAGATGAATTTGCTAAGGTGACAATTTAACATGATAAAAGGGGTTTGCTAAAGAAATAAATATGATAAAAAAAGGTGAAGCAGTTAAGATATTCGGGCTGGCAGTGATGACTTTGTTTATCGTGGTTTTATTAATTTCTCTTGCTTCTTCTGAATCTGGTTTTCTAAAATCTCTCAGGTCTATATTGACCGGAAAGGCAACTTCCCAGACTTTCAACCTGAATATAAGCGTGGGAAACAGCGCGCCAAACATAACAGCAGTTTACATCGGAAGCTCGCAGAGCCCTTCTGAAGGAGGCGTAAGGAATATCCAGTTTTACTTTACAGCGAATGATACTGATGGCTCTGCGAATATTGATACTGCTTCCGGCAAGGCAAACTTTACTTTTTATAATGCTTCATCAACAATAGTAAGGACTAATAACAGCTGCGTATCCTTAGGGGCGATTGATACAAAGACTCTTAACTTCTCATGCACGGTTGGATTATGGTATTTTGACCCCCAATTATCTCTATGGGGGGTAACGGCATATGTAACAGATAATAGTGCTGCGGCAGGGCAGAACACAACGAATAACTTTACATACCAAAGCCTCCAGGCTTTCGTTCTTCATCCATCAGCATTGACATTCAATTCAATAAATCCAGGAGGCACCAACACAAGCTCAAGCAATGATCCTTTAGTATTGAATAATACAGGGAATTATCATTTCAGCCAGACAACAGCCAATGTGAGCATTAATGCTACAGACCTTGCGGGAGAAGCTAACGGAGCTTATGCTTTGTATGCAAATAACTTCACTGTCGGCAATACTACGGGAGGAAGCCCATTAATTGAGTGCGGAGGAGCGGGAAGCTTCTTCATGACAAAGTCAGCTTATAAGAATATAACTTCGGCAGTGCTTGGATATGGAAATTTAAGCGCAGGAAGCGGGACAGCACAAAGCAATACATATGTGTGCTTAACTCTGGCAGGAAATGAATTAACAAGCCAGGCATATTCAACAGGAGGCCCTAACTCAAACGGGGCATGGACGGTGAAGGTGGGATGAAATAAACAGCAGAAAATAAGTTAATTCAAGTGTAGCAAGTTATTAAATAGCAAAATGAATAAAATAGTTAATGTAAATTGATGCAATAATATCAATGAGTACAACAAAAACTAAGGGGCAATAATATAGCAAAATGAATAAAATAATTGGTGAAAATAATTTATATTTAGCAAGGCTGATGGGTTTTGTGCTGGCAGCATTGTTATCAGTTATGTTATTATTGAATTTAGCCAGCGCTTTCGGAGTTGTCACTTACGGAGATCCTGTTAAAGTGAAGCCCGGAGAGAGCATTGAGCTGCAGTTCTCACTGCAGAATATGGTCGGAGATACAGATTACAATGTGGCTTCCCAGATGGGCGCTGAAGAAGGAATTGAGCTGGTGTTGCTGGATAATAAAGATGTTTATGAAGTTCCTCTCGGAAGCGAAGTTCCCGTGAGGTTTAGAGTAATAGTGCCGGAAAATGCAGAGATTGGGAAGAGTTATGTTGTGAGTGCGACATTTACGGCTTCTCCATCGGGAGGAAACGGGCCATTGAGCCTGCAGAGCGCTGTAGGGACTAAAGTTATCATTTTGGTTTCGGATGTCAGCGATGATACATCCAAAATAACTCCACCCATTTATGAAACAGAGAAGCCAAAGAGCTCAAATAATCTTAATGTAATAATAATTGTTCTTATAGTGATAGCTGTTTTGCTCGCAGTTTATTTATATGCTTCAAGGAAGAGAAAATAAATCATGAGGAGTAATAAAGAACGAACTCGCCCGTTAATATATTTTCAGAAGCATAGTATGTTTTTATTTTGAAGAGCTTTTCAGCCAGAATTACATTTTTGAGCGTTATCAGCTTATGGATAGTTATTGTGTTGTGGCATGCGACAAAGTTTAAATATACCTCTCTCTTCATTAGAGGAGTATGTTTTTATCCAAAAAAGGTGCATCAAAAGCATGGGGAGTATTTTTTCTTGGAGTTTTCTTAGTTGTTCTTACAATGTCTCTTGTTTCTTCAGGGTTCTGGGATTCTTTGAGGGCGAGCATTACTGGAAGGGCGACGTCGCAGACTTTCAACCTGAATATAAGCGTGGGAAACAGCGCACCAAATATAACTGCCGTCTATATATTAGGGCCATATGACCCAAGCGAGGAAGCCCAGAGAATGGTAACGTTTTACTTTACAGCAAATGATTCTGATGGCTATCAGAATATAGACACGACAAGTGCAAAAGCAAATTTTACTTTTTATAATGCTTCATCAACAATAGTAAGAACTAATAACAGCTGTTCTTCATTGGGCAGTATAGATTCAAAGACACTTAATTTCAGCTGCACTATAGGAATATGGTACTTTGATCCGCAAGGCACATTATGGGGGGTAACTGCTTATGTAACAGATAATAGCGCTGCGGCAGGGCAGAACAAAACGGTGAATTTTACTTACAATAGCTTAAAAGCATTGAAGAGCCATCCCACAGCATT
Organism: Candidatus Pacearchaeota archaeon; assembly: GCA_018304165.1. Taxonomy (GTDB): domain Archaea; phylum Nanobdellota; class Nanobdellia; order Pacearchaeales; family GW2011-AR1; genus JAGVWS01. Next base: position 19,402 of record JAGVWS010000010.1, read on the forward strand.
TACATTCACTTCCATAAATCCCGGAGCTACCAATACATCATCAAGCAATGATCCTTTAGTATTGAATAACACAGGGAATTATCATTTCAGCCAGCTTACTCAGAATATATCCATTAATGCCACTAACCTGGTAGGAGAGAGTAATAGCGCTTATGCTCTTTATGCAAATAATTTCACTGTAGGCAATACTACAGGAGGAAGCCCATTAATTGAGTGCGGAGGAGCAGGAAGCTTCTTCATGACAAAGTCAGCTACAAAGAATATAACCACTGCTATCTTAGGATATGGTAATTTAAGCGCAGGAAGTGGAACAGGACAGAATAATCTGTATGTGTGTCTGACTCAAGCCGGAAATGAGCTGACATCACAAGCATATTCAACCAATGGCCCTAACTCAGACGGGGCATGGACGGCGGCAGCACTATGATAACAAAGGAGAAGAATAAAATAGTTAAGATAAATTAATGCAATAATAGCAATAATAAAAACTAAGGGGTAATGCAATAATAGCAATAATAAAAACTAAGGGGTAATGCAATAATATTAATGAGTACAACAAAAACTAAGGGGTAATAATATAGCAAAATGAATAAAATAACTGGTGAAAACAATTTACATTTAGCAAGGCTGATGGGTTTTGTGGTAGTGGCGGTGCTGTTTGTCAGTTTAGCCAGCGCTTTCGGAGTTGCGGGATATACCGATCCTGTTAAAGTAAAGCCCGGAGAGAGCATTGACCTTGCATTCAGGCTTCAGAATGCGGGAAGCGGAGGAGAAGATTATTTAGTTGAATACAAAATTAGTGCTGAAGAAGGCATTGAAGTGATATCTTTGGATAATGTTACTGAATATGACCTGCCTTTTGGAAATACTGGATTAAGAGTTAATTTTAGAGTTATAGTGCCTGGAAATGCTGAATTAGGAAAGAATTATACAGTAAGCGCGCAGTTTTATACAAGTCCCAAGAATTCCGGTGAAGGTGGTCCTTTAGGAATGAGGCTGGGAATGGGAGACAGGGTTGTAATACATGTAGCTGATGAAACGGATGATGCCTCCAGGATAACTCCTGCTCTGCCGGCAGAGGTAGAAAAACCAAGGAGCGGTAATAGATGGATAGCCTTGGTTGTGCTGGTAGTAATTGCTATATTGATATGGGCTTATGTTTATTATAAGAATGCCCAAAAGAGAAGGATGAGGAAGTGATATAGTTTGTGTTGTTTATTATTCTTAGTGATTAACAACTGTTTTCCATGCTAATTTTTTAACAGTTAAACATCATTAAGACCGGCATTTATGCTTAAATGTTGATGTTTATTAAACAAACGACATATTCGGCAAATCCTGCAGAATTAATGAGAAATCATAATATCAGGTTTAGAATATCTTCTGTTGTTAAAATAGTTATGCCAGATTGTTCCTTTAGCTGCTTATCATTAGACCAAATAGGGCAACCTGTTTTTAATGCAAGGGCCAGATAAGGAATATCCTCTTTGTCCGATAAGGCTTTTGCAGCTTCATGGAAGTAAGTCTTATACTCGTCAACAGAGATAAAAATAACAAAAGACCTTATTCGTCGCAAGACAGCAGCAAAATCCATGAGAGAAGATTTTCTGACAATAATCTCTGCATGTTTTTGTAATTCATCAAGGCAAAAATCCGGAGCAATAAGAGTCAGGTCATAGTTTTCAATAATTTTACTTGTGACTGATGAAGGATTTGCTAACGCAAATAATATGTTTGCATCAACAACAAATTTCACGTTATAATAACCCCTTTTTCCTTAACTTCTCCGCGATGCCTTTATTTACTTTTCTTCCCATTTCTACAGCCCAGTCTTCAAAGTCTCTATCTGTCTTCAACTGCTTTAACAATTCTTCCTTCCAGACGAGCTCTTCAGTTTTTTGTATGATCGACTTTCTAATAAATCCTGACCAGTTAATCTCGGAAAAACGGTCCATTTTTGTTTTTACTTCTTCCGGAATTGCTAATGTAACGCTTACCATATAAAAACGTAATTACGTTTAAGTATTTAAATGTTTCGGTTCAAAGTTTTACTGAAATTTAGTAAGCTTTGATGAAAATTTGTAAATTCTTGGGGTTTTTGAAGCACAGCACAAAGGTTTAAATACTTTAGTGTAACAATATTATTACACTAAATGGAATATTAAGAGGTTTTAAGGAGATGATGGGAAAAGATAATCGCTCAAGGGTCTTGGCGGAGTTTTTTAAGTGCGGTTCTTCTGATGAGAAGGGCAGGAAGGACAAGGGAGAAGGGCTTCAACTTAGGGAGATAGGCCGCAGAATAAAATTAGCGCCTACTTCAGTCAAAAAATATCTTAAAGAGCTGGAGAGCAAGGGGCTTGTAATAAAAAAATTACATTCTGAAAGCAATTATCCTATTTACTTTCCAAATCTTAATAATAGTGACTTTAAATATCTTAAGAACCTCTATATCCTGCATGCTTTGAAGGAGCTTGGACTGATTGAGTATGTGGAAAAAGAGTGCAGTCCGGAAGTTATGGTGGTTTCGGGAGCCGGGCTTCATGATCTTAGAGGAGATTCTACTAGAGATTCTGGAGAAGCCAGAGAGATTAAGCTCTTTCTGGCGTGCAAAGAGAAGAGATTAGAGCTTGGAGGATATGAGAAGGATGTGGGGGTTAAAATAACCCCTATCTTTTTGAAGGATTTTAGTGATCTGACTCCAGAACTTGAAGAGGAGATCATTAATGGCATAGTCCTAAAGGGTGTTTTAAGGCTTATTGATGTTCCCATTGCCAGCAAGCAGGAAAGAAAACGAGAGCAAGGGAAGCAGGAAGAACTTTCCAGCAAGAAAAACGAGAGAGAAAAAGAGGAAGGGTTCTATTCCAGGATGTTTTCAGAGGAGCCTTGACACTCTTATATGCTCAATTGATATTATAAAAATGGAATTTTGACTAATCACCTAATAATAATGCGGATAGGTAATTATAATTTAATTGTTTTAAGCCCTGTTTATTGAACTTATTTCAGTAATAAACTGAATGATTTATTGTAATATTTTTATTACAGCTATTTTAAGTAGGAATTTTCTTGTTTTACAACCATTACTTATAAAAAGCCCATGAAAAGATTTATATAGTAGTATCTATTGATATTATTATGTTTGATAAGCTAAAGAGAGCAATGGGCATTAAAGGGAAGAAACGGGCAAGATCGCCTACTCTTGACACTATTATGATGGTTGAAGAGTTTATTAAAGCCAATTCCGGGAAATATAAGAAGACTGAAGTGTTTAGAAAGCTGCCAAGGAAGGTTATGTGGCAGACGTATAGCAGGATAATGAGGTATTTGGAGGAGAATTTTAAGATGGTTTATGACAGAAGAGGATATGCAGTTTATATATGGGTTGAGAAGTTGACTGAAGAAATAAAGGAGAAGACAAAATTCACAAGGGGAGAGAGAAATTTAGATGAAATAAAGAAGAAAGTGACCCCAATACTGGAGCGATATGGTGTAACCAAGGCAGGAATATTCGGAAGCTTTGCAAGAGGTGAAAATGACCCTTACAGCGATGTTGACATATTAGTTGAGATGCCGAAAGAGGCGGATTATTCAGCATATCTTGACTTATTAATGGCTCTTGAAGAAGTGCTTGGACGGAAAGTGGATCTGGTAGAATATCCCTTATTGAGAAAGGAAATAAGGGAAGATGTTTTAAGAGAGGAGGTGTTGGTGAGATTATGAATAGAGATTATAAGTTGTTTTTAAAAGACATCAAAGAGTCAATAGATCAAATTATAGAATTGAAAGTTTCTGAAGAAGAGTTTAAGAGTAATAAAACTATTCAGGACGCTATAATAAGGAAACTGGAAATTATTGGCGAAGCAAGCAAGCATCTGCCGCGTTCTTTAAGAGAAGAAAATAAACATATAAACTGGGCTAAAATGGAAAGAGCAAGAGATAATTTGTTGCATTCATATTTTGAGATAAACCTGCATTCTGTCTGGGATTATGTTACTAAAGAGATTCCTCGGATAAAAGAAGCATTGAATAGCCTAAAATTAGTTTGAATAAAGTTTAAAAGCAGGAATAATTTATTATACTCACGCAGGGATGGCACAGCGGCTACTGCAAACGGCTGCAGCCCGTTTTTTCCCGGGTTCGAGTCCCGGTCCCTGCTTAAAATAATGAAAGAGAGGAAAGAGAAATCAGATAAGCAAGACGCTACTGCCAGGAGGTTTATGTGGGAGAAAGAAGTTGGAAGCGTTAAATATAAAGGTTCTTCGGAAAAACTTGTGAGGGAAGCCAGAAAAATACTATCTGAAGAGATAAACGATGATAACTGGGAAGAAGTAAATAAGGTATAGTTCTTCAGGTTTTTAACAAGAAAGATTTATTCAATTGATCATTTAAGATGTTTTATTATTTCTACTCTATTATTGTTCTAGGGTAAAGAATTTCTATTTTGGTTCAACTTTTTGTATACTATGATAGGCAATAGGTTTCACCTTTATAGACCTATCTTTTTGTTGTTTCTACTCTTTTATTCAAACTACTCTCCGAGATTATCCTCTTTTTATCTCTTTTCTCCAAAGATTAAGATAAACTGAAGAATCAACATGAACCTCTTTTCCATAAATTATTGGCTGTATTCTGCAATAAATACTTACCTATACCGATTTTAAACAAAGTTAAAACTCCTACCTCTTGGTAGGAAAAAGTTTAAATACTATTCCTACTTAGATATTTAATGATTATAAAAAGGCCAATAGGAGAGAAAGGACAGGTTGTTATACCAAAGGATATAAGGGAGCTTCTTAATTTAAACCGCGGAGAAAATGTTATCTTTGAGATAAAAAATAGCGAAGTGAAACTGAAGAGGGAAGACCCACAAAAATTCCTGGAAGAATTTTTTAGTACCATCAAGAAAAAAAGAAGCATAACCCCTGAAGAGCTGAAGAGAATAAGAGAGGAAAGCTATGATTTACCTTGATGCAAATATTTTTGTTTATTCAGTGTTAGACACTGGAGAAAAGGGAAGACTCTCCAAAGAGCTCTTAGAAAAAATTGCTCTTAAAAAAATTGCTGGTGTAACATCTACATTAACATGGGATGAAATAGTCTTTTCCTTAAAGAAATATGCCTCTTTTGAAGAAGTATTTAAACAAAGCAAGCAATTTCGGACGTTTCCAAATTTAATATTTCTTGATGCAACTCAAAGAGTAATAGAAAAGGCAGAGGAGTTATGGCAAATTTATAGCCTCGATCCCCGCGATGCTATTCATGCTGCCACAGCCATCATTAATGGAGTAAGAGAGATAGCATCTAGCGACTCTGACTTTGACAGGGTTAAAGAGCTGAAACGGCTGAAAATATAGGTATTTTTGAGTTACTCCACACTAGAACTAAGGGTTCTAGGATTTCTATTTTTAATAAAATTAGCATAAGATATTTAAAGCTATCATGCAGATAATATTCTAAAAGAATTTGCTGATTAGTTTCAACTATAAAAAAGATGGTGTTGTAAGGGCAACCCTTGACACTCAACCCAAAAAAGAGATGGTGTACAAGAAATTCATAAAGAGGAATGGAAAGACCTTCGGGCCTTATTATTATGAAAGTTATAGGGTTGGAAACAGTGTTAAGAAAAGATATATCGGAACATCTTTGCCGTCGGCGCCCCTGAAGGCTCATCCTAAAGTTTCCAGTATATCCAGAACTCTTCACATTGATAATTTAAAGAGGGGTTACGGAAGTTACTCCACAGCAAGACCATCTGTTGGTCATGCTAATCCTGTATCCGGTTTCACTAAACCATGGCATGTTTTTACTCTGATTGGAGTTTTGTTAATAGCAGTGATATTTTCTATTTTATTTATGAAGGGAGCTTTTATAACAGGGCACGCTGTTGCTGAGTTGAGTAGAGATTCATTAGTAATAAATCTGGAAAGAGGAGAATTACTGCCGGCGGAAACAAGAATAACAATAACGCAAGGAGATGATGAGCAAAACTTCACTATCTCGCAATTAGTATCTAATTCTAATCCGGTTTGGGGTAGTTATTACCTGGAAAATACGGCGATTTCCGGGAGCGGAACGGGCTTTGGAGAGCCGTTGAAGTATTATAACATCCCGGAAGTATTCTTTGAATTTCGAGTTATTGGAGGTAAACATGAGGCGCCTGAACGGGCGGCGCCGATACAACTTGAATCTCCGCAAGATAACCAACTTTCAGAAGAAAACAAGGGAGCTCCAATAACGGGATTCATAACGCTTGAAGAACCCGAGAAGGTTGTTGGAGGAAAGGTCAGGTTTGGAGAAGAATTCATTTATGAATTATCTGAAAGGCAAACAGTTGAGCTAATTCCAAACAGCGCAAGAACGGCTGAAGGCCCAATTAGCGACTCACTAATAAGATATTCAATAGTTGAGAATGATGCAGTCTTTGTAACAGAGCATCAGGAAGTAAGGGAAGAGTTTGGAGCATCAAATAATCAGACAGATCAGACAGAGCAAATAGTAACAGATAGTGGAGGGTTAGAAATAGTAATCCCTTACAACAAGCTAAATCTGGAAGAAGGGCCGGTAACAATAACACTGAACTATAATGGCGAAGAAATAACAAGGGTTAGCGGAATTTATACGAAACCGAGAGCGATAGGATTACCAGAGGAGCCGGAAGAAGAAACTCCTTCCAATATTGAAAAAGGCCCTACAACGCCTTCTGCTCCGCCTATTGATGAAGCAGTTAATGAAACTTCTTACTTTCTAAAACAAGACCCCGCTTATCTTGGAAGGCCTGTTAGATGGGTGCAAACTCTCAACGCGAGCGAGGCAGGAATTATAACCATAAGCCTGCCAAAGGAAACAATAAGCGCGAGCCTGAAAAAGATGAGCCAGGGCGTGGAGGTAGGAACCTTAGAATTAGTAAGTAACGGGCAGATAAATAGCAAAATAAGGGAGGAAAAAGAATTAATTAATGCTACAAACCCCCCGATTGGTTCAACTACTCCTACTCTACCAACTAATGTCAGCCAACCGACAACTTCAACGCCTGCTCAGCCTATTAGTAAGCCTCCAATAACGCCAGCTCCTGAAGTTCCCTCAAACGAAACTAATGCTACCACTACTCCAATAACTGAATTACCAGAACTATTACCTGCCCCCGCACCAGCGCCTACAGATAATATTCCGGGATTAGTAGAAAATAATACTAATAATGCAAATCGACAAGATAATGAAGAAATAGCTAATAATCCAAGCCCAATAACGGGGTTTGTCATTAATGATAATAATTTGAAAAGGACTAATTGGCTTGCGAGATTTTTTAGCAAGTTTTTCTCATTCTTAGGATTAGGAAGGGCAGGGATAACAGGTTATGCTGTAAGCGAAACAAGCGACTTTGGTAGTGATGTTAATGATGTGGTTGATGTTGAGCAGTTCCAAACTTACACTACTCTTTCATCGCAAGAAAATATAACGATAGAAGTACCTGCTGATGGAATAGAAAGGACTTATGAGATAGAATACTATACCACACCGCCGTATAGCGTGGAAACGCAGTTGGATATTAATAATAAGGAAATTAAGGAAGTATTAATAACCGCGCCAGAGCCGAACGGCCAGCACTACACTAATATAACTGCTTTCACCAAAATAGCAGAAAACCTAAACATCAGTAATGCTGACCAATTAAGGTTATTGGATATTAATAACAATAGAGATGCTTTGTTTGAGGCTATTGATAAAAATAACAATAATATTATTGACATGCTGGAGTGGAATGTTGAAAGCTTATCAAACAGGACTTACCACATAATCATTAACACTCAAGGATTATTTAATGAGAGCGGAGCAGTTTATTCTAATACAACGACTAATGCAAGCGGACACACAACACTCTATCATATGAATGAAAGCGAAATAGCAATGTATGGTGTTAGTAACAATACAGGACTTGTCGCTCTCTACCACTTTAATAATGACAGCATTTATGGAGAAAACGCCACAAGAGTTTATGATTTTTCAGGTAATGGAAATAACGGAAGTGCAATTGGAGGGAGTTCATCAGGGGGAATAACTTCCATAACTTCTGGAAAAATCCTAAAAGCTCTATCATTTGACGGCACAATCTCTTACATTAACTTGAGCATGGCAGGAAATTCATCAGTAAACACCAGCTTAGGAATGACATTAATGGTGTGGGTTAATGCAACAGCAACACAAAACTCCCTGAAAGCAGGAATAGTTGCAAAGGATAACCTGCAGGGACAGGGGCTGTATTCTTTGTTTATAGGAAGCGCGAGCAACTGGGCGCCGAGATTCCATCTGAATAATTCGTTATATGTTGACGGGAGCGCGGACTTGAGAGACAGCCAGTGGCACCATGTAACTGCAACAGATAACGGAAGCAGAATAATAATGTATGTTGACGGAGTGCTGAAGGACGCAGTAAACTTTACAGGATACCTAAACCAAACATTTACAGCATTTACGGGATCATCATTCACGGTAAACGACCAAACAGATTGGAACCTAGGAACATACGTTGCTAACACCACTGCAAATTCCAGCGGTCAACTTATATTAGCTGATTCTGAAATTACTTCTGGTTGGTTTAATACGACAGGATTGGCATTATTGTACCATTTCAATAATGATTCTCTCTATGGAGAAAGCGAAACAAGAATGTACGACTTTTCAGGAAATCAAATGAATGGGACGAAAGTAAATGAAGTTGTAGTGAATGCAAGCGGTAAGATAAGGGGGGCAATGATGTTTGATGGAACGAATGATTATGTGGAGATTAATACAACTCAACAACTGAATTTTACAAGCACTGGACCAAGGCCAAACTTTACTATCTCGGTATGGATTAATTCAAATCGCGGTTCAGGAGGAATAGTTAGGGGTGGAAGTATGGACTTTGAGGTAACGGAAGCAGGAATATACCTGGATGGAGGACCATCAAGCGGCCAAAGAATACAAGGAACAGGAAACTTTTCTCAAACAGGATGGCACCACATAGTAGCGGTAAGGCAGAGCTCAGCACCAACAATGGCAATATACGTGGATGGAGTATTGAATGTCAGCAGAAACGATGGAGGAACGGTAGATGACCAGATAGTATATTGGAGAGTAGGACGGGCAGGATATAGTGATACTGCCTACTTCAACGGCTCAATTGATGAAGTAGCAATATGGAATCGCTCGCTTTCAGCGGCGGAGATATCCCGATTATACGATGCACAAAAAAATAATAGTTATATGCAATCGGGAACATACACGACGAAAGTCTTTGACAGTGAAGACCCTAATAATAATGCAAGCTGGGGAATGGTAACGACGAATTATACTGCTGTAAATGGAGGAATAGGATACCAAGTGCAATCATGTGATGATTCTGCATGCAGTGGAGAAACATTCGTTGGGCCAACAAATACTAGTAGTTCAACATTCACGAATTCAGCAGTAAATCTAAACACTACTCTAACACCGAACAACAGGTATTTGCAAATGAAGTATTATTTAAACACTACGAATAATGCCACGACACCTTATGTAACCAATGTATCATTAAATTTCAGTGCGTGGGTGTCAAGAGCGTCAGAACTCTTCGTAGGTTCATTTAGTAATGTATCATATGTTTTCAACGGAACAATTGACGAAGTAGGAATATGGAATAGGACACTAAGCGCAAACGAGATAGAAACAATCTACGAAGCACAAAAATCGTTATACCCAAGTGCTGGAACATACACATCAAAAATCTATACCGCACCAAACGCTAGCACAACATGGAATAATATAAGCATTCAAGTAAGCTACGCTGGAAGCGAAGGAATACTAGGGAACGAAATAAATGCAACAAGCGGAGCAACAGAAGAAACTAATCTAACAGGACTGATAGCACTATACCACTTTAACAACGAGAGCGGATACGGAGAAAACACAACAAGAGTCTATGATTTTTCAGGAATGCAGAATAATGGGACGGCGACAGGAGGAGTTGTGATGAATACGACAGGAAAGATAAGAGGGGCGGGGACGTTTGACGGGGGGGATGATTACATAGGAGTACCTTATAGCGCTTCCCTCGCGCCTACACTAGTGACACTTAGCTATTGGATGAGAGAAAATGTACAACCAGATTCTTTAGATATGTTGGTTTCAAGAAAATATGATGGTACTGGTATACCCTACCTTTCAGATCTTCGTGGAACCAGTAATTCTCAAATTACTTTTGGGACTTTTCCTGGTGCTGACATTTTCGTCACTTCAAATACTGTGACAGTGCCGAATAAATGGTACCACGTTGTTGGAACCTTTAACGGTTCAGCTTATTTAATTTACATTAATGGAGTTTTGGATAATACATTAATAGATTCAACAGCTTTGTATGGGGGTACTTCATTGAGATTAACTATCGGCAACCTTGATTTAAATGGAGTCCCGAGCCGTTTCTTCAACGGCTCAATTGACGAAGTCGCAATATGGAACAGGTCGCTGAATAGTACTGAAATATTGAATCTTTATAATAAGCAGAGAAACAGGTTCCAGTTCAGCGTCAGGAATTGCTCAACGAGCGATTGTTCGGGAGCAAGCGGAACATGGAAAGGGCCGTACTATAATACTAACGCGACATTGACATTGAATGGAGGACAGTACTTCCAGTACAGAGCAGAATTATACACGAGCAACAGAAGCATAACGTCAATAATCAATGGAACAGACATTTACTACACGAGCAATGATGTAATAGCTCCAAATATAACTATACAAAGCCCGACTAATACGAGCTATGCAAAGGGAACAACAAGAATTGACTTCAATCTGACAGCCACCGAAGACTTAATAGGAAGCGCGTATCTTTATTTAGATTCGCAGGTTGGAAATTCGTCGCTTGGATTTTATAATGCCGGAAGCGGGCTGGTAGCAAGCTATCATTTTGACAATGATTCCGCTTGGGGAGAAAACGCAACAAGAATCTATGATTTCAGCGGGAATCAAAATAATGGAACAGCGATAGGGGGAGTGGTGATAAACACGAGCGGGAAGATAAGGGGGGCGGGATGGTTTGATGGGACGGATGACCGGGTGACGGTACAGGATAGTCCATCGTTTGCAAACATGCAGGGTCTGACTCTTTCTTTTTGGTACTATGCAGATTCTACTTATGCTCAAGATATTATTGCGAAGTATGCCGGAGGCTCTTCATTCTTAATTTATTCTGGAAATGGTGGCACTGGTTTTATTATATATATCAACGCTGTGTCTGTAAGTACAGCGACTGGTTTATTTAATGTGAACACTCGGAATTATATTACATTAACATATAATCAGAGCAAGGTACTGACCTACGTGAACGGAGCGCTCGCCGATACGCAGTCGTTATCAGTAGGACCAGTTGCGAATTCCACAGGTAATTTAGAGATTATGGGTTATCCAGGAGACCAATTTGTGAGCGGCTCCATTGATGAAGTCGCCATATGGAACCGCTCGCTGTCGGCGGATGAAATAACGGCGCTCTACAATGCTCAAAAAGGAATATTAATGCAGAGATATAATGATACCTTTGCTAATTATACTAATGGCACAATGACTGAAGGGGCTCACAGGGCATGGTTCTATGTGAATGACACTGGAGGAAATGAAAATGCAACGCTAAATGAAACGCTATTTTCAATACAAACAATAACCTGCGTAACATGGAATGGCTCAACAACTAATTGGAGCGTAGCAGGAAACTGGAATACCGGAGCAGTACCGACGAGCACGGACTGCGTAGTAATCAATGGAGGATATACAGCAGCGCCAGTACTCTCCGTGCCGGCAGCCATCTATAATTTAAGCATTGGACGTTCAACTGCATCAGTGCTGACATTGGGAATGAACTGGAACGCTAGTTTGAATATAACGCAGAATTTCTATATTGGGACGTATGGGGTGATGAATCATTCAGATAATAGTAATGCGCAAAATTATAGTATTAACATAATAACAGGAAACTTTACTTTAGAATCGGTAGGGCTGATCAATGTTTCCGGCCTTGGTTATGATACTGGACAGGGTCCTGGAAGCCCAAATACCAGTGCATCAACTGATGATTACATGGGAGCAAGCTATGGTGGA
>JAGVWS010000024.1 GCA_018304165.1 Candidatus Pacearchaeota archaeon
AATGGTGATTTAATTAAAAAGAAATCCCCGCAGCTCTGCTGCGGTTGGGAGATTCACTAGACTTACTATCTACTTTCGCTGACAAGGTTCTACAAAGAGCAGAAGTTGTCGTGAACTTTACTATTCACTCGGCTGTTGGTGGGTAATCAGGCAATTGCTGGCGAGATTCTTGGGTCTACGGCAACACCATGATTCCAAAGGCGAGAGAAGAGCCGGATAATCCGGGAGATTAATTCTGAACTATATATTCTTCTGAATAAATGCTTATAAATTCTGGACAAATCATTTATTAATGAATGCCGGAAAATCTGATGGGCTGAGATTACCCCTGGAGAAAATTCTCACTATTGGCGCCGGAGAATGGGCTGATTGCGAAGGTATTGATTTATCTGATTATAATCCTGTGGGCGTTCATGCTCATGGAAATCCAGGCCATTTTATGACTACTAAACGCTTTGCCTCAGATTATATTCCTAATGGCGCTGTCGTCGTTGTTAATTACAGAATTAATTCCTATTTTGCCTACGGGACAGCTCTGGTTCCGAAGAAAAGAGAAGAGCATGATAATCCCGGAGATTAAAGTTTGTCCCGTTTATAACTGCACTATAACAAACTTTAAATATGTTCTTTAAATATGTTCTTCAAAGTTCTTACTATTATGGTTAATAAGATACGCAGTTCATTAAGCTCATTAAATATTATCCTCCTGTTTTCTGCAATTCTCGTGTTAGTACTGGCTTCAAGCACGAGCGTCTTAGCAGCTGACTTAGTCATTGAAAAAACTCCTGTCAGTGATGTTGTTATCTCTGACTTAAGCCAGCCGGCAGTCTTCAGTTTCAAAATAACCAATAACGGAGCGGAGGATTACTTCACTATCTACAGCCTTGTTGGAGTCAAGATAGAGCCGACGGAAAGCTTTTTTATAAGTGCCGGAGAAATTAAGGAGATTCTTGTCAGAGTCTATCCTAACAAGGACTTAAAGCAGGACACAGGTTCCTTAGTGTTTGTTTATAAGATAAAAGGAGAAAACTCGGGAATCCAGGAGGACACTCTTACTCTGAATGTGGTAAAGCTAAGCGACGCTTTCACAGCAGGCTCTGCTTCGATAGAACTGCAGTCAGAGAGCGCTGTTGTTTACATAAAGAACAATTACAATATAAGGTTCAGCAAAGCCAGGGCAAAATTTTCTTCAGTATTCTTTGATTTTTCGCAGGAATTTTCTCTGGAGCCCTTTGAGAAAAAAGAGTTCAGCATTCCTCTTGACAGGGCGAAAATATCATCATTAAGCGCAGGGCAGTACATAATGAAAGCCGATGTGGAAATTGAAGGGATTAAAAACAGGTTTGAAAGCAATATAAAGTTCAGCGAGAAGAGTCTATTAGAAACGGAAGAGGAGAGTTATGGCATAGCTATAAGAAAGACTGTCATCAGCAAGGTCAATAAAGGCAACCTTGAAACGGTGGCAGATATAGTCATAAAGAAAAATATAATCTCAAGGCTCTTTACAACCTTTGATCTGGAGCCTTACAAAGTGGAAAGGCAGGGGGCTTCTGTTTATTACTATTGGCAAAAAGAGCTGAAGCCGGGCGAAATCTTTACAGTCCGCGTAACTACGGGCTGGCTCCTTCCTCTGCTGATTGTTCTTGCAGCAGTCGTGCTTGCATTCTTCATAAGTATGTACAGGAGAAGCCATATAATAATAAGGAAGAGAGTCGGGTTTGTCAGAGCAAAGGGGGGAGAGTTTGCGCTTAGAGTTTCAATACATCTTAAAGGAAAGTCTTTTGCTGAAAGAATTAAAATATTTGACAGGGTTCCCGCAATAGCCAAGTTATATGAGCGCTTTGGTGCTATCCAGCCAAGCAGGTTTGATGCAGCAAACAGAAGGCTTGAATGGAACATTGAAAGCTTAGACAAGGGCGAGGAGAGAGTTTTGAGCTACATAATTTATTCTAAGGTGGGCATTATAGGAAGATTTGAGCTTCCAAAAGCCACTGTTGTCTATGAAAAAGACGGAAAAATCATTGAATCCCAAAGCAACAGGGCTTATTTCATATCAGAGCCGAAGCATAAGGAAGAGTTCTAATGTATTGAATTATCCTAAGATATGAGCCATGAGTATCTCCGATGGATAGTTATTATGGCATCATAAGAATGATATAACTATTAAAGATAGTTCCATTGTTAGTTAAATACTACATTTATAACGAGTTCAATTGATGGTAACTGCTAACAAATGCTTGCTCATGCCTGTTCGTGCTTATTAAGAGGACTTACATTATTGGTTGATTCTTTAAATCTTCTTGCTAAATTGGGACTGGAGCGGAGATACTCGCCACACCAAAAATCTTAAAAACTTAGTTTCCTTATGATAATTATGGAAATGATAAGCATATCAAGAGATGAGTATGAAATGTTGAAGACTCAATTAGCAAGATTGAGAGAATTAGAAAAGATAGATTTTGATTTATTGAGGCAGTTTAAACAGAGTTTAGAAGATGTTAAAGCAGGTAGAATAAGAAGAGTTGCCTAAGTGTCTATCCACATGGGGTTAGTTATAGGCAATTAATCAAAGACAAAACAACATAACCCTTACCTATAAGGATAAGTTCTAAGTCTTCCTTAACAGTCTTTCTAAGTAAATTTTGTATTCATCAAAATAGCTGATAATATGGTTTATTGTTGCTTGCTGGTCTTTTTTACCGCCTATTGCAACGATGAGCACAGCCTGCAAATTGTCATAAACCAGAAAGTAAACTCTTTTTTCTCTAATCCTCTTTTCTCTTAAATTTTTATATCTTAATTGATCACTAGCATAAGGATTATCTCTAATTTTAAGAAACATTTTTTGAATGATATCTTTATCACCTTTAGATAATTTTTCAACCTCTTTGTCAAAACTTTGAGTGGTATAAACTGAATAAGTCATAATAAATACAACAAAAAGACATATAAAAATCTTGACATATTTTATTTATGGGAAAGAAGGAAGTTGCAATCTTCTTCCTCCTCTCACCCCTTCTTTACCCGCCATCATTTCTTCTTCCTCTCGTAATTCCACCTGGTGAAGACTATTACTAAAGCAAAAATCAGAAGAATTATTATCACTAGGGCTATGGGGATTATGTAATACAGCCCGCTTTCGGCGGCCTCAAATGTTACTCCTCCCGTTATTCCCTTCGATATAACAAACTCTCCGCACTCTTTTTCAAGGCTCAATGACGGCTCTATTGAATCCTTGTAGTAAATCCACCTTGCCGCTCCCACCCTGTCCTTGGCATAGACTATCCTGTTGTTCTGCCCTGCCGCTCCCTGCATAGCAAGCGGGGATATTTCCTCTATGTCATTATTTAATATCCTCACTATGTTCTGGCTCTTTAACCATGATAGTTCCTTTTCAAGGGCTTCAGACCAGTTTATTTTTTTAGCCCCGTCTTTGGCTTCAGATTCTTCTTCCGGCAGATCAGCACTTATTGTGGGCATGGGAGAAATGCCATTCCTGACAATGCTGTAAGCACTGGAGAACTCATTAAAGCTTTCTATCAGCCCCGCATATTTCAGCATGCTCTCTGCGCTTTCTCTTTTGTTTTTGTCAATGCACGTTGAGCTTCCTCCGCTCCTGACGCAATAACCTCCATTGCATCCATCCACATCACACGAACCAATATTTTGGCTTATCTCCAGCTCAACATTGTACTGGCTGTCTTCTAAATAGGCTCTCATAGCCATGCCATCATTTATGAATTTGCATTCAGATATCACCCTTTCATCGGTGCAGTCTATTAGCCAGCCATTATATGAAGATTGTGAAACATTCTCTGTGATTATTCTGCCCTTGATGGACTTTGAGATTATATCAAGGACATGCACGCTTTCCCTTGATGAAATAGTGGGCATCTGGAGCCTTATTGAAAGTCCTGCCTGCCCTCCGCTTACAGAGCCGTCAACTTCAGAGATAACAACCATTAGCTCATTGGAGTAATGGGACAGGAAAGTGTATCTGCCCTCTCTCAAAATAACATTCTTTGCATTTGAAAGGTAATTTAGGTTGTATTCAGTTTCAGGCTTGTTAAGGACAACTTCAACAGCATAATCGTCGCTTGACTTCAGGCATGATGCAGAAGCCGCGGAGACTGCAGATAAAACCAAAGTTAGTAAGAAAAGAGATGTTAATGTTAAAAATAGAATATCTCTCTTCATTATTTAAGCAGAGTGCTCTTCTTTAAAAGGATTATTGCACTGGAGAGGAATTTTGAGTTATAAGAGTATCTCCGATATAAACTAATTCAGCAATAGATTCAGGAATAAACTGATAATGTTAATCCAATCAGGTTAACTTTGATAATGGTTTGATAGTATTTATCATCGTTAGTAACCATGCGGCTGGCGTTTCAGGCTTTGGTGAAACCCTATGATAAATATACAATATCTTGCATTTATAGCAACAGACTTAAATATTTGACCATTTTGTCTGTTGCTGCATCAAGATTTAAAAACATCAGGAATACTAATTCCTGAGTGTGCTCAAAATGTAATACTTCAACATTTTGACATCTTGAGTGTGCTCAAGATGCAAGCTCCAGCATCTTGACATATTCGAGAGAACATGTTACGGATATTAATTAATGACGCCGTCCTCCGAGCGAAGCGAGGATTTGCCCGAAGGGCAAACCTTTAGGGGACGGAGAATGTCACAAGGTGATAAATACATTAAAAACGATAATTTACCGATGATATTCATGTGTTATTAGTTATCTAAAAAATATGATTACTGAACCTTAATTTTTATAGTTCATAGAAGCTAAAATAATGAAATTTATTATTGCATCACCTGTTGGCTTAACAGAACTCTGTTTCACTCAGAATATTTTATGATATCACAACAACACCAGCGCGAAAGGCACGCCCTGCACTTTCTTAATGCCTGCTTTGGAGATTATCCCGCATTTAAGGGCGCAGTTTACGGAACTTTTTCCAGCAATATTAAATGTGGCGTCTTCTTTAGCAAGGTCTATTAGTGTTTTCATGAGTTCCTCTTCCTGTATCTCCTCGCCATTATAGAAGTTTAGCATTATGTTCAGTTGTTTATTTCCTTCCTCAAACTTCTTTCCGAGGAGCTCTGCATCACATACAGCAACAACAAGCCTGTAAGTCTTGTGGACTTTGATGAGGTGCGATGGCATATTAGTTGAGTGGTTAGCTTATTTTTAAACTTATCAATTAACGTTTCTGTCAACTTATTGCTGCTATGAGTATCGGGAAAATGAAGTAACTGTTTAATATTACATCTTTCATTATAATTATCCGCCGTTATTTTAGTAAATTAACTTAGAATTGTTAAATACATTCAGTTTAACTTACAGTCATCAGCATAGGGTTAGTATATGCAATTTATCAACAACAAAACCTTCAACCTTTGTTTATAAGGATAGGTTATTATTCAATAAGCACCTGCTTTGCAACTTTCCTTTCCTTTAGTGTAACTAACTTCTTAAGACCCTACTAAATATTATAACTAATTAAATAAAAAACAAAAGTTCAAGCTCACTTGAACTTTGCTGCCTGCTCTTTGGACATAATCTTAGCCATCTTTGTCCCGCACTTCACGCATTTTCCAAGAGCCATGAATGTGCCTCTTTTTGTCGGGCTAATCTTAAAGTCCTTCATCTCTCTCTTTTCCCTGCATTTAACGCAATATCCTTCCAATGCCATCTTATGCTTTTCCTCCTTTCGTATAATTAAGGCTAATTTAGGGTTTTATAAATATATCTTTTGAATGATTTGTTTGGGATGAACCTTTTTTGCGAAAGATTGGGATGAGGGCAGTTAATGAATATTCCTTAAACTACTACAAATAGCAGAAATAAGATTCTAATCGCTACCTTTGTTTTCTGCACTAATAGGTATTTCTTCAGCGGGAGCATCAAGTCAAAATATCTCAAACGAATTCAGTAATACTGGGATTTTCCTGCCAAAAAGGTAAGAATATCTATTATCTTCCTCGTTTAAGTAGCTTTTATTTTCCTGCCAAAATAGTAAGGTTTTTAAACTAAACAGGATTCATTTTGCTATGAGCTATATAGAAACAAAGAAAACTTCCAGTAACAATTATATCTCTTTTGTGAAAAAGGTTTCTTTTATGGGTGATTTGCTTGTTATAAAAAAATTTATAGGTTTGCAGTTCCCAACAGTAAATAAGGAGAAGTTTTTATTAGATAATTTAGATTCAATTTCTCAAGAAGAGTTTTTATTCAGAAAGAAGTATCTGAATGAAGTTATTTCTTTTGTTTCACATAACCCCACATTACCAGAAGAAATAGAATTAAAATCCATTCTTTTGAATAATTTACTGGATGCTAAGAATTGCGAAGCAAAAGTAGATACTGAATTTGCTAAAGAGTTCATATTCAACTCTAATAATATCGAGGGTTCAAAAATTCCTCCTGAAGTAGTTAGGGACATTATTGACAGGGGTGATACCAAATACGCTGATAAGAATGAGGTTAAAGAAGTTAAAAATTCTATTTTAGCCTTTGATTATTTAAAGAAATCATTCAAGTTTAATCTTTCTTCTATAAAGAAACTTTATCATATTTTGACTAAGGATTTGGAAATGCAAAAAGGAGTATTTTATCCTAAGGGTTTTAAAAAAATTTCCAATATTGTCGGAAATTCAGAGACTACAGCGCCGGAACATGTAGAAATAGCGTTAATAAACCTTATTCAGTGGTATAAAAAGAGTAAAAACAAGATTCATCCGTTAATTTTGGCATTTGAGTTTCATAAAAGATATGAAGTGATTCA
This sequence comes from Candidatus Pacearchaeota archaeon, assembly GCA_018304165.1. Taxonomy (GTDB): domain Archaea; phylum Nanobdellota; class Nanobdellia; order Pacearchaeales; family GW2011-AR1; genus JAGVWS01. The sequence continues at coordinate 6,802 of JAGVWS010000024.1, forward strand.
TCCTTTTTTGGATGGCAATGGCAGGACTGGAAGGCTTATCATGAATAAAATTTTAATAAGTTCCGGCTACCAGCCAATAATTGTTTACAAAGAAAATAAAGCAGTATATTTCAATGCTCTGGCTAAAGCAAGTGATGGCAAAGCAAAGAATTATTACCAATTTATGCTGGAGCAAACAAAGAAAACTTATGATTTTTTAGAGAGTGTTACCAAGAGGTATTAAGAGTCATCCGTACAGGGTTAGCTATGGCAGTTTATTAAGCGGCATTAACAATAATTGTTCCCAAATTTCAAAGATAGTAAAGAATACTATTTCCTTACCTGCAATTGTTTGTTGTGCTGGTAGAATTCTTCAACGCTCAAGGGAATTCCAAGTTTTCTCCACCACTTGCTTTTATCTCCATAATCCTTTACATCTCCCGCGTCGGGCAGTATTAACTCTGGCTTGTGGAATGGCACGAGATAAGGAGATAATCTTTCTCCTTCCGTTCCAGGCCCGCGTACTTGCATGACATGATTTCCTCTAAAACTTTCTCCATTTCTTAAAACTGCCCATCTTATTGCAATGTCATGAAGGTGAGCATTTGGCGTTTCCTGAACATCATAGCTTAACCCAGCTCTAACATTTGAAGGTGCAGTATCATAAACATTTGAGGCTGTATTAACAAGCCATTCTAAGATTTGAGGGTTGACTTTTAAGAATTCATAGTACGCATCCTCATAAACCCTTAATGAAGCAGGTCTATCAAGGAAATTATCGCCAAAATTCCATACCAATCGCCAATTTCCTTCGCCGTGCTCCTTATTCCATCTCACAATCAGCTCGTCTCTTTTCTTTCCGAAATATCCGGGTCTTTCAATAGTAACCCAGTCCTTGCTATCCTGGATTTTAGCCAAGCAAGGGCCCAAACGTGCAGGATATAAGCGTGCAAGTGCTTCTTCGGTAGTATCTCTATGTTCCGGCCTGAACGTCAAGTTAGGCTTTCCACTAATCTCCCTTTCATAACCTCCCATCACAAGTGTAATGTTTCAGAGTTTAAATAGAATATTATGCTTCAGAAGCAAGATAAGTGTCAGCTAAATCTTGCTCCTCACGCTGTGCTTTGCTCCGCATGCTAAGCAATGGACAAACAAGTAGCCATCCTGCTTCACGAATTCAGTGTCTGGTTTTTTACACTCGCGGCATATAACAAACTCTTCGGTATATGACTTTATTTTATTATCAATCATCTCGCCTGCTGCTCTTTTCTGCATAATTAACCTGTCTCCTTTTAAAACGCCGGGAGTTGCCAGCTCGCGAAGAATGTATTTCAGAAGGTGTTCAGGATTTCTTCTGATATAGCTGGCTATCTGCCTGAAGTTATTGACGATGGTCTTCTTTCCTTCGCCGATGACTTGAGCCTTAGGAACTTCAAACCTGTCAGCGAAAGCCCTGCTCTCAATAGGTTTTACTTTCTGCAGGGCTTCTTCAAGCATTTCCTCGTATGTTTCCATGAGGGGAAAAGAGAAAGAGAGTTTTTAAACGTTGTTTATAACCGCGTATCTTCGATACAGTCACAATTTAGGGATAGAATTAGAAATTAACCATTAACTTTAATCCGATTATGTAAGCATCAATAAGTACTTGATAGTACTTGCCATCACTGATAACCTAATAACTTTGCTCGTTTCTAAATTAATTATCGGAGATACTGTAACCATCAACCCAATGGATCTTTCTAAAGGCACAGTATAATAATTTATATCCTATCTGTCCTATCCCAGATACCTTATCTTTCCGGGCCTTGGCTCGTAGGCAAGCCCTTCCTCAAGCATCTTCTTTACTTCCTGGTTTATCAGCTCCGGAGGAGCCTTGATAGTCATTATTAATTTATCTGCATCAACTCCCCCATTTTCCTCGCTCTCTTTAATCATTTTGATTATCTGGTCCTTGACAGCTATTACCTCTTCTTTGTCATGCTGCTTTGGCGCTTCTTTCTCCAATTCCAATTTTCTTACAAGCAGGTACCTTGGGTCTTTAATTGTGATTATTTCCGGCGATATGTATATTTCATTATTGAAAAACCTGCAAAAGCCAATAACCATGACAGTATCACCCGGAGCTATGCCTTCAAATTTTGCCACATCATCCCCGAACATCTTGAGCCTGAGCTGTCCCGAGGCATCATCAATAGTCAGGGTGGAGTACTGCTTTTCGCCTTCGCTGGAGAATTTGTCAACGACGTTTGCAACGATGTTTGCTCTTACTACCTGTTTATCTCCTAATTCCACGAATTTAAATCTTGGAGCTCCTGAATTATCAAGTGCCGATGAATCCATTATCGGCTGGCCCCTGAGTATGTCGCCGACTCTTAATTTGTAGGCAATGTTTCTTTTCTTTATTTCTGTAGCTATCATGATTATGAATTAATTTTATACCCTTTTAATCTTTTAGATAGTTAAAATGATGATTTAATATTTTTCCACGAACATTAGTCCATTCTTTTCGGTCTTTCTTAAAATTCCTTTTAAAATTAAAAGTATGGCAAATTAAATAAGTAGTAAGTGTAATTAATAACCCAACAAAAAGGATTTTGCTTTCTTTGTTTAAATTCAACGATATAATTAATGATACAATAACAGCCAAAACAGAAATAATTATCGCAACTATCGCAAACAATCTTGTTTGATTATTCATTAACATTTGGTCATCATGATTTATTCGTGATGAACTATCGCTTATTAGAAATCTTCTGTCTTCAGGTTTTACTTTATCAGGATTATCTGATGTAATTTTCATAATTTCCTTTATTTGTTCTTCCATTTTATCTCCTTAGATCAGGTGATGTCACATGAAATCACATAACCTGTACAAATCCTTTTCTTGGATAAAAGATATCTCCTGCCCTTGCAAGCCTTTCAAGAGACTCATCAATCTCTTTTTCATTAATCTTCCCCTGAAGCTCTCTCTTAAGCTCTTCAAGGGGTATCAGCTTCCCGAGCCTGCCCTCCAGTTTTGAAAGGGCTTCTTTCACGGCCATAACTCTGCCTCTCTGGCTTGCTGAAACTCCTGAAGCTATCCTGTCAATGTCAAAAGTCTGGGTTTCATAATCATATCCCACTTTCATTAAATAATATCTCATTAATTCAATTGCCATCCTGGCATCGTCTCTTGTAACTATATTGCTCAGCCTTAGCTTTGCTGAAGATTCACTTAGCCTTACTAATCCATCAAGCTGCCTTGCTGATATTGGGAGGGGTTTTGTTGCCTGTTCAGAGCCGATAGAAGCAGGAACGTTCCTCAAGTCAACGTAGAACTTCTTTATCTCATCAATTGCTTCGTCAGTAAGCTGCGGCTTAATACGCTGGCGGGCATAAGCGATGTACTTTTTGAACAGATCCCTGCTTATAGCTCCCTTTTCTTTCGGCTCCTTGCTTTCCATGAGAACATGGGCTGCTATAGCTTCATCCTTGCTTCTGTCTGGAAGGTCTTTCATGATAAATATTATATCAAATCTGTTAATTAATGCCGGAGGAAGGTCAATTTGGGCGGCGACTGTCTGGTAAGGATCAAAGCGCCCGAATTTTGGATTAGCCGCTCCGAGTATTGAAGTTTCTGCCCTCAGCCTTGCCTGAATTGTTGCCTTGCTGATGCTGACGCAATTATGGAGCACCATGTTATTAGAGATAAAAGCCCAGGTTGGTTCTATAGTTATGTCATAAACCCATTCAGAATCAGTATTATCAATAATTTCCACGGATTTGATTCTTGACCACCTTATCTTTCCAAAAGCCAATTTTTTCATTTCTCTAACTCTTGGAATAATAGCTAACATTCCGGTAATCTCATTTAACAAAACATCTTTATAGTTTTTATCTAATTCTTCCATCTTTTCATTCTGGGTTAGCATATACCTTGTTAATCCTAACTTTTTAGATAGGCTTAATTTTGACAATTCTAACTTTTCTCTTACTGTCCTCATTTCCCTATTGCTATTGGCTTTTCTTATTTTATCTTGCCCTTCAATCAGTCTATCAACTTTTTCTTCCGCTAATTTAATCATTTTTTGAAGGAATATTCTATGCTTATGATGTTCTTCTACTGCTATCTGCGTTTTCAGGTCTCTCTCAGCATTTATTTTTAAGTGTTTAAATATCTCTCTTATGGATTTTGAAACATTTGGCACTATGTCTGTTATCGACCTAAAGGTCTTTGCAGTCTGGAGGTATCTTTTAAGTCTTTCTCTCTTCTTAATAGAAGTAAACCCTATTTGATTGTGGAATTTAAGTAAGTTTTCAGCTCCCGTAACATCTACCTTGAAGAATTCTCTGTCATTATATATGGATGAAATTATGCCAAATCTTAATAGTATTTCGCTGACTTGTTCTGCAAGCTTTTTATTTTCTGTTATCAAACTCGCTCTGCATCCATTACGTTTTACATTAACTACTGTACCGTCACCATCAAATAATGCTCTTATCAGCAATGACAAATCCTCTTTTTTACAATTTATTATTCTATCAGGAATTGTTTTTAAAATTCCTCTTTCCATCAAATTTTTATCGATGCCCATCAAGAATTCAACGATATCTTTTGACACTACACACGCCTCAAATTGTTTTCCTCTTGTTGATAAGCTAGGATTCTTCCCGAAGAATGATCTTACAGCATTTGAATAATCATCAATCAGGTCTTTGTCATTATTCCAGAATTGTATACCATTCTTTTTGCCGCGATTAACACTATAACATCCGTCAGAAATGTGATACCCTAATATTTTGCATAGTTGTGGGCCGTTTTTGAAAGGCTTAATCTCAAAAGACTGTTCTTCTCCTTCAATAGGTAATTCTCCAGGTATTGGGAAGAATTCCCCAATTGATAAATTCTTAGCGTTCTTGGTTGTTATCTTTCCACTATCTACTGCCCAGCATGGATGGTCGGGAGTTACTGTTATTTCTCTGCCATTGGCAAGTTTTATCCTAACAAATTTATCTGGTGCTTTCTTTCTCATAACCCTATTTATCCCCGTTGGATATATTGATTCAAAGTCAGTTGTCAAAACTTTTATTCCATCATTAAGATCTAAGAGTTCACTATTAGCATATTTTTGGATATTATTGGGGCTTTTGTTAATTAATTCATCAACTAATTTTCCTATTTTTATTTTAGACCCGTCAGCAAGCATTAATTCAAAGTCTTTATGATAACATTGCTGCTCCATCGCTTCATGCATTGCGCTGGTATCATGAGGGTCCATCTTGTCCATTTCGTCCAGCGCCAGCATTCCTCTATGCGCAAGAACTATTGCTCCGGCTTCAAGGCTCCATCCTCTCAGGAATTCATCCCTGACTACTGTTGCAGTTATGCCAGCTCCTGACGCGCCCCTTCCGACAACATACCTTCCCTTTGGAGCTATATTTGCCATGAATGTCAGGATTATGCTTTTCGCGACGCCAGGATCCCCCACAAGAAGAATGTGCATATCGCCTCTTTTAGTAGTTCCATCGGGGAGAGTTTTCTTAACTCCTCCAAGAAGCTGCAATACCAAGGCCTGCTTGACTTCCTTGTATCCATATATTGACGGAGCTATTGTATTCGTCATTTTTTCAAAGAGTTTTTTATCTTCAGCAAGCTCCCTTATCTGGATTTCATCTTCCTCATCTATTATTACTTCCTCATAGGATTCTTCAAGAGGGATTATGTTGTTTGCCTCTATAGCAATGTCATACCTTGTCAGCTGCCCGCCGGTCTGGATATGCTTGACAACTTCCTTAAGAGTTCCTATAACTCTCACCCTGCTTCCCGGAGTTGTCTTCTCCTCCATTTTTGGCTCAACCAAATCTTCTTTGAGAAATATTGAAATTCTTCTGGGCTGTTCTCCTCCGCTCAGATCTTCCGGAGATTCCTCAACCACTATTTTCTGGGCATCAACCATGTCTTTTGACAATAGCTTGAATCCTCCCCTTCTTCCGCACGAGCATCTCCTGGGCTCGCGGAACTTGCTTTCTATTTGAAGGATGGAAATTATAGTTCCGCAAGTCGGGCATTCAAACTTTGCATTAACAACCTGCGGCCTTACTTCAGTAGCCTGCCTGATTATTCCTTCAATTTGTATGAATTTATTGAGGTGCTTTGAGCGAAGGTTCCTTATTTTTTCAGAGTGAGAATCCGGAAGGCTTAAAAGACGCACTCTTGCGTTTTGTATTATTCCCGCCTCTTCAAGAGCAGTCTCCATGAATATCAGAGTTTCCTCAGGATATCCCATCAGGTTCTCGGAAATCATAGGAGAGAAAGAAGCCACCTCATCAAAGTTCACATGAATCACTTTGTTCTCGGCTCTCGCGGCCTTTCCAATTATTTCCTTCTTATGGGCATCAAAGAAGTTCTTCGCCTCCAAAATCAGTTCCTCGGGCTTCATTCTTTTTTCCATGAGTTTTTCCATAATCTAGATTATGTAAGGGGCTTTTTATGGTTTTATATTGCAAGAAGATATATTTTGAAACCTTTAGAAAAACTAAGAAGTGACATAAAAATGAATTATACAAATCCTTAAAAGCTCGGTATTTTTGTATAAAAATATGGGGGTTGTTTATCTTGCTGGTCCAATAATGGGCAATGATTATTCTGGTGCTACAGATTGGCGTAGGGAAGCTGCTTCTAAGCTGGAATCTTGGGGTATTAGGGCTGTTTCTCCGATGCGTGGCAAGGAAAACTTAGGAAAAGAAAGAGCCATTAAAGATTCTTATGATGGCAGTGAAATAGCTACTCCCCTAACAGTACAAAAAGGCATTGTTACTCGTGATAGGTTTGATACTACTTCTTGTGATTTGATGATTGCTAATCTTCTTGATGCTAAAAAAGTTTCTATTGGTACAATGATTGAGTATGGCTGGGCTGATGCTTTTAGAAAACCTGTTATTACTGTTATGGAAAAAGAGGGAAATGTTCATGATCATGGCATGGTTAGGGGACTAACTGGTTTCAGGGTTGAGACGTTAGAAGAAGGATTACTCGTTGCTAAAATTCTTTTGGTTGACTAGAATTACTTTTCCTTCAGTCTCCTTATAGCAGCCTTGACATTCTTTATCAGCTGTATCATGCTCTCAGCTAATTGCTGGCGTGTTTTAGTGCCGGTGCATACAAGCTTGCCGTTGCTGAATAATAAGAAAGTAGCTGTCGGCTCTGTAAGCTTGTATACTAATCCCGGAAACTGTTCTGGCTCATATTCTGTATTTTCAAGCTCCAAAGCAAGCAAATTAAGATTGAGCATCAGGTCAATGCTTCCCGAAGCTACAATATTCTGGACATTGATTTTAGGCCTTTCAGTTATTCTTACATTAATCTTCCTCAGCTGTCTTATTACAGATTCAATTACCTCTCTGACTTGCTGTATTGACTTAGTTCCTGTGCATACCAAATTGCCTGAACTGAAAACAAGAACTGCTGATTTTGGCTCCTTTACTCTGAGTATTACTCCGGGAAACTGCTCCGGATTATAAGTAGTATTTACGAGGGTCCTGGCCAGTTTGGTTAATGATATTGGCTTTCCCAAGGAGGTTGTAGCAACGATGTTTTGCACTTTAAGCGACCTGCTGGGACCAGAACCAGAGCCGCCAGATTTGGACAAACTTTTTTTGCCTGCCATAAAACTTCCAACTACTATATAATAATAAAATTTTTAATGCTGAACTTTAATGTTGATTTATAAACCTTTCGGTTTATAAAGCTTTGGGTGGCCTTTTTTGGTGTCTTATCCAGAAACTATTTCATAAGGCTGTTATAATTAGCTCTATGAAATTGACCCATGATAAGCTCGTATGTGCAGTCCTGAAATTATTTAATGAGGATAGCATAAATTTACTTTTTTAATCAATCCTTTCTCACTCTCATAACAAGATTCACATTCTCAATCGGGAATATTCTGCTTAGTCTCGCCTCATTTTTTGCTCCGCCCATGCAGTTGTAAACAAGCCATCTCAAACCTCCTCTTCTGAATGCCGGCTCAATGCCCTTAATAGTAAATGGAAAATTTCTTTCAAACATCCTGTAATACTGGTATCTCTTTCCGCTTTCAGTATCCGGGTCAAAATGGTCAAATGCTCCAAGTGAAAGGAAGTGCCTGTGAGTTACATCTCCATAAGCGTTTATTCCGCTGTAATGGGGATATCTTATATTAACTGCTGCTCCATTCCTGCTGACTCTGTGCACTTCGCTTAGAAGCCACGGGATGTCTTCAACGTGTTCTATAATGTCTGTCAAGTATATCTCATCAAATGCATCATCTTTGAAAGGCAGGCATCTTCCTCTCTTAATTTCATGCACTACATCCACTCCTTCTAAACTGCCGTTTGAATCAAGCCCGACAGAGCTTGGATGTTTGCTGCTTCCGCATCCGATGTCTAAGCTAGCCATCTAAGTTATCGGCAAGCACCATTTTTAAAGCCTACTATTGTTACGACTTAAAAGAAACAGCTTAGGAAAGATTTATAAAGATATTCTCAATTCTTTTATTATGAGCAGCGAAGAAAGAACAGAATCTGAAGTTTCTGAAAGCGTGTTTGAAACTAAAGAAAACCCAAGGCATGCTTATTTGTTTGTGCCCCAGAGCAATAAGGGGCTTTCTGTAAAGCATGATCTTGTCATATGGCTTGGGAGGATTTATAATGACAGAAGAGAGCATTTAGATGCCATATACCTTAGCCTTAGGACTCAAACTCCTGGCAGTTTTGAGAGAGCTAAGCGTTCTCTTGATACTGCAATGGAATTCTGCCTTCAAAATGATATTCGTCCGCTAGAGTCTTATAATCACGCTTTCTTGCTTGGGGATTTGGCTGGCAGCCGTGGCGAGGATTTTACAAGCATAGCTTATGTTGCAAGATACAGAGAAGCAGACATTGATAAACTTGCTGAGAATTTAAAAAAGATGATCTTTGATGTTGAAAGGATAGATATTGGATAACTATCCTCTTAACGCTCTTACTACATCTCTTGCAATATTCTTTCCGGCATTGTTATCTGAAGGTGTTGAAGACATTGTAATTACCGGATAGCCGGGATTATTATTTCTCCATTTTTTATGCTTTCTTGTTCCTCCAACTAAATGATATCCGTGCCCTCCCATAACGCTCATTATTTCAGAGGTTATTGTTCCGTCATACTGCCTGAATGCGCGTTCTATTGTTTTTTCGTTTTCTTGACTTATTCTAGAAGTTTGATGATTAGTATCGCTATAAGGCATCTCCATTGCTTTCAGAAATTCTCTTGCAATTAATGACTCCGGTCTTTCTGACTCAGCAATCTTTCTTAACTTGGGCCCGTCAACTTGCTGAATATATTCAAGAGTTCCAACGCTTTTTGCTTCGGTCATCTTTTTTCTAAACTCTCCTAGCGATGTTGACTCTCCACCCCAGTCGTTATTAGGATCTGTTATGTGGTAATCTCTTTCAGCTTTGAAGCTCTTGCTGTTTGGATCTTTATGCGTGCAATAAACATGAATGCTTGGTTCAACTCTTTCCTCCAGCACTGCTGTTGCTGCTGTCGTGCTTGCCGCTTCTCTGCTATCTTCAGTGTGAGCTATCCACAACAGCACTAATCCGCCGAGGAAGAATATCACTCCAAGCACTTTGAAATTCTCGTCGATTACTCTTTCAATTACTGAATAGCCTGTTGAATAGCCTGTTATGGCTATTGATGAAACAGTCAGGATGATGCTTAGGACAATGAGCGATATTCCCAGATATCTCATAATATCCTGATAAACTTTCTCATGATGAATTCCACCTTTTTTATTCATTTTATAATAGATTTTGGTGATTAGCGGAAATCCGCACTAAACTTGCCTCCTTATAGTTATATCAAATAGTAGGTTAAAAATACTTTCGTTTCTGTGGTTGAAACGAAATTCCATTTCTTTTAGGTAGAAGGGATAATTAGTTTTGTTGATTTTTCTTTTGCATAACTCCAGAATCCTTCTATTCCATTAATGTGGTTACGTCCACTAGCAAATTGGTCTTCATGATGTTTGATGATGTTGTGTTTACCATACTGTTCTAAGCTTGCATAACTCCTCCACCCATCAGTGTAAAACACTGAGCCTTTACTCGTTTTGTTTTTTATTTCATTCATTAACGTGCTTGCACTTGCATTTGGCACTATAACTGTGTATACCTTTCCTCGTCGCTCTAGGATGCCAAATGCAATGGCTTTATTGTTAGCTCCTCTTCCCCTATTTCCTTTTCTCTTTCCACCAAAATATGATTCATCAAGTTCTAATTCGCCATTTAACTTATTGGCTTCACTATTGCAGTAATCTGCAATAAGCTTCCTGAATTTCATAAATCTTGATTGAATTGTGCTATAATCAAGATTAAGTTCTTTACTCGCTTTTCTTGCTGATAGCTCTAGATAAAAATAGTAAAGAATAAGCATATCTCTTTTCAGTTTTCTAAGTGAATAGTACTTCTTACAATTTTTACACTTGACTCGCTTATCAGCGAGTCTGTATAGCCCATAACTATCACAAAATATGCATGTTTTACCTTCAAAATACTTGCGTGCAACACCTTTTATCATTAATATCGTCGTAGTTTAGCTAATTAATAAGCCTTTTTGGTGCGAAAAACCCTCAATCACCAAAGCTTTT
>JAGVWS010000012.1 GCA_018304165.1 Candidatus Pacearchaeota archaeon
CAGAAGACAAATATCTATTTAAATAACATCCTCTTCTTCCTGCAATGAAGAAGAGATATTTCTCTGTTGATATTGAAGCCAGCGGAAGAACTCCCGGCAAGTATTCAATGCTTTCAATTGGAGCATGCATTGTGGGAGACACTGAAAGAAAGAGGGTCTTCTACAGGGAATTAAAGCCTATAAGTTATAATTTTGATTTAGAAGCTATGAGAGTTGCATGTCTCGGATTAAAGTGCCTTGATGATTTAGAAGAAGAGGAGTATAACCCCCAGAGCGAAAATTTTAATCCTGAAAAAGTTTTGGAATTACTCAGAGAAAGAGGAGAAGAACCGCGCAAGGTCATGAGGGATTACGCTGAATGGGTCAGAAAGAACACTTCCAAAGATTTCAGGGCTGTTGAAACTGCAGCGCCGGTAAAGTTTGACGGAATGTTCACAGCATGGTACTTTGACAATTTCTACGACGGAGAGAACCCATTCGGCCACAGTGGCGAGGACATAAACTCATTTTACAGGGGAGTGATGAAAAATCCCTTGGTGAATATTAATGGGTTAGAAATAAGAAAAGAGGGACTAACTCACAATGCTCTTGATGATGCTATACAACAGGCAAGAGAATTTGAAGAAGTGTTGAGAATAGCAGGGATAAAAGTGTAATAATCAGGATTTAAAGTGTAATAATCAGGATTTAAATAGCCTTATTAATTCTATTTCTATGGGATAAAAATGGTGGAAAACATTGACGAGAAGATTTACGCGTATGCCCTTGAAAATGCCCACTCGCATGAAGGAAGAGCGCAGGAAAGCTCTGTTCTTTCGCACTTGTTCAAAGACGGACTGAAGAAAGAAGAGATTAGAGAAGTAATGCCCAAGATTAAAGAGGCAGTCAGAAAGGTTAATTCCCTGAATCCGAAAGAACTTGAAGAAGCATTTTCAAATTACAAACAAGACTTTGAAAAGCTCAAGGAATTAAAGCGGGCACAGGAGAAAGAAAGGGAGCTTCCTGAGCTTCCAAATGTCAGGGAGAAAATGGTCTTCAGAATGGCTCCATATCCTTCGGGAGCCCTGCATATTGGAAATGCAAAGCAGTTTGTCCTAAATGCTCTTTATGCAGAGAAATACAACGGCAAATTGATTTTGTTCATTGATGATACAATAGGAAGCGAAGCAAAGCCAATTGTAAAAGAAGCTTACGAACTGATTCCGGAATCTCTTGACTGGCTTGGAATAAAATATGACAAGGAGGTTTTGTATAAATCTGACAGGCTTGAAATTTATTATGAGTATGCTGAGAAGCTCATAAATTTGGGAAGAGCTTATGTGTGCTCGTGCAGGCAGGAAGCTCTAAAAAAGAACAGAGAAAAGGGAATAGAATGCGAATGCAGAATCCTTCCTGTTGAAAAACAGATTGAGAGATGGAAAAAGATGTTCAAAGCAAAGCAGGGAAAGTATACTTTAAGAATAAAGACAGATATGAAAAATCCAAACCCCGCTTTCAGGGACAGGGTTTTATTTAAAATAACAGAAAGGAAACACCCCCGCGCCGGAAATAAACACAGGGTATGGCCAACAATGGAGATGTCTTGGGCAGTTGATGACCATCTTATTGGAGTTACTCATATTATCAGAGGAATTGATCTGGTCATGGAGACTGAAATGGAGAAAGAGATATGGAGTATTTTTGGATGGGAGCACCCAACAGTAGTTCATACAGGATTTTTTACAATAGAAGGAATTGAAGGGGCTAAGATAAGCAAGAGCAAGGCACAGGCTGAGATAAAGTCCGGCAAATTCATGGGGTGGGATGATCCAAGAACCTGGAGCATCCAGTCTCTAAAGAGAAGAGGTTTTATTCCGGAAGTAATAAGAGAATTCATAAAAAGATTCGGCATAAACCAGAACAATATTGTTGCTCCAATTGAAAACTTCTATTCAATAAACAGAAAGATGATTGACTCAACGGCAAACAGGTACTTTTTTGTTGAAGCTCCAAAAAAGATTGTTGTTGAAGATTTTCCTGCCAGCCTCAATAGCATTGATGTTCCAATTCATCCTGAAAAAACTGAACTAAGAAAGCTCAAAGTCTTTCCAGAATTGTACATATCTGAAAAGGATTTTAATGAAAACAAAGGCAGGGAAGTCCGCTTAACAAACCTATTCAATGTAATATTAAATGGAAAAACTAAATTCCTTGACTCTGCAGATAAGTCCGTCCAGAAGATTCAATGGGTTTCTGACAAATTCAGAGTCCGCGCGAGAATTCTCATGCCTGACGGAAAGTGGAGCGAAGGATTCGCAGAAAAAAACATTGAAAAACTAAAAGCTGATGATGTAATACAGTTCGAGCGTGTCGGATTTGTGAGATATGACAAGAAAAAAGGAGCAACCTATGAATTCTGGTTCGCGCATAGATAACAAGGAAATTAAATCCTAAAGACTTATAATCTTTTAACACTGCAATTCTTTAATGAAAGAAGGGGAAGAAATTATTGAGATGACTCATTTTCTTCATAGAAACATTTATATATAAGTCTATATATAGATTAATATGAATTTATATAATAAAACTACTGAAGTTATTCATTATCCTACTTTGAAAACTGTTCTAATGATTGAAAGAGTTTTAAGAAACGCTGACTTAATGATTGATAGAGAAGAATTAAAGAGAAGACTACCTATGAAGATCATGCATCAAACATTAAATCTAATTCTTAACTATTTAGAGGAGAGAGGATTGATAATTGATTCTCATAAAGGAATATTATGGGTTGGAAGCACTAGCAAGAAACTTAAAGAAGCAATCAAAAACGGCAGAGAAATATGACCTATAGAAATAAGGATGTTATAGTAAGACTATCTGAAGAAGCCGATGGAATTTTTGAAGACTTAAAAAATATAGTCAGCCAAGAAAAGTTAAGAGGAATAGAAAGTTCTTTTCATCAGACTCTTTTGAGGTCTATATTAAGAGCTAGAGACCTGCTCAAAAAAGATCCTTTCTCAGGCAACCAAGTTCCAAAAAGATTAATCCCGCCAAAATACATTAAAAAATATGGTGTGGATAATGTCTGGAGAATAGAATTATCTGATAGATGGAGATTGTTATATACAATTACCGGAAACCAGGTTGAGATCATAACATTCATAATGGATATAGTAAATCACAAAGATTATGACAAAATTTTTGGTTATAAAAGTTGATTATAGCTCTTTTATCATGTAATGTCTAATTAATTTATACCCCATTTTATCAGTATAGTAGCGCCTCACCCCAACCCCACTAATAACAGCTATTTTCTTAAAACCATTTTTCTTTGCAATTTCTTCAGCCTTCTTCATTAATTCTTTTCCAAGACCGCTGTGCTGGGTGGCGAGCTCTGACTTAACACCAAGATTTAAAGCCCTGCCATAAACATGCAGCTCGCGAACAACAGCTGCGCCTTTCAGTTCATCAATAAAAACATTATCGGCATCCGGAAATCTTAATCTAGCAAGGCCGAACAAAACACCCTCCTTATTAACGGCCTGAATGAAGAACTCCCTGCCCTTGCTGGCGCTATATTCTATAAATTTAATATGGGTATTATAATCATCAGTTTTTGCAAATCCTATCTCGCGCATTCTTATTTCATTAATTCTGTGACTTTCTACTTTCATCTTCAATTCCTTCTCAACTTCCGTCCTTAAATCAATCCTCTTAAGCCCGGCAATGACATAGACTGGAGGTATTTCACGCATCATCCTCATAACCCTGCAATATTCAGGAACTCTCTCAACCATCTTTATAAGAATGTTTTTAGTTTCATCTTCAGTATATGGCTTGTATTTTCCCTCATAGAAATCCTCCTCAAGTTCAGCTCCCTTAATCACCTGACAAGGATATAATTTCAGCTGGTCGGGCTTGAAATCATCATTTGAAAAAATTTCGCTGAACATTTCTAAATCGCGCGGAATGCTGCTTCCGGGCAAGCCGGGCATAATGTGATAGCCAATCTTAAAGCCAGAGTCTTTCAGCCTGCGAGTGGCTTCAATGACATCTTTAACAGTATGACCACGATTAACCATTCTGTAAATTTTATCGTCGGGCATCTGAATCCCCAACTCAACCCTCGTACATCCATAATCAAGCATCTCCTTAATTTCACTCTCGCTGCAGTTATCAGGCCTTATCTCAATGCACATTGCAACGCATCGGTGCCTTGCAGTTTCGTTAATCTTCTTGGCTTCTTCCAGGTCTGACGACAGCTTCCCTTCAGCAGAAGCATTTAGAGCATCATAGCATGATTTAATAAAGTGATATTTAAATTTCTTGGGATACTGAAGAAAAGTACCTCCAAGAATAATCAGTTCTACTTTGTCTGTCGGGTGGCCCATCTTTTCAAATGCCTTAAGCCTTGCTTCAACTTGCCTTGCCGGACGATAATTAAGCATGCGGGCGCGCATTATAGCCGGCGATAATGGAGTATATGATTGGGGCACTCCGTGATGCGTAGGGCAGAAAGTGCAGGTGCCATGGTCGCAGGCACGAAAAGGAAGAACAACCGTCAGAGGTGCAACGCCGGAGATAGTTTTAGTGGGTTTTCTTAAAATCTTTTTTTTATCAACAGCAATCCCGCTATAAGTAGTCTTAGCAAGTGCTAATTCTGAATAATCGCTTCTGCTTATCTTCTTTCGATCATATGCCTTGCCTTGTGTATTTTCGTTAGTTACCATTTTAGATATATAGCTTGAATGAAAAGAATGTATTTAAATGTCTTTTGAATAAATATAGTATTATACTCGCAATTGTGAGCATATCTCTCTGGAGTAAGGAGAGGTGGAAAAGGGGTGTTTGTAAGGAATCAAGTTTCCTTAACAAGTCATCTTCCTTTTAACAGAATACCTCTTTGTATATTAAAGCTATTAACTTTTTTCTTGTCAAAACAAATTATCAAGTTAAACTATTAAATCACCAAATAATCAGTTAATATAATCCATAAAAGCAAGCTAGCCTATATATAATTGTCACGCACCAATTAGTCTCTAAAATTATTTTTGGCGATTAGTGTAAATCAGGACTAATTTTTAAGAAGAGTATTAATAATAGCCATTATAAATATTCTAAACCAGCATATTGAAAATTAATTAATGTTAGATAATCACTTGTAACTTAAACTGCTTTATTAAGACGTATTAATGGGTTTAATGGGTTTAAACTGACTTTTATAAATTATATTGGTCCATTATTGCTATAATCACCTTATTTTCATAATGTTTATAATAACTACCATTGATAATCTGTTTAAAATTTGGTTTAATTATTACTTAATCATTTAAATTATTATAATTTCTCTTTAATTTTTCCTCACAATAACCGCAATGTTATGCCTTAAATGGCCTGAATCAACTGCGCGATAATCGCTTCTCAAAACAGCTGCAACATTAAATCCTGCGCTCTTCAGGAGAGCAATTAATTCCTCCTCGCTGAAATAATAGTAATATCTCTTGTAGCTCTTCCCGTCCACCGCTATGAAACCAAGCATCTCTTCTTTCTTTCCTTTTGAAATTTCTCTCTCCTTGTTCCAGACGCTTATCATTGCTTCAGCGCCAGGCTTTAAAACACGTTGCAATTCCTCAACAGCTTTTTTCCTCTTTTCTTCTTCATCAATGCAGTGAATAGTTGAAATGCAAATTGCAGAATCAAAGAAATTGTCGCTGAACGGCAGGCTGCAGCAGTCGGCAATAACTGGCTCAAAATCAATGCCCCTCTCCACCGCTTTCTTTACGGCATAATTTAACTGGCTGTCTGAAAAATCAGTGCCGTATATCTTTCCTTTAATAGGACAAAGATTCCTCCCGTTTCCGCATCCAAGATCAAGAACATTGCCTTTCTTGTTCTTAAGAAAATCTATAACTTCTCCAACGGGCTCTTCCCTATACTCTGCCCATTTATCAGCAATCTTATCCCATATTTCTTTCTGATTCATCTTCAGTTTTGCCTCTTTCCATCTTGTCAAAAGGCAGATTATCCCCCTTCTTTCTTATGTCCATCAGACTCATCAAATTTATCTTCTCAAATTTAGCAACGCTTGCATCAGAGTCTCTGATTCTTACTTTAGCAAAATCAGTTCCAGTAAGAATGCAGCTTAAGTGCCATGAAACTTCAAGGTCTTTTTTCTGAAGAATCGCGATAATTTTCTGGATGCCGAGAAGTATTTCTCTTTTGTTAAGCTCGGCTTTTACTATCTCAATAACATCATCGACACTTAGTTTTGCTTCTTCAGCACCAATTTCTTCAAGTGGCTTTTCAACGAGCTGCTCGCTGACCTTATAATTTCCCGTTAAGTCAAAACTCGCTATTTTCTTTGACGATGGAATGTAATAATCCATCTGCCTTTGGGAAGCTTCTTCTTTCTCAAAATCAATAATGAAGAATCCTGCTCCAAGGTAAGCGTCAGGGTTTTCACTGATGAATTTTTTAAAACCATTGGTGTTTTCAACCTGCCACTTCATTTCGCGGATGCTCATGAAGAGAGGAGGAAAAATCTGTTTATAACCATTTACCTTCTGTAGATTTTATCATGATGATCAAAATCATCAAAAGAAATTAAATTAAGACTCTCATCAAGTTTGAAAACTAAAACAAAGTGTCCAATGTGAACTCCTTTAAATTGTTTAAGAGTGTATTTGAGTTGTTTATAATGCCCAACATTCTCTGAGCTAATTATCTCTTCAATTTTTCCCAAAACCTGCTCATATAATGACTTATCTTTCTTTGACAACTTGTCTAAAATTCTTTTAAGATAGGGCTTTATCTCATAATTATACATTTTAGCCCCTAATTATCTCTCTAAGCTCTCCGATGTTTCTAAAAGGGATACCTTTTTCACTATCAATCTTCTTAAGTCTTTCAACAAATTCAGGTCTTAATTCGGGCTCAAGACTTTCTTCGTAAGCTTTGACAACTAAAGTAACAGCTTCGCTCTTATTTTTAAGACCAAACTTAGCTTTGACTATGTTTAACACTCTATCTTCTCTTTTATCAAGTTCAATAACATTTTTTATACCCATGATTAAACCATTATTCTTTATTATAAATCATAACAGGTCATTATATTTAAGCTTTTCGGTTAAGTTGGGTGTGGGACACATATTCTACTTCTTTTTAAGAGAAATTAGCTTTTCATATAAAGTATCGGCTGTGCCGATATAGAGAATGGATTTTTGGATTACTTGCGCTCCTTTTCTTACTGCTTTTGCGATGTAATAATATTTTTTCCTGCCTTTAATGAATGATCTTAGATACATCTTATTTATTATACGCTACACTATTTAACCTTTTCTATGCTTTATTGAGTATATCAGAGTATAGAAAAGTATATGTAGTGTATACTCTACTTAATCGTAAAAAGATGGTGAAGATAAAAGCCAAAGACGTTAGAAATAAAGTAAGAAATCTTAAAAGCATAATTGAAGCGTATAAAAAAGAACATCCTAAAAAGGACAGAGATTATGGAAAATATGAAAGAGAATTTAAGAAAAGACTAAAAAAGCAATAAAAAACTTAGACAAACTAATAGTCAAATCTATCAGAAAGATAAATATCTTCTATCGGAACAAAGACAGGCATTCTCTTTCTTTAAGAAAGAGAATGCGGTTAATTCTCGTTAAAGAATTAACTGAGAAGGGTAATAGAAAAACTGCTAACATGTTGGGTTTATACTCGCTAATGAGCGGGACAGATATAAGCTACAAAACAGTTGAAAGATTATATGATGATGAACTTTTGCAATTAGCTTTATTCAATCTGCTCACGCTATCGCTAAAAATGCGCAATGTAAAAAATATTGAAGCCTGTGGTGACGCCACAGGCTATTCATTAACAATAACCAAACATTACTCGTCATACGTTCAAAAATTAAAAGATAAAGCAAAAGAACAAAGCTTTGAGAAAAAATGTTTCATCTACAATTTTGCTTTAATGGACTTAAAAAATAAGATGTATATTTGTTTTGGCTCAAGCCTGAAAAGTGAGAAAGAGGCATTTGACAAGGCTATGCAAATGCTTCAAAGTATAGACGTTAAAATAAGAACAATAAGGCTTGATAGATACTACAGCTGCCCAGTTTAT
>JAGVWS010000013.1 GCA_018304165.1 Candidatus Pacearchaeota archaeon
ACAAAGAAAAGAAACATGTATCACGAAGTTAAAATGAAATTCTGGGCTTACAATCAATTAGTACAACTGAATAACTAACAAGATAGCGAAAGCTGTGTTAAATTTAAAGAATCATGCAACACAGCACGCGTCTAAAAACCTTTATAAACAACCTATTAGTAGTAAAGATATGAAAATAAATGACAAAAAAGGGGTTTCGACAATTGTTACTGTTGTCCTCTTGGTTCTTGTCGCGATAGCGGCTGTTGCCCTGATAGCGGCGTTCATTGTTCCCTTCATAAAGGGGAGCCTGAGCGAAAGCCAGGAATGTTTTGCTGTTCTGGGCAAGGTTGATGTAGTAGCAGGACAGAACACATGCTACAATGCCACATCAAAGGAAGTCAGCGTGAGGATTAAAAGAGGATTCGCCAGCGATGTCAGTATAGATGGTGTTGCTGTTGTTCTTGCAGGAAGCGGAAGCAGCAAGAGATTCGACATAACTGCCGGCGGAAGTTCTCCGAGCGTGAGGACGCTTTCCAAAGCTTACGGAGGAGCACTGTCTCTGCCTGCTGAAGGAGAGGAAAACACATATGTCTTCAATGTGAGCGGTTCTGGAATGTCAGTATCATCTGCTGAAGTTTCTCCAGTGCTTGCATCAGACAAAGTTTGCGAGGCAACGACTGCAGAAATCCCCGCATGTGCTTAAATAAGTTTTTATTTTTTTGATTTTGTTTGTTTCAGGGTCTTGGAAGAAAGGAAGGAAATTTAGTTTAACTTAGTTCTTAGAGTGATGCATTGTTCTATGATTGACCATATATTAATCGCATATTACAACACATTAACACATATTATAATTAGGCTATTAAGTAATATGGGCACCAAATTTTAAGCAGAGCACTGATAATAGCAATTATAGATGCTGTAAATAGATGCTACAAAAATGGAGTTTTAGAGATTAATTAGCATCTGAGAATTATTTGTGAGTTAAATTGCATTTATAGACTATATCTGCAGGTTATTTGATGACTTAATAATTTATTTTGGTTCGGAAAACAGATAATCGCCTAATTAAATGTTTTAATGTTCACAACAAAAACATTTAATAATGATAAAGGGCAGTTAACATAATGATTAAAGAGGCTGATAAAAGAGATGTGAAAGTATTACTAACTATCAATCCAGACAAAAGAGCACAGGTATGGATTGAAACAGTTATCTACTTATTAATAGGGCTGGCTGTTGTCGGAGTTCTTCTTGCTTTTATAAAGCCCCAGATTGACTCTGCTATAGATAAGAGCTTCATTGAGAAGAGCATTGAATCACTGAACAAAATTGACTCTACTGTCAATGAAATTTATTATGTGACCGGAAACTCAAGGGTGCTCATCCTGGGATTGAAGAAAGGCGAGATGTTCATAAATTCAACAGCCGACATTATTATTCTGACAATACCGGACAGTAAACATGAATACAGCGAGATAGGAAAGGAAGTTGAGATACCTGGAACAAGGCTTAAAGTTCTCACAAGAGAAGAAGCAGGCAGAAAGGATGTTGTTTTGACACTTGATTACAGCGATTATATCAATGTAACATATGATTCTATTGAAAGCAACAAAGTCGTGCAAAGCTCGCAAAACCCCTACACGCTTATAATAAGGAATAACGGCGTGTATAATAACATAACAAACGTTGATTTTAAGATAGCAGGGTAACATGAGGATAAGAAAATTCTGCAGTGAAGATAAAAAGCAGGTATCAGCACTTATCAGTAAAATACTCCGCGAGATATTTAAGGTCAAACCAAAGAAGGTTATGCTTGACAGAGGACTCTTTAGAAAAGATGGAGTTCTATATATTGCTGAAGACAAACACAAAATTGTTGGAACTATAGGAATAAGAAAGCAAAGCAACAGAGTAGCCAGACTAAATAAAATGTACATAGAAAAGTTTTATAGAGGCAGCGGACTCTCGCAAAAGCTTCTTAAGAAAGCTTTGGCATTTGCCAGAGATAAGGGATATAGGAAGATCATTCTTTCAACAACTCCCCAGATGAAAAGAGCAATTACATTCTATAAAAATAATGGCTTCGTAAAATATAGGATTAATAGACACGGAAACCAGATTTTCTTCTTTCTTCTAATGGAACGTTTGAGGCGTATTGACAGTAAAAAATCTTGAAGTCTTCCCATTGAGAACTTTCGCCTATTGCAGAACCAAGAAGAACTCCTGCCTTTAACATTGCATAGGTATAACTTTCAACATACTCATGTTTTTCCTCATCAGAAATATTAAGAGTCATCTTTTTCTCCTCTAAGCTCAGTTTCTAATTCATTTACTAGTTCAAAAGCATCATCTCTAAAAGAAAGCATTTATAAAGTATCCTAAATATAGGATAATATATACCTACTTATAGGATAGGTTATAGGATAGATAAAATGAAGTTACTTGAACAATATTCAGTAGATTCAGTGTTTTTAGATAAGCCCTGGAAAAAGATTACTTACAAGGATATTGAGAAATTATCGGGGAAGAAATCCAGAAGCTATATTTATAGATCTCTTGAAAGGCTTCAAAAGGAAAGCATAATAAAAAAAGAAGAAGTTGGAAAGTCATTATTATATAGTTTGAACTTAACCTCCCTAAACACTAAACTCTACATGGGCTTTCTTGAAGAGTATAAGTCTATGTCTAGCAAGCATGTTCCCTTAAGCCTCGTCTCTAATCTCAGCAACTTAGCCTTTAAAGTTACTCCTTTCTTTATTCTCTTGATTACTGGAAGTTATGCGAGAAATAAGCAAACTTCTAAGTCAGACTTGGACGTTGTTATTATTTGCGATGACAAAGTCGATCCCAAGAGCATTCTTGCTGAGTTGAAGCTTGAAAGCGAGTTAAGCATTCCCCCCGTCCATTTATTTGTTTTTAGAAAGAAGAAAGTTCTGGACATGCTTTCAAGTGATAAGGAGAATTATGGCAAGGAATTTGTTCGCAACCATTTATTATTCAGGGGTGGCTCATCATACTTCGATATCTTATGGGAGGCTATTAATCATGGATTCAATGGCTAGCATCCTGCTCAACATGTCAGAGAATGAAATCCTCGCTGCCCGCTTACTTGGCAAGTTGAGCGATAACGAGGAATTAGCCAAAAATCTTGAACTGCCAAAAGGAACAACATTTTACAGCGCAGTCATAAACCACTCTTATTACGCTATATTCTATTGCGCTAAGGCATATCTGCTTGCTAAAGGCATTTACCTTAGATCAAAGCAGGGCCAGCATCAGCAAGTCTACCACAAATTTAGAAGATTAGTCAAAGAAGGAGTTATTGATAATGAACTTCTGAAAATTTACGAAGAGATAAAAATAAAGGCGGAGTCTCTTCTTGAAATTCTGCATAATGAAAAAGAAAAGAGAAGAACATTCACTTATGAAACAATTCCTCAAGCCAACAAGGAACCAGCAGAAGATTCCATAAAGAATGCAATTATTTTTGTGTCGCACTTAAAGAAGGTGATGCTATTAAAATGATAGACTATCTAAAAAGCTTTATAATCACTCCGGGATATATTAATCCGATGATAAAGAGGTGTGAAAATGGGCATCCGAATAAATGATATTGAGCTTGACTTAAATCCGGCAGTCCCAGCCCTCAAGGGCATTCAGGACAAGACGCAGGTTGATATAAGGTATCCGCTAATATCTCCGTTCGCCTTTGCGCATATCTATTGGAATTCCGAGCATGGAGAGCTTGCTTATGAGCTGGAGGAGCCTGTCCTCGATGAGAGGGAAGGGGAAGTTCTTCATGAATTAGAGGAAGCTATGAAGGATATAATAAATGTAGATGTAGTACATGAAAAAGATATCCAGTCTCTTATTGAATATACTGACAAGACAGCAAGGCTTCTGATATCTGAATTGAGCATTTCATTAAATGATGAATCGTACAACAAGATATTCTACTATCTGTTCAGGGACTTCGTAGGACTGAATAAAATTGAGGCAATAATGAAGGATTACTTCATAGAAGACATTGAATGCAATGGCATTGATACTCCGGTTTATGTTGTCCACAGGATTTACAGGAACATAAAGACAAATATAATTTATCATGATGTAGAAGAATTAGCAAGCTTCGTGGAAAAACTGGCACAGAAAGGAGGAAGATATATATCATATGCAAATCCTCTTCTGGATGCGACTTTGCCCGACGGAAGCAGAATAAATGCCACATATACCAAGGATATTACAACAAGAGGTCCAACTTTTACAATTCGTAAATTCACTAAAGTCCCATGGACTCCAATAAAACTGCTTTCTTTCAATACGCTGTCTCCGGAAATGCTGGCGTACTTCTGGCTGCTGGTAGAGTATCATTCAAATATACTAATAAGCGGAGGAACAGGAAGCGGGAAAACAACAATGTTAAACGCTATAGCCTTTTTCATACCATCAGAGTCAAGAGTTGTAAGTATTGAAGACAGCGTAACAGGGGATTCAAAGATATTAGTACGGCAAGATAATCATATGAAAGAAATAACAATAAAAGAACTAGTTGATAAAAGAATAGATGCTGAAGTATTAAGCATGGATGATAAAGGAAGAATAGTATTTGTTAAACCATCAGACTACATAAAACATAAAGTAAAGAAGGATATCTATGAAATAACAACGTCAACCGGAAGAAAGATTAAAGTGACTCGAGACCACTCATTATTCACATTAGGAGATTCAGGACTCTTCAAAAATACAAAACCTGAAGAATTAATAGAAGGCAAATCATTTATAGCAACACCTAGAAAGCTACCAATAAACTGCCAAGGAGTTACTAAATTAAACCTGATAGATTATTTACAAATATTCAAAGAAGATTTCCTTATAGGCAAACCGTTAGAAGCATTTTTTAAGAAGTACAAAAGAAAAGACTTAAATGTGACAAAGGAAACATATAGGTGGTGGAGGCAAAATAATCTCATCAGAATATCAAAATATTTAGAAACAGGATACAAATTCGTTAATGAGGACTATGATAATTTAGCTATAAAGAGTAAGAATCGCTCAAGACTCCCACTAATCATCAATATTGACGCAGATCTTTTAGAATTCTTAGGCTTATGGCTCGGGGATGGAAGTTACGACAATAGAAATGCAAACACTGTGATAATATCAAATGTTGATGAAGAATGCAGAGATTTATTCAAAAATATATGCCACAGATTTGAAAATAGTTATTCACTGATGAACGATGATGGAGTATCAATGAGAATGCATAGTACCATATTTTACAAGTTTATGAAGTATGTTTTGGGTTTTGACGGTTACTCCAATACAAAAAAAATTCCTGAATTCGTGATAAACCTCTCAAATGAGCAAATTAAACATTTCATAAGAGGATATTTTAGCGCAGATGGAACAGTCAAGACTAACGAAGCATCCTGCTGTTCACAAAGCAGAGACTTACTTGATAGTTTACAATCCCTTCTTTTAAGACTTGAAGTAATAGGAAGAATCAGCAAAACTATAAGAAAAGACAAATGTATGGAAATGTCTATATCAAGCCAGGATAATATCACTAAATTCTTAGATATAGGGTTCATGCAAGAAAGAAAGAATACAAAATTGAGGAATATCATCAGGGAATCAACTCATGATAATTCTGATATAATACCACTAAATAAAGATTATAGGGCACGGCTTAGGGATTTGGTGGGAAAACAACTTGCGAGGAGCTTTTTCAATAGAGAATCAAATATTGGGAGAAGATATATGGCAAGAATATCACCAATAGGATCAGAATTCAACGACCTCTCACATACAGACCTCTTATGGGACAAAGTTGTAAAAGTCGAGAGAGTAAGTTCTGATGAGGTTGAAGTATTTGATTTAAGCATACCAAGCCATGAAAAATTCCTCTGCAACAACATATTTGTTCATAATACTCGCGAGATAATGCTGGAAAAAGAGAATTGGCTTCCAACAGTAGCAAGAACAGCATTATCCACAGGACAGAGCGCCGGAGAAGTAGATATGTTCTCACTGCTAAAAAATTCTTTCAGGCAGAATCCGGATTATGTAATAGTCGGGGAAGTAAGAGGAAAGGAAGCATTTGTATTATTCCAGGGGATGGCATCAGGACACGCATCAATGAGCACAATTCATGCAGATTCCGTGCAGGGAGTTATAAGAAGGCTTGAAACTCCCCCCATAGAACTCTCCCCTTCTCTGCTTGAAACTCTTGATGCAGTAGTAATAATGGCTCACGCTGTAGTCGATAAAAAACAGACAAGGAGGCTCAGAGAGATAGTTGAAATTATAGAAGTCCCCGAAAAGGGGGAGATAAAAACAAACACCCCATTTATATGGAATCCTGCGAGCGATAATTTCTACTTCAAGAAGGAAAGCCATGTGCTGAGAAAAATATCCCGAAAGTACGGCTTAAGATATGAGGATATTGCAAGAGAATTTGAATTAAGGACAAAGCTGATTTACCAGCTTTATAAGAAAGGAGTGTTTGGATTTGAAGATGTGCAGAGAATAATACTTGATTATTACAAAGATCCCGCATTAGTACTGAAGAAATATGGAGTTGTTTAAGATGGAGCCCAAGAAGATTATCTTGACCTCACAGCTGATTTCTGCTTTGGAAGATGCTTTCGAAAAGCTTGAAAATTCTTACAATGAGAAAAGCCTTGAGCGCTTTAAAAAAGCCAGAGGAGAACTTCTTTCAATTCAAAATAAATTATCTGAAAGCTTAAAGAGAAGATAAAATGAGCATGCAAAGCCTCAGGGACAATATTAAGAAGCTCCGCAACTTATCTAAGGAAGCAAGTTACTTTAATGACTACCTCACTCAAAAGCTTTCCAGTATTCCTGAAAGAAGAGAGTATGAGAAAGATTTGCTTAACAAGACAATTGACTCTCTTATTAATCAGGTTGAGATAATAAATTTCTCAATTCCGGAAATAGTTAATAATATATCCCCCTCGCCAAAACTCCCTCAGAAAACAGAAAAATTATCTGCTCCTGCTGAAAGCGGCACCAAAGCAAAGAACCTTGTAAAGATAGAGTATAAGCTCAAAGAAAGCCCGGAAACAGTAACTCTTAGAAGAGAGGACAAGGAAAGATTCATAAGAGAGTTGAATATAAGTTCAGACCTCATTAAGAAGCTGAAGAAGAGAGCCGGGAAGAAGCCTGTTGGAGGAGGCTGGACTCTGCACAAGCCCAACTTTTATGGAAGAATTTCAAATTTCTTTTTTAGAAGCCTGTCAAGAAAGCTTATTGATAGAGGGCATTTTCATAAGCTTAACTCAAGGCTTAGGAAGAGCAACAGCAGCTTCATAGTAAATACTTATGTTTCAATACTTTTCTTTACGCAAGTTCTTGTATTCCTTCTCTCAATTATTGGAGTTATTGTCCTTATTAGTTCAGGCATATTCAGTTCTGATAATTTAGGAGTCATAGAAGGAATAGGGATAATAGCCGGGCTTCAGCTTCTTGTATGGGCAATAATTTATTTATCTCCTTCTATGGAAGTTTCCTCAACTGCCCGCAAGATAAATCAGGAACTACCCTTTGTAACAGTCCACATGGCGGCAATAGCCGGAAGCGGAATTGAGCCAAGCAGAATTTTCTCCATAATAGCATCCAATAATGATTATCCAAATACAAGAAAGGAGCTCATAAAAGTGATAAATCAGATTAATTATTACGGATATGACTTAGTAAACGCATTAAGAAATGTAGCAAAGACAACATCAAGCGAGAAGCTTGCAGAACTCTTCAAGGGGCTGGCAGTTACTATATCTTCCGGAGGAAGCCTGGAGCAGTTTTTGAGCAAGAGGGCTGAAACTCTAATACTTGACTACAGATTAGAGAGGGAAAAGTATTCCAAAATCGCCGAGAACTTCATGAACATTTATATAGCTCTAGTTATTGCTGCGCCGATGATATTCCTTCTGCTACTTATACTAATAGGCATCAGCGGGACGGGGTTGAATTACACCCCGGCGCAGCTAAGCGTAATGATGATATCTGCAGTATCCCTTATCAACATTATATTCTTATTCCTCCTGCGCATGAAACAGCCGGTGTATTGATATCAACATTATATTCTTATTCCTCCTGCGCATGAAACAGCCGGTGTATTGACGCAGAGACTGCTTCATTATAATATTTGGTGAGCAGTGTAAATCCTAACTAAATTTTAAGCAGAACATTAATAATAGTATATATAAATGCTATAAAATGATTTATTGTAAATTAATTAATGCAGCAATAATTACCATCAAATACATACACACAACTTAACTATTTTATAAATTATCTTGGTCAGTTATTGCCTTAATTACTTAATATCTATCTGTTGCATTGTTGCTATAATTAAAAATAAGATGATTGCTATACCATCCCAGCTATCCTCTCAACTTCCTCGGCGAATTTCAGAGCTTCTTCTTCGGTGTTGTAGAAGTATAATGATGCCCTGACGCT
>JAGVWS010000028.1 GCA_018304165.1 Candidatus Pacearchaeota archaeon
ATCCAGAAATAATGTCCTCTCGGTAAAGAAGATAAGACCTGCTGTAGAGCAGGTTCTTATGAAGAAACTTAACAAGCGAAAGATACAATGGATTGTTAGAGAAAGTGAAAGGAGGGAGCAAGGTTTTTACTCAATAGGAAAACAACAGAAGATAACAGCAAGACATGCAAGAAGAGTTGCAAAGAAATACAAGAAGGATAAAGACCCTATACTGAAAAAATGTGGAAGAAAGTCAAGACAGCTAACAGAAGAAGAAAAAGAATTGGTCATAAAAACATACAAAGAGTATATTGCAAGCGCTACAATGATTGAACAAATCCTCGACGAGAAAGGAACGCATATCAATCATAATAGAATTCACAGAATCCTGCTGGAAGCAGGATTGGCAAAGCCAAACATAAAGAAGCAAAAGAAAAGGAAATACAAATGTTATCAAAGAAAACATAGTTTGAGTCTTGCACATACTGATTGGGCAGAATTCAAAAGAAGAAAATTCATCTTATTTGAAGATGATGCTTCACGCTTCATCTTGTCTTATGGAAAATTCAGCCAGGCAAACAAAGAGAACTCAATTAAGGTGTTCAAAGAAAGTCTGAAGTATGGAGTCTATAAGATGCTTCATTCAGATAATGGCTCTGTGTTCAGAGCGAACGAGCAGGAAGGCAAGAAATCTGGCGAAGCAGATTTCGAGAAGGAAGTAAAGAAGTTTAAGATAAAACAGATTTTTACAAGAGTTAGATATCCTCAGGGAAATGGCAAGCTAGAGAGGCTTAACGGGACGATAAAACGACTCTGGGAACAACTTGGGAGCTTAGATAAAGCAGTTGAACATTACAACTACAAGCGACCGCATTCTGGCTTAACAAATGGAAAACTTAAAACTCCCCATCAAGCTTTCCTAGAAAAGCAGAGAAAATAAACAAAAGACATAAAAACAATGAGCAACTCAAATCATAGAGAGGACATTAATAGCGGACACTACACAGTTTTCAATTATCAATAGCCTTTGTAATTATTATAGATAGCCCCTTTAATATCAATTAATATGTTGGGCACTGGCATATAATATTTATCAGCGTTTTACAGTTATCAGTTAATTATTCTGGTTCTAAGGTAACTTATTGGCGTGAAAATGCTATAATCTCCCCTATTTTACATATATCTAACCCAAAAACCCCCTCTTCTTTATTCCCATGTCAGTTATATAAAAATCCAGTTCTTTCTCTTTCAGGCTCCTGTGCTTTACCAAGAAGGCTCTTCGTTTTCCATTCGCATTCTCCAGCCTTATCAGGCACTTGCTCCAATACTTAAGCAAATCTCCCCCGACCATCCTCACTTCAGGTATTACTCCTCTTTCTCTGTCCTCCCTGCTTATGAATGTTGAATATACCTGGTTTGTTACGATTATGGGTATATGCCTCGTTCTTGCCATCTCCGCCAGCACTCTTAGTTGTTTTGCCAGCTCCCTGTTAGTCTCTCTTATTCTCTCTACGCCTGCCCTTTCTCCTTCTCCCATCTCTCCCAACTCCAGCCTGTATAACATAGTCATCCCATCAACTATTATGGCCCCAATATTGCTGTTTTCCCTTATCTCTTTCAGGATTCTGCTAAAAGATTTCTTCTGCTCCTCAAAGTTAACTGGTTTCAGGAGAATTATATTGCTAAGTGCTTTTTCATGCTTTTCTTTGTCGTCTGCAACAATCTGCCTGATTCTCTCTGCTGAAAAACCCCCCTCCGTATCAACAAAGATAACTTTCCTGTCTTTAAGCGCCAAACTCACAGCTGCCAGCAGGCATAAATTTGTCTTTCCCGTTCCTGCCGCTCCATAAATCGTTGTTATTATGTCCCTTTCATACCCTCCGTACAGCCACTTGTTCAAATCGTAGCTTCCGGCAGATACTTTGTTGTCGGTTGGCATTATTCTAATATCCAGTTTTCATTAATAAAATTATATGTGATAAGAAATAAACAAGAAAAATAATTAATTGAGTATCTCCGATAGATAGCTCTAAAGCAATATACTCATAATATTATGAAAAGAGAGTAAAATAATTAATTTAGAAACGAGCAAAGTTATTAGGTTATCAGTGATGGCAAGTACTATCAAGCACTTATTGATACTTACATAATCTAAAGTTAATGGTTAGTTTCTAATTCTATCCCTAAATTGTGGCCGTATCGGAGATACTGTAATTGAGATAATCTTGATAAACCCAATAAAATATTGAGGAAGCAACTTATTAGCAGGTCAGGTTGATGGTAATAACTGATTAATTATAATTTACTATTAAATTAGCAGGTCAGGTTGATGGTAATAACTGATTAATTATAATTTACTATTAATAATCATAACTCATTCTATATCGTCGTCTCACTACTTAGCCTTTTTGAAGTCGCTCAGGAATTTATCCAGCTGTTTTTCAATGCTTGCCGCAGCATCTTTCAGCGCCTTTCTTACTGTCTTTCCAGATGTCCTTACCGCCAGAATTACAACTGCAGAGTCCGGCTGCTCCCTCTTCCATGCCACAAACTTGACCTCTTCGTCCTTCGCCAGCTCCACTCTCATTATCTCAGCAACAGTGGGATTATCCAGTTCTATTTCAGCATCATTTTTTTCATCAAGAATATACTTAAGTTCCATAGTGATTAGATTAGAAGGTGGTTTAAAAACCTTACTTTAAATTTGAGTATCTCTGATGAATAGCATTATAGTCAATAGAATTAGGGCTATCAATAAATAGAACACATTAATCAATCTTGAGACAATAACATAGTATAATTATTAGCGAGGATAATTACTAACAAACGCTTATTGATACTTATACAAGCGGATTTACATTAATAGTTGACTATAGAGCTATTGTTAAACCAGGGTTATATCGGAGATACTGTTTATTAACCATTATTTGTATCCCGACCGCCTACACCTTCTCTTTCATAAGCTTCTTCAGATGAATAAATTCTGGTTATTCTTGGAAAATACTCTGCTTTAAAATGGTCAAGCCTCATTAAGACATTTCCGGCGTCCAGCATAGCTTCGCCGCTGAGTTTTACAAAGAATGCTGCTGATTTTGAGTCATTAAAAACTAATGCGAGTTCAAGCTCTCCTCTTTCATTCCTAACCTGCCTGATACTGCCTAAATTCTTATCTTCAAAGGCTATCTGGCTATCCATTTTTCATTCCTCATCATAATCACTGTCAACAAACTCCACTTCTCCCTTCCATTCACCCGTATCAAGCTCATCGGCTTCCTTCTTTATCCCAAGTGCTTCCTCTCTTCTCTTCTTTATATCCTGGAGTTCTGAGAGGGTTATATTCTTCATTGACTCTTTGTCAAACTTAAGAATTCTTGAAGGAGCATCTGCTCCCTTCTCTTCTTTCGCTCTCCCATCCCGTTGCCATGGGCTTTCCTTTCGCGTTGCAATAGCATGAGATGATGTTGGCAAGGCAGGATACTGATGAAGTGCTGCAGATACGTGTTGCGCCGTTGAAAGTGTTGTTCTCGTACTTGTCACCGCAGTATCAAAAGCACCGGATGAAGCTAATGAATCTCCAGAGCCAAAAACCTCGCGTCCTCTGTATCCAAGAGACCTCACATCATCCTTAACAAGCCTCACATGAAAGAATTGCTCCAGCTTCTCTGCTATCCTCCTTCCATCGTCCGGAATTTTTCCTTCTTCAAACATCTTGAGCACCGTTTCAGATTCCCCCAGCTCCTGAGCTAATTGCTTCAGAGTAAGCCTCCTGCTCCTCCTCTCCTGCTGGACTATCCAGTTAGCATGCTCCACAAGATTGACAGGCTTGCTGAGCTTCTCCATTATCTCCTTTCTCTTCTTGATGCTGTACTCTGACAGCTCTCCTCCACTACTTTTAACCGAAGAAGAAAGGGAGAAAACATTAAGAGGTCTATTAGTATTTGTACTTGATGTACTTGAGCTGGATGAACCATACTTCACATCCTTGCTTTTATCCTCATCAATTCCCGATAACCTTCTTAGCCTGTTATAAACACTCATTGGCTTGTTGGGGTCGTTGAGCTGCCGGCTTGTTGGCTTTCTTATAACAATAACATCCTCAACCTTAGCGCACGACTCGCATATTTTGACGGGCCTTGCCTCTTTAACAGCATCAAGAATCTTAACCTCCTGCGAACTCCTCTTGCAGCTGAAGCACATAGAAGGACTCTCCACCTGAATCATCTAAAAACCAGCAAAGACCACTATTTAAGAATTTTTATAGTTGATTATGATGGATATTTATAGCAATTATCTGTTATTTAGAGGTAATTTTAATCAGCCGTTAAATTTTTACCAGATAATGCTTCACCCAATAAGCATTTACAGAATATACCTTCCAAAAAAAGAGCAAATTAAGTACACTACACCATAATACTTCCCACTTATTTAAATTATTGATTTTTTAACTTGCTGTAAGGCAATAACTGGCACTTTTATCTTCGATAAAATTATATTAAGAGGTTTATTTTGTTAATAAAAAACCCATAAAGGGTTAGTGGCTACATTTTTTTGTAAGAAAAGCAAAATGTTGAAAAGCTCGAGGTAGTTTTATATTAATTGGGAGAGTGGGCATTTGTAGACTACAACAGATTATAAGGCACTAATTAAGAATCAGTGTAATTAAGGTATAACTTACATTCAACTTATAGCAACAGACTTAAGTATTTTACCATTTTTGTCTGTTGATACATCAAAAATGTTAATTTTTGAGTGCGCTCAAGATGCAAACTCCAAGCATCTTGACGTATTCGGGAGAACAAAAAACATGGTAAAATATTTTGGTCTCTCGTTATAAATCAACTCATCAAACATTATCAGTGAGCTATAGACTAATTTTATTCCAGCAGTTCCAGTATTTCTTCCTTGCTAGTTATGCTCGTTATTTTTATCTTCTCATCAATCAGTATTGTCGGCAGTTCTTCTATTCCATAAATTTTCTTTATAAGCTCAACGCTGGAGATGTTTAAATCTCCGGCTATTGGTATAAGCATTACTTCAGATGCTTTTGTTTCTTTAACTTCTCCCAGTACTTTTGAGAATACTGCCTGCTTTGCTTTTTGGTCAATTGTTGGTTCTTCATAATCATAAATGTAGGTAATCGTGTGGAATGGATTATTGCATCTCTCTTTTATTTTTATACTGTTAATCCAGAATAACATTCTTAATATGTCAAATCTTTTGTGCTGGAATGTCAGGCTTTCGCTCAGCCTTTGCGCTTCTTCATACCTCGCCAGGGTTTTGGCCTCTTCGTAGATGCTGTCTCCGAATCTTATGTTTTCTTCTGCTGCTGTTTTACAGTCAATTCCATTAAGTTCATATATTTGAGACTGCAATCTCACATCAAGTAGCCCTATTTCTGAATTAGCATATATATCCGCTACTTTGTCAGCTCTTAATGATTCCAGCATGAATCCTAAAGCTACTCCTACTGCAAATACGAATATGCTTAGTATCAGTGCTTCCCAAAAAACTCTTTTTTGATTTACCATTTTGTTTAGGGGTTGTTAGCAGGGGGTACTCCCCTTACAGTTTTTTGTCCTTGTGCCATTTTAAATTATCATGTAACCCTCACTTTATATTATTAAAGCATTGTTGTATGATTAATATTATTATACCATGTATTGATATAAGTTATGGTTGCTCATACAATCTATTGTATGCTGTAGCTGCTCATGCAACACAGCAATTATTAACTTTAACTACTTATAAAGCCTTGAAATGCAAACCTTCAATATAGCAGTCATATTAACATTAATTATTCATTAATTTACAGCGAACAGAGTGAGCTGCAATTTTTACCACCATTTAACGTCTCCTCTTATTAGTCTGATTATTGAGTTTATTAATATTATCGGATAGATTGTTAAGTAAATCAGCAAGTAAGCCGCCATTAGTGGCGGCGAATAAATCTTTACTCCTTCCTGTTTTATTGCTCTTAATCCGATTATTGTGAATATTAAGCTTGCTATGAATAATGCTATTCCTAAAAAGTTTAGTACTGTTGCTGTGAAGTAAAAGTCGTTTAGTGTTATTAGTGAGCTTCCCGCGGCTATTGTGTATTTTGTGTATAGTATGCTGCTCAGCATGTTTCTTATTGTTAAGTAAATGAATATTCCCAACCCTAATAATCCCAAGAACAGTGTTAGTGCAAAGTAGGGCACTATGAACATCCCCAGCATGTTGTTTTCTTTGTTGAACATCATTTTTTTGTATTTAATCAGGCATTGTAATCCCCCCATATTCCACCTGTTTCTCTGTCTCCACCATTTCTTGAACTTGTTTGGTGTTACTGTTTCCACGTGCGAGCTTAATCCCATCCTCACTGAATAGCCTCTTGATACTATTCTCCACGTCATTTCTATGTCTTCTGTTAAGTTCTTGGTGTCGAATCCCCCTACTTCTAACAATACTTCTTTTCTGTAAATGCTCAATGGTCCCGGCGTTACATAGATGCAGTCAATGAATCCCAGCATCTTCCTGGTAAAAGCTATTACTGCATACTCCAATGCCTGCAGTTTCTCCAGAAACTTCACTTTGTGCCTTACTAATATTTTTGCAGTCGCTACTCCAACTCTCTGCTCTTCAAAAAATCCAATAAGATTCTTGATGCTGTCTCTTTCTAAGTATGATTGAGAATCAACTACTGCTATCAGTTCTCCCCTGACCAGCGGTATTGCCCGGTTCAACCCTCCGGCTTTTCCTAAGTTTCTTTTATTATTCAAGACCCTTACTATAGAATATTTTCCCGCTAATTCTCTTGCCAGCCTTAGCGTTCCGTCAGTGCTTGCATCATTAATAATTATTATTTCCTTAAGAGGATAGCCCCTTGCCGAGCCAATTACAGACTCTACTGTTCCTCTCAATGTGCCCTCCTCGTTCCATGCTGGTATTAGCACGCTTATAGTGTACCGTTTCTTTATTTTTGGCACTTCGTACAGTCTTTCTTTGTTTCTCTTGTATAGTATAACGTAGAAAAAGAAAAAATACAGCGACACGAACATGTAAAACAGGTATATATAGGGCAGTATCTTCATTTTTGTTCCGCGGAGTCTATTCCCCTTGTATTTTCTTCAGTGTTATCTATTAATCCTATCTTGTCTACGTCTTCTGCTCTTGGATTTACCTGAAAATATTCATAGAACTGGTCCGATAATTCCAGTTCCAATGTATGCCCTGCCCTCTTCGCATTGACCAATCCTAATTCTCTGAATTTCTTTATATGGTCATAGGCCTTGTTCCCGCGAATCTTGACTATCACTGACTGTTTTATCGGCTGTTTGTACGCAATTATTGCAAGAGTCTCCTGTTCCGCCTTCGTGAATTCGCTGCTTCCTGTTGCCAGTTTATTAATAAGATAAGAATACTCCTGCTTCACTCCCATCTTCCATAGGTCGTCTCTGTTATAAATTTCAATTGCAGAGTTTTCATTATACCCCTCCCTCAATTTATCAAGATATTGCCTGAGTAGTATCGGATTTAAATCAGTAAGATTAATCAGTTCCGGAATTGACATCCATTTCCCGCTTACGAACAGCGCCGCTTCTATTTTTCTCAAAGCCTCCGCTTCTTTTGCAGTGTCAATTTCCTCAATGGTTTTTTCGCTTAGTTCTGCCATGAATAACCTCTTTGATAATTAATAAATTATAAGAATACTACTTGCTAAGGGTTTAAATTAGTTGCTTTGGTATATTTTCTTTAATATTTCTCTTCTTACTCCAAAGCTATCAGCCCATTTTGCGTATGCGTTCCATCCTTGGAAGCTTTCCATGATCTTATCATAACTTATTTCGTCTTCTTTGTATTTTCTCACCTTGACATGCATTTTTCTTATGTTTCTTTTTCTTAATAAACGATAATGATAGAAGTTTCTGAATCCTACAAAGCCAATGCCTGCTTTTCTTATGTTTCTTTTTCTTAATAAACGATAATGATAGAAGTTTCTGAATCCTACAAAGCCAATGCCTGCAGATACTGATTTTATGAAGGATTTGTCTGGGTGAAGTGTCAGTCTTAATTTGTCGTTAAGAAATTTATTTATCTCTTGTTTCCATTTTATTAGTTGTTCTCTTGATTTATGTAGTATTATGAAATCATCAACGTATCTAATATAATACTTAGCCTTGAGCCTATGCTTCACGAAATAATCCAACTCATTAAGATAAATATTAGCGAAGAATTGGCTTGTCAGGTTGCCTAAAGGCATACCCTTCCTGCATTCTGAACGACGTTCGCCCCCCCACCCGAACGGGTTATTCGATAGGATTTGTCCTACTAGCCATATCACTTTTTCGTCAGTTATCTTTCTCTTGATAATATTAATCAATATCTCATGGTCTACTTCTTGAAAATAGTGTTTTATGTCGGCTTTTAGGTAGTATCCTCTTACTTGGTTATTATTGAACCATCCGTTTATCTTGCCATTCTTTGATATTTTATTCATGAACCTGTGTAACCTCTTTATTCCCAATAAGTTTCCTTTGCTTCGTTGGTTAGCGCATGAGTCATGGATGAATATTTTTTGGAATATTTCTTCAATAACTTGAACAAGAGCGTGATGTACTACTCTGTCTCTAAAGTCTGATTTTGATATCCTCCTTGTTTTAGGATCTCGAAGAATAAAAATTATTAATTGTCTTGGTTTGTATGATTGTTCTTTAAGCTCTCTATGAAGGGCCATCAGGTTATCTCTTAAGTCTTTTTCAAACTCCTTGACATCTCCTTTCTTAGTTTTTCCTCTTCTCGCTTCTCTATAAGCTTCGTAAAGGTTTTTGTAACTATAAACTTTCTTATAAAGTTTATTGTAAGTTTTCATTATTATATCTGTCTTAGTGTGTAAAGCCATTCCAAAAGCATAGCTGTTGTTGTTATCGTTACAGTTGTTGCCGTTAACATTGAGCCTGTTATCACCGATGTTCCTGTTCGAGTTGAGAGCCGCAACAAACTATGTAGCCATTTGATTGAAAGTAAACCACCATAGATTCATATTTCACTCAGCTCACTTTTAGTTCCTTCATTGCTACTTAATGTCTCTATTGAATTTTACGGCTTTCATTTAAGAAAGCACTATCAATTGGCGTGTGGCCTTAGCTGAAGCAAATGGGAAGGCACTTTCTTGATGTGCAAACTTACCACTCCACACTAAGACTAAGTTGTTTAGAAAAATACAATTAATAAA
>JAGVWS010000011.1 GCA_018304165.1 Candidatus Pacearchaeota archaeon
AACAATAATTGTCTTATGGAAAGTTGCCAAAAGAAGCATTGTTGTATGATTAATATTATTATACAATGTATTGATATAAGTTATGGTTGCTCATACAATCTATTGCATGCTGTAGCTGCTCATGCAACACAGCACCAAAAGAAGATAATTTAAATAGTAGATTTTGTTATTAGTGAAATGAAAAAGTGGGTTATTGCAGCCGTTATAGTTTTGGCAATGGTAATATTATTAGGTTTCTTTAAACTTAGCGGTTACGCATCATGGTCTCATCAATCGCAGTCAATTAATAACAAATTAAACAATTGCGAAGATACGGACTCTGGAAAAGACTACACTACTCCTGGAACAGCAACATGGACATGGGCTCTTAACAACAAAAAATATACTTACAAAGATTTCTGTTCTCTTGGATTAGCAGTTAAAACAAGAATAACAGAATATTACTGCACCGCACAAAATACTGCATCTCCAATCTCTTACAATTGCGCAGCGATAGGAAAAACATGCAAGAGCGGACCTGATGGAGCTTATTGCGGGTGAGATAAAAACTAGTTAGTTTCAAAGAATTTTTAATAATCCAAAAACAAAAATCGCCGCCGAAATAATCATTAGTACTGCTCCGTTAAGCTTCATCTTCTTAATCGCACTTTCTCTTCCGTATCTTTTCTCATAACTCTTGTTTAATGACTTATCGCTAAAGTTCCAGCCACCAACGCCCCTAACAAATGGAATGCCAATAAACCTTTCAGGATTCCTATAAATAAATAATCCAAAAAAGAACAAAACCGCGCCGACGATTAGGAACGATAATGAAACAGCTAGGGGATTTTCAAGCCTAATGCCAGTGCGAACAACCATGATAAATTATTGATTATAACGTTAATAAAACTATACCTTAAGCAAAATTATCTGAACATACATTAGACTTGCTCAACAACTTATATTAACTTGCATTTAACATAGCGTGTCAATATTAGTAGATAATTCCTGTTTTATTCATTGAGCGAATTTTAGATAATAATTAACTTTGTTCCCATCCAAACTAAATTTATCAGCATAAATGGTTCATTATCTAAACATTAACTTGACATTAACCTCGATAGGTAATCTTAAACACGGCTTGTCTCATTAATACATAACCTTGCATAGCCCATCGTATTTAGATGATTATCAATTTATTTGTTCGAGATAATTATAGATAATTGACTACTCCTTCTTCCCTTCTCCGTTTCCGTCGCCATTCCCATTCATTTCTATCTCCTCAACGAGCTTCACTAAATCACTTACTTTATCGCCTTCCTGAAGCTTAACAATACGAACGCCTTGAGTAGCACGGGACATGACACGGATTTCTTTGACATTAGTCTTGATGACCATTCCCTTCTCGCTCGTAACAATTATTTTATCCTTATTATTGATGCTGACGCTTGTAACGACATTGCCGGTCTTATCATGACTGACTTTTAGATTAATGACTCCCTTGCCGGCCCTGCCAGTAAGCCTGTAATCTTCAACGAGCGAGCGCTTGCCGTATCCTCTTTCAGTAATTGTAAGAATTGAAACATCTTTGTTATTCTCTGGAGATGGCAGGACTTCCAGGCTCATGACTCTGTCATTCTTGTCAAGTTTTATTCCAGTAACGCCATAAGCAGCCCTGCCCATGCTTCTAACCTCGCTACTGGCAAACCTTATAGCCTGGCCCTTCTTAGTTATGAGAAGAATCTGCTCCTTTTCCTTGATGAGCTTGACGTCAATTAATTCATCATTGCTATCAACTGGGAAATTCATAACTCTAACACCTGAAGAACGGGGCTTGGAGAACATCTTGAGAGGCATCTTCTTAATGATTCCGTTAGCAGTAACTAATAATAATTCACCCTCAAATTCCTTGACAGCCATGACACTTGAGAGCTTTTCATCTTTTAGGTTGAGTAGGTTAATAATTGCCTTTCCCTTGCTGTATCTTTCTGCTGCAGGGACATCATGAGCCTTGAGCCAATAAACACGTCCTTTTGAAGTGAAGAATAACAAGAAATCATGAGTTGAGCAGGTCATCAGCTGCTTAACAAAATCGCCTGTTGATAAGTCACTGCCAATAATTCCCTTTCCTCCGCGCTTCTGCTCCTTGTAAGTCGCGATGTCCATCCTCTTGCAATAACCCTTGTCAGTAATCGTAATGACAACATCCTTCTTCTGAACGAGGTCTTTTTCTTCAAGTTCTTTAATAGCGCCAGCCATGACTCTAGTCCTTCGCTCATCACCATACTTCCTCTTAATCTCCATGACTTCCTTTCTAATCACAGATAATATTTCTTCCTTGGAAGACAAGATTTTCTTCAGTTCTTTTATTTTTTCTTCAAGATCTTTCTCTTCTTTCTTTAATTTATCCTGCTCTAGATGAGTGAGTGCTGAAAGCTTTATTTCAAGGATTGCCTCAGCCTGCCTAATGGATAATTTGTATTTATGAACGAGCTTTTCCTTAGCATCAGTAGAGTTATCAGCCTTCTTGATGAGAGTTATAACATCATCAATATCCTTCAACGCAATTATTAAGCCTTTGACAATTTCTAAGCGGTCTTCAGCCTTTCTCAGGTCAAACTTTGTACGCTTCTCAACAACTTCAACACGATGCCTGACATATTCCTGAAGAATCCTCTTCAAGTCAAGAGTTAGAGGCTTGCCCCTGACAAGGGCAAGAAGGTTAACATCAAAATAATCCTGAAGCCTTGTGAATTTGTACAATTTATTAATAACAAATTTGCTGTCAACGCCTCGGCGAAGGTCAATAACAACACGAATCTTGCCCTTGGCAGATTCGTCACGGATATCACTAATCTCTGTGAGTTTCTTTTCCTGAGCAAGCTGGGCTATTTGTGTGACGAGATCGGCTTTATTAACCATGTAAGGAATTTCAGTAATAATTATTCTCTCCTTGCCCTTCTTAGTCTCAGTGCCAATCCTTCCACGAACAGTTATTCTTCCCCTGCCAGTGCTATAAACTTCTTTCATATCACCAGAAGCAGAACCCCCAGTAGGGAAATCAGGACCCTGAACTATTTCTAAGAGTTTATCAATTGTGATATCATGATTATCAATGTACTTAATCGTTGCATCACAAACCTCTGTTAAGTTATGGGGGGGGATGTTTGTTGCCATTCCGACAGCGATTCCGCTTGCTCCATTGATTAAGAGGTTTGGGAGTTTTGCCGGAAGAAGTTCAGGCTCATCAAGAGTATTGTCAAAATTAGGAATCATCTTGACGGTTTCTTTATCAAGATCTTCTAAAATGTCCATTGCTGGAGCAGAAAGCTTGGCCTCGGTATATCTTTCTGCAGCTGGAGGATCTCCATCTCTGCTACCAAAATTTCCTTGGCCAATGACTAAAGGATACCTTAGTGAAAAATCCTGCGCCATCCTGACAAGCGCATCGTAGATCGCGAGATTTCCATGCGGATGCAATTTGCCCATAATGTCCCCAACAATTCTTGCACTCTTCTTTGTTTGAGCTGTTGGTTTTAAGCCAAGAAGGTCCATAGCGTAGAGAATACGGCGATGAACTGGCTTCAAGCCATCCTCAACAGCAGGGAGTGCTCTTGAAACAATGACTGACATGGCATAATTAATATATGCCTTCTCCATTTCTTCAGTTATTTCAGCGTTAACAACACCCTTTTCATTAATAGCAGCCGCTGCGTGCTCTTTCCTGCTCTCTTCAGACTCTTCATCTTCTTCGAAAGCGTCGTCGTTTTCTCCGTTTTTGTTATTTTCTTTGTCGGTTGCCATGATTAATTATTGAATTTTATTAGTTAAATAAACCCCCTTATCAATTAATGTTAATCTATTATGCTTAACAATTAAGGCTACATCAGCTGATAGCGTCGTTTTAACTATATCATCTGCCGCTTCAGTATTTTTATTGTCGACTAATTTATTCATTTTATCATCCTAAGTATCTATAAACGCCTCGTGAGCTCTTTCAACTATGAACGCTTTTCTTGGTTCAACATCATCACCCATTAGTGTTGAGAAAACCCTGTCAGCTTCAACGGTGTCTTCAACAGTTACTTTCTTAAGCGTGCGGGTAGCAGGATTCATCGTAGTTTCCCATAACTGCTCTGAATTCATTTCGCCCAGACCCTTGAAACGGTTTACCGTAGCATTGCTGCCAACTTTATCAAGGACTTTCTTCAATTCCTCGTCAGAATAAACCCAGATATCCTCTTTTTTCCTTACTTTATACAGGGGGGAAACAGCGATAAAGATATTGCCGTTCTCAATTAGCTGAGACATGAAGCGGAAGAAGAAAGTTAACAGCAAAGTACGGATGTGCTCGCCGTCAACATCTGCGTCGGTATTAATAATAATCTTATTGTACCTTAATTTAGAGATATCAAACTGCTCTCCAACACCCGTGCCTATTGCTGTAATCATGTTGGCGATTTCCTCGCTTGACAAAACTTTAACAGGGTTTGCTTTTTCAACATTTAAAATTTTACCCTTCAGGGGAAGAATAGCCTGGTACTCTTTGTTTCTGCCTTCCTTTGCAGTGCCTCCGGCGCTCTGACCCTCGACAAGGAACAGTTCTGTCTTATCATGCTTCTTGGAAGAGCAATCGGCGAGTTTTCCTGGAAGCCCTCCAGAACCAAAAGCAGATTTCCTGCGGATCATGTCACGAGCCTTAGCAGCAGCAAGCCTTGCTTTAGCAGAATCATAAGCCTTTTGGGCAATCTTCTTAGCTATTTGCGGATTCTCCTCAAAAAATTCTGCGAGAGCAGAAGTACTAATAGAATCCATAATTCCTTTGATTTCGGAGTTGCCAAGCTTAGTCTTAGTCTGGCCTTCAAATTGGGGCTCGGGAATCTTGATAGAGACGACAGCAGTCAGGCCTTCGCGGACATCATCGCCGGTAAGGTTTTCCTTGGCCTTCAGAATATTTTGCTTTTGGGCGTAGTCATTAATAACCCTCGTTAAAGCAGTTTTAAATCCGGCAATGTGAGTGCCTCCCTCAACAGTGTTAATTGTATTTACGAAACCAAAAATATTCTCCTGATAAGTATTATTGTACTGGACAGAAACTTCAGCAATCACAGAGTCTGTCTGCTTCTTGAAATAAATAGGCTTATGAAGCGTTTCCTTGCTTCTATTGAGCCATTTTACAAACTCAACAAGCCCTCCCTCAAAATGGAATTCTTCCTTCTTATCCTTTCTCTCATCACTAAGAATTATTTTAAGGCCAGCATTGAGAAATGCAATCTCCCTAAAACGCGTAGCGAGGACATTGTAATCAAAATCGGTTGTTGAAAAAATCTTCCCGTCAGGAAAGAAAATTACTTTGGTTCCGGTTTCTTTTCCTTCGTACTTGCCAATTATCTTGACATTATAAAGCGGAGTGCCACCTTCGTATTCCTGCTTGTGGATTTTTCCATCTCTTCTGACCTCGACTGCCATATGTTTGGAAAGAGCAGCAACAACGCTTATCCCAACGCCATGCAAACCCCCGGAAACAGCGTATGATTTCTTATCAAATTTGCCGCCAGCGTGAAGTTTTGTAACTACAATTTCAAGGGCAGATTTTTTGTAAACAGGATGAACATCTACCGGAATACCTCTGCCATTATCTTCAACAGTAACTGAGCCATTCTTGTTAATAATAACCCTGATTAAGGTGCAGATGTCAGCCATGGCTTCGTCTACGGCGTTGTCAACAACCTCCCAGACAAGATGATGCAGGCCTTCCTTCCCTGTAGAGCCGACATACATGGCAGGCCTCAACTTAACTCCCTCAAGGCCTTCCAATACCCGTATTTCTTTTGCGTCGTACTCTTTTTTGTCTGCCATTTTTCTGTGTTTATAATATGAAAAATCAAACATAGTTTAAAAACCTTTCGTGAAAGGTTTTACGTTTTATCGTCGATAAAAAGCTTTTTGGCACCAATTATATACTTTAAGATATATATTGGAGAATATATTTAACTCCGGACAATTTATGT
Organism: Candidatus Pacearchaeota archaeon; assembly: GCA_018304165.1. Classification (GTDB taxonomy): domain Archaea; phylum Nanobdellota; class Nanobdellia; order Pacearchaeales; family GW2011-AR1; genus JAGVWS01. Next base: position 5,991 of record JAGVWS010000011.1, read on the forward strand.
AAGAATATCGCTCAAAATCAGCTGTGATCCGTTAATCTGATGTCTCTCTAAGCTGAAGTTTAACTGGTTTTATTTCAGCTAATAGTATAATTTTATGGGCTAAACTTGGATTAACAATCACTTCTTCACGTGCTCTTTAGGGTGTTTTTCAGCTTTTTTCTTTTCGTGATAAATAGAAGTCCACTTAACTTTGTCACTCTCTCTTCTCATTTTGAAATTTTTCCTGCATTTTGAAGAGCAATAATGCCTTGTGTGGCCTGTTGTGTCAAACTCTGTCAATCCATATGGGGCTTCATATTCCCTGCCGCAGAATGTGCATTTAGCCATTTTTATTATTTATATTCCTAAATTAAATTTAATTTACAGTTTAGACTGCAATAACCCTTAATTAATTGTAAATCGCTGATAGCCTTATTAACATTGCGAGTTCTGTTAAATGATTTAAAACAACCGCTTATTAAATGCAAACAGTTAAGCTTAGCGGCTATATTTATTTGATTTATAGCTAATTCGTTATTGCCTGTCTTATTATCGGCTAACATCTTTTCCTTATGTAAACGCCCCCTTTGTTACAGATGTCCTGATTCTGCGGGCTTCAATCTCTGTTTCCCTTAACATTAATATGTCTTTGAGCCTTACAGGACCCTTTACATTTCTTCTCATTGAACGCCCCTTGTTTCTTCCCTGTAATACTCTGCACTTGACCTGAGTTATTTCCCCCCTCACTCCCGTCCTGCCAATTATCTGCTCAACTATTGCAGGGACTGCTTCACCAACTGCAAGAGTTCTTCCCGCTCTTTCTGCTCTTTCCGTTTTTTCAGTTTTCCCGGAAGATTTATTATCTTTACCCTCAGAAGATTCAGACTGCTTCCCCTGCTCTTGAGGATCTTCCTCCTGCTTTCCCTGTCTTTGAGAGTATTCTTCTTGTTTTTGTTCTTCTGCCATTTTAGTATACCTGCAGTATTAATTTATCCTAAAATTAATTCGATATTACCTGCTCTTTTTCTTTTCGGGCTTTTCTGTCTTTTCAGCTTTTTTCTCTGCTCTTGCTCTTTCTGCCTTAGGTTTTTCTGCTCTTGTTTCGCTGGCTTCTACTATAGCTATGGCGGAGCATGGAACATTTATTCCTGCAGCAGCCCCGAGCTTTGCTTTGCTGTCAGCTTCATTGCATTCTATGCCCCTTTCCTTGCATAATGCCGGCAGATGAGCAACGATCTCCTTGGGCTCAACATCTTTAGCATAGAAGACGGCCTTTGCTGTGCCTCTTTCAATAGCTTTAGTAACTTCGTTGATACCTTTCTCAATTTTTCCCGATTTTCTGGCTTGCTCTATTGTGGAGTAGAAATCCATTTTTCCTCCTATTGTATTTAGTCATTGGAATAAAGAGTAATGCGGAAAAATGGTTTATAAATGTGTCGGTAGTTTTTTGAAAAGTATAAACCATTTTTCATTACAATAATGAATCTAAAGCGGCTACAATACTCTATTATGAATATAAAACTGCTACAATACTCTACTTCATGGATCATTTATGGAAAACCAACAAGATAAACTCACTTCCAGAAAACTTCTACCTGATGAGCCTAAAAACTCAAGGATTTTTATTTTAAAAGCCACTTCCATGCAGGAATCATTTTTATTATTCCTTCATCAACCTTTAATTTTCCTTCATCTTTCTTAGTTATTAAGTATGCTTCTTTTCTGCCGAATTTCCTCATGAATTCTTTTAGTGTCTTAAAGTCTTCATTGTTAATTTTTTCTTGATACTTGATTTCAATTGGAGTGTCATTATGTATTATGTCTAATTCGTTGCCATTCTTCCAGAAGCTTTTAGCATCCATAGAATTAATTATTGCCGTTTCAACCATTCTGCCGAAGAAGTCACTATTAATTGGCGTTTTGTAAAGCTTTATTATCCCATTGTCTGTTGGATAAGCTCTTTTTTTCTTTCTTAGAGTAGTACTTCCTCTCCTGTAATTTCCAAGCATTCTAATAAGGAAACTTTCCTGCAAGTAGCTAATATAACTCTTTATTACCCTTCTGTCTTTTTCAAATTGTTTGCTCAATGATTGGTAATCAATATACATTCCTGGATTATAAGTTATTAATTGAAGTAGCGTCCTCAACAATTCTGGCTCTTCAATCTTAAATCTTTGGGGGATATCTTTGTAAATTATCCTGTCAATCACTAATGCTTGTATATATTCTTTAAAATCTTTTTCGCTTTCTAATCTGAAAGTTTCTGGAAAACCTCCATTTTCAACATACTTTATGAATAATGGGTTGATTTTTGTTTCATATTTGTATTCTGTTTCTAAAACATTGTTGAATTTCAGGTACTCAGTAAATCTGAACGGAGTTATCATGAATTCTGCTATTCTACCAGCTAGTGTTTCTTTAGTCTTCTTTCTTATGAATAGTGATTCTGAACCAGTTATAACAAATTTTATTTTTGGATAAATATCATAATATTTTTTCATCTCATTTTCCCAATTATTGCATTTTTGAATCTCATCTAAGAATATATAGACTTTTTCTTCACGAAAATCTTTTTTCTCTGCTTCTTTGTAAGATTCTAAAACTTCTCCAAACGTTGCTTTAATTTCATCAAAAGAATAGAATAGAATATTCTCTTTCTTGATACCTTCTTCAAGTAATTTTTCAATAAGCTGGTAAGCAATAGTAGTCTTGCCAACTCTTCTAAGACCGATTAATGCGATAATAAATCTTTCCTTCATTCTCCTGTTTACATCTAAAAAAACCTCGCGTTTGAAAGGCAGAGCTAATTCAGGATCAACCTTGTTACTAATCCACCAATGATTAACCTGCTCTAACGATAATTTTTCCATATGTACATTATATTGTACTTATTTATAAACCTTATGGTCATTGCAATGTACATATTTTACTTCCAAAAAACTTCTACTTGATCAGTCCTCTGTCTCGGATTAATATCAATATTCTCAATCTTCTGAAAAGGAATTTTCTTTTTTTTCATTGCCTTGTACATTATCTCTCCGGTAAAAGCAATCATCGCTGCGTTATCAACAAGGAATTGATTTTCAGGGACGAAGAATTTGGCTTCGCGCTCTTCGCACATAATCCTACACATCTCCTGAAGCCTTTTGTTGCAGGCAACTCCTCCTCCGAGAAGAAGCTCGCTTTTTCCGACATGGGCCAATGCTCTCTCACTGGCTTCAACGAGCATCGCGAAAGCTGTTTCCTGCAAACTATAAGCTAAATTCTTAAGGTCATACTTTTTACTATCAAGTTTTTGCTTGAGATTAGTAAGCATTCCGGAGAAAGCAACATCCATGCCCTTAATAGTGTAAGGAAGCTCAATGTATTCTCTTGATGATTCCTGCGAGAGTTTGTCAATAATTGGTCCTCCGGGAAAGCCGATTCCTGCGTGGCGTGCGAAGGTATCAATGAAGTTGCCGATGCCGACATCCAAAGTTTCTCCGAAAACTCTGTATTTTCCTTCGGCGTAAGCGATAATTTGAGTATTAGCGCCACTAGCGTAGAGAAGAACAGGATTCTTAGCACCAGTCAACGCACCAATCTCCAAGTGAGCAATGCAGTGATTTACTGGAATTATTGGAATATTGAGTTTCTTTGCCAGGTTTTTAGCGAAGCGCATTCCTTCAACGAGGCAGGGAGCTAGGCCGGGAGCGTTGGATACAGCTACTGTCAGTATCTCTGATTCGCTGATTCTGGCTTTTTCAAGGGCTTCCCTGTAGACTCTCTCTACAACTTCTTTGTGATGTTTAGCAGCATGAATTGGAATAATTCCTCCGGATTCTGTTGTGTAGCTGTCTTTAATGTTAGCAAGAATCTTCCTGCTGCCAAATTCAACGATGCCAACACCGAAAGTGTGGGCTGTTGTTTCAATGCCGAGGATGTATTTCTTAGAAGCATAGTAGTTAAGTGAATAAATGCTTATAAAATGCTTTTGGTTTAAGGTGTATTGCTTGTCTATATAGAGGCATTTTGAAAAGGGTTAAAAAGTATTCTTTTCTTTAAATTAATATGATTAAAAAGATTAAATCCGTTAACGCTTATATCAAAGAATATTTTGAAGCCCATCCAAATCAAGATATAGAACATGGCAAAGTTGTAGATTATGTTTTTAAGTTCATACCAAAAGCAAGAGACCCATGGAGGGCTGTGAGAATGTTATATCAAAGGGGATGGCTTATTCAAGTAAGAAAAGGAGTCTATAGAAGAGACCCAAATTATAAAGGACAAGATGTTACAGCCCTTTTTCCAAATGAGATTAGAGAAGAAATCTTTAGGAGAGATAGCTATCGCTGTGTTGTTTGTGGAAATGGTAAACATAATGGTTATGAAATCCATGCAGACCATATTAAACCACAAGCCAAAGGCGGAACCTCTACTTTAGAAAACGGGCAGACATTATGCAGTGAACACAATTTGATAAAAAAAAGATATGGTGTAATTGAATTTCTAGGAAAATATTGTAGAAGTATGATTGAGAGAGCAATACAATATAAAGATGCGATTACTGAAAAAATGTTTAGAGAAATTCTTGCAGTATTAAAAAGGTATAAAGCGGATTAGATTATCTTATTTTGCGACATTTCTCCCTTAACTTTTTCTAATCTCTTTTTTGCAGTTTCACAATACTCCTTTGAAATATCAATATGTGTAAATTTTCTACCAGTCTTATGAGAAACAACTGCCACCGTTCCAGTCCCACCAAACATATCTAGAATATTATTGCCTTTATATGAATAAAATTTTATTAATCTATAAATTAATTCCTCTGGAAAAGGTGCAGGATGCCCATTTCTTTGTCTTTCTGGTTGAATCTCCCAAAAACCGTCTGAAAACTTTTTAAATTCTTCTGCAGTAATATCTGCGTCTTTTAAATTGCCTTGTAATCTATCGCCATCTTTAGAAAAGATTAATACATATTCCCATGATGGAACTATATGGGGATTTGCTGGGCTTTTCCAACTTCCCCAAGCAGTCCTTTTAAGCATTGTTTGTTTATACCAGATTATCTCAGTTCTGAATTTCATTCGTAATTTTCTTAACTGATTTGTAAAATCATGATGTATTGGGATAAAGTCTTTTATGCCTGTTGGAGCGATATTGAGTGCAAATCTTCCGCCCGGGACTAACACTCTTTGAGTTTCTTTCCAAACATCATTCAACCAATTAAGATACTCTTGATACTCCATTTTATCATCATGATTATCATAATTTTTACCAACATTATATGGCGGTGAAGTTATAGCCAGATGAATGCTCTCGCTTGGTATTTTCTTCATTATCTCTAGTACGTCGCCATTGATTATCTGATTTTCAAATTCCATATTCTCACTTTTTTTTATCATTATTTAGAGGTTTATTCCAATAAGGTGACTTGCATTTAGGGCAGACTACCGGAACTTCTTCACTTCGTGTTATCCATTCGTGCTCGCATCTTTCACATTTACATTTATATAATTTAATATCCTTTTTCATGAAAGACTTAAGCAATTTTTACTTTAAATACTTTACTATAGTCTATTACTACACAGAAAGCTTGATGATGCTTTTGGTCAAGCAAAAACCTACAAAAAATAAAAAACGAATACGAAAAATAAAGTTAAAAAAATAAAAAATAAAACCCCTATCTCTTATCGCGAAACTACTGGAGAATATTGAAAGGAAATTATCTTTTCTTCTTCTTTCTTCCGCCGCGCGCCATTCTAGCCTCGCAGACGTTACCTTTACCATCAACATAGTAGAGGTATCCCTTCTTTCTCTTGACAGCGCCTCTAAGAATTATTTGTCCCATTTCGAACCTCCTTTTATGATTATTTCTTTTTATTATAACGACGTGTATATTTAAACCTTTCCTCTCTCGAGGAGAAATTCAACGACGGGAGAGTATTTACTATTAAGAGGCACTTCAATTAATTTTCTGAATAGCTTCTCCGGCCTGACTGAAAATCTATTCGAAGAAATTATTTTGTATTCAACAATTTTATTGTTTTCGTTCAGCCATATTGCCATGAACGGCGGACAGAATAAGGAATGAATAGATCTTTTTGTATCTTCTGAAAACTCAAAGAGAAGGGCATTTGCCTTTTCTTTTCTGGAAAACATCAATCCTTTTATTTTGGAGAAGCCGGAGCACTTGTTTATATCCTTGATGTGGATTATATGCCCGCTTATTTTGAGATTTGCATTGAAAAGCTTGGGCATAATTTTTGCTGCCATGAAGATTGCAACTATTTTTGAGTTTTTAACCTTTTATATTCTTGAAAGAACTGGTTTATATTTCTGTGATTTACAAAATCATGGTGCTTGAATCCTCCGCCGAACGACTTTGGGATGTGCAGAAGCTCATGGATTATTGTTTTTGTTTTATCATCTTCGGCAAGTTTGTCAAAGCGTTCAGAAATAAACTCTAGGACATAAAATCCTCTTCTTTCGCGCCCCAGAGCCTTCTGCATAATTTTTCCAAGGGCATGGCAGCGGGCTACTGTGCCTCTGGAAGAACTGCCATGGCTTCTCATAACTGAAATATTATCCATCTGTATGTGAAACATTCCCATAGTGTCCCTTAAATCTCTGACTATCTCAAGAATGTCCGGAGCGTCTTCGTACTTAATGCCCATTATTTAAGGTTTAAAGGGAGAAAATTTAGTTGAGCAAAAGCCGTCAATTAGCTTAAATTCGCTAACACTAATTGCAGCAAGTGTAGCTAAGCTTAAGTTTAACGTATTGTGTCGGCAGTAATTATCTATAATTAATTCTGTTCCAGATTTTCCATTAATTAATCTGTTCATATCAAAAATCAACCTCCACTAATTTATAGTTTGAGCTGGCTCCGGATTTGATGTGAATTCTGCGATGATCAACGCCGTACTTTCTGCATAATAATCTTATAAGCTCTATATTTGCTTTATTGTTTTCAGCCGGTGCTTTAATATTAGCAATAAAATAATCACCTGTTTTCTTCAATTCACTATTATCTGAAGAAGGCTTCACCTTAACTTTTATTATCATAATAAAAAATTTCTAAGTAAGTTTATAAATTCTTTTGTTGATAAAATACAATCATATTCATCACACAGAAAGACCACCAGCGGGTCATCAAAAACGTAAGTTTTTGAATGTGCTCAAGATGTAAAATTCAAACATCTTGACATTTTCTAATCCTGCAACCAGTGTGATGAAGAATATCATATTCATCACACAAGCTGTGGTGAAGGGCCGGCTGTCTCGCGGCGATGGCCGGCTCACTCATAATCGCCACCAATCGCCACCATGATTATCTTTTATAACAATAATATTTAATAATAGCAGAATTATTTGGTATTTAATGACTAAAACTGATTTTCTATCAAGGCTAGTTAATAGTACTAAATTATCGATAACCTCCGGCGAGTTGCTCATTGCAGACCCTCTTTTCCTGAATGGTTTTAATGACCGCGAATTAAAAGAGCTATCGTTCTGGCAGGAAGAGAGAGAGGTTATAAAGTCATTTACCGGGGGGCTTGACAAACTTATTAGAAATGCCAGAGCATCTCTTGAAGAATCAAGTTTTTCTGAAGAAGACAAGAAAAAATTAAGAGCTAATTATGATGGATTAGAACGGAAGCATGAGCAGATGAAATCTAGACTTTCAAAGACGGAAGATGTTAATTATAGACCGCCTCATTTTTTTCTATGAGGTAATTACATATCATTACGAGTACATCACTGCGGGGTTGGGCCAGTAGTCAGATGGCCAAACGGCGGAATAGCTATACTAAACGGCGTTAAAAACCCAAGAGAAGAAATATTATCTGATATTGATACTGAAGCGTGTAATTTAGTTATAGCTAATGGGAACAGCTATCAGCCTAAAGCAGATGCTCCAGAAAGATCTTATTTCAGAACAAGGCTGAATAATAGAATCTATGAATGCAGTTATCAGGGAGAAGCATTTGTTGTTCAGAGTATCTCCGATGGATGAGATTATAGCTAATGAGAGATGATTGCCAGATATCAGACTCCATTAATTAACTTTGATATGATGAAGTGGCGGCGTTATTGGCGATGATAATATTATCCTTTACTTGATAATGCTTGTTAAATCGTATTAGCATTAACAGTATATTCTTAGATTTATTGCTAACTTATGGCTGTATCGGAGATACTGGTTCAGCCATAAGGCCTATAAATGTTATTGTTTGTAACTGATTATCTGAATTAACACCATCTGCATCTAAATGGAACATCTGCACAAAGTGCTTCTCCTTCTACTGGTTCTTCATTGCTCCCAATAAGCTCATTTACATCTGGTGGAACAATCTCTTTTCTGGCAACATCCATACGATTATTAAAGATATAAACTTCATCATCAACACAATCCTCATTAAATTCCCCTATATTCGCACTAGAGACAATATTTAATCCGATATTATTCTTAGTTATATTTACAATACTCATCTTAATTAATCCATCTGATAAAGCCAGCGCAGACAATTCGGCTCCCTCTATTCTTGCTTTATGAAACTCAAGTTCTGGAACACCCTCTGCAATATTTTCAGAAGTTTGCCTAACAACAATATTATTTCCTCCGCCATATTCCTGACCATCCACTTCATAAGGATTTAAAATTTTACCAGTGTCAAAAACATTAGTATTTCTAAAATGAGCTCTGCCTGATTCAACAACAGAAATTCCCGCATATCTATTATTTTGAATAACGCTGTTTTCTAAAAGCAGCAAAGCTCGATTTCTTGATTCAACAGCTCCAATTCCGATCTCAGGACGCGGATCCTCCCTGAATCTCTCATCATCTGCCTCATTATTATAAACATATAAATTATCAGAATAAACTCTTGTTCCTCTACCATCCACTCTTAAAGCTCCATTATCATTTGCAACCAAACTGATATTCCTAAGAACAGCCTCCACCCCGCCTCCAAGAAAGATTCCTGCCCCACTATCAACACTATACTTTACAGAATAAACTTCTCCCCCGCCATAAAAACCCAAAAGCATCATTCTGGGATTAGTTCCGGTTATAGAAACATCATCAATCTCTATCCTCCCTCCAAGTTGTTTTATTCCAAAATCTAAAGCATTTTCTATAATTACATTCTCAATTTCAGTCTCAGCATTTTCATTATTAACACTAACTCCTGCTTCTGTTATTTTTTCTTCATTCCCGGAAATAACAAGATTCTTCAGTTCAAATTTATAAGCTCCGGAATTAACAAAATATGCATCATAAAGAACGATTTCAGAAGCCACAACATCATTGCTTCTTGTGACCATGTCATATCCAGAAACTTTTGTATTAGTAGCAATATCAAGTCTGTCCTCGAGATATTCCCCCTTATCTACATAAATATTAATTTCATCACAGCCTAAATCATTGCCATAATCCAAAGCGTCTTTAACTTTATTAAACGGCCCCGCAATAGTCCCATCTGCCTCATCATTAATAGAATCAGAGTCCACATACAAATCAATCTCTTCGCATAAATCATCAAAAAACCAGTTAGCAAAAAAGAAAACAAATCCAAATTTGATTTTCTTCCGGAATCCAACAGCACTATAGTCAATCCTCTTATCAAGAAGTGCCTGCTGAAAAGCTCCAACAGGATTCTCTGAATTAAGAACAATATTTATTGTATTTTCATCTGTATACATATCAAAAGTATTATAATCTAACCCACCATCCTGAAAGGACTTTATCTCATTATCCTCTGTAACAACCCCAAAAACTAACTCCCTTCCCCCATTAGTATTTACATACAAGTTGATCTTCTCATTAACAAATAAATTCCCGGCCAATCCATCAAATCTCTGGCCTTCTATTCTACTTCCAGACAAAACAAGATTCCCAGAAAGTTCAATAATTGGATCAACCATAGAATCATCAATTCCCTGTTTTAAAACCCCGTTATTATCATAAAACTCCCCATAATTTATAATTTCTCTTGCTTGAGCATAATTCATCAAACTCATTAAAACTATAAAAATCCAAATAAAAATTCCTATTGTCACCTTCTTTTTCATTTTCTATTAAGTATTTTAGACATTAGTTTATCTAATTTAAAGATATAAAAATGTTTCTAATTTAATACCTATAGTGATAGACAAGCAGCCCTTTATCATCTCTCAAGAACAAATTATCTCCGTCGTCATTCCATATGCTGGCGCATGAGTCTTTATTATTCCAGAATAGGTAACTGGATGAGTCATTTCCCCTCCCGCCGTAGAGGGTTATTGAAGACTGCGGGTTTATTGAAATATTTATAAATTTATAGATATGGGTTGCGGAGTCTTTTATAAGCCATCTGTTGATATCGCATTTTATACTGCAGATGTTTTTTAGCCTGACAAACTCTACTCCTGCTTTGCAGTCGTTTTCATTCGCCCCGTTATACAATTCGTCAAGAGCAATGCATTGAGAGCAGGGATTATTGCTTTTTTGCCATATGCCGAGGTTATTATTACGGGCGCTAAGCTCTGCTTTTAAAATATCTTTCTTATGGCTGTCATCTCCGTAGTAATAGCTGCTTGCTAGTCCGCGCAAAACCAGTTCTTTGTTAATTATTAAACTGCCAAAGTGCAGATATCCCAGAGTACGGCCGTATTTGTCCAGCCCATAAGCTTCAAATAGGGAAGAATTGCCTTCAAATCCTTTAAAGAAGTTTTTTGCCTCGTTATAAAGATATTCGTTCTTTTCAGGCGTATTTATTCCAAGCAGGCGAAATCTTGAGCCATTAGACTCAAAAGTATCTCCGTCAATTACCCTGTCAATTGTTAACTCTCTGAGTTCAACAGGAGTTTTATTAGCTTCTTCATTATCTTTGATTAAGTACCCTGTCAATATCAATGTAAAAATGATGAGAGGAAGCAGGTTACCTCTTAGGAACTTGATAAAATTCATGAAAAGTCTAAGAAAGGTTTATAAATAAACTTTTTCAATCCATTAATTATGAGCAAGGTAAGAATAAAACTAAACAGCATTGATATTGACCAGCTTAATCATATTTGCAATTCTATAAAGGAAATTGCTTCTCAGTCCGGCATCACTATTTCAGGACCCATACCTCTGCCGACGAAGAGGCTCAAAGTAACAACAAGAAAGTCACCTTGTGGAAGCGGAACAGCGACGTTTGACCGGTTTGAGATGAGAATCCATAAAAGGATAATTGACATGCCTTCCAACGACAGAGTTCTTCATGCAATTATGCGCACGAGCATACCCCCGACGGTTCATATAAAGATACAGATAATTTGATTGAGATTGATATTGTATCTTAGAGAAGGTTATAATTTATTGTAGAGCTTTTTTATTGATAATATCTTTATCCTGCATTATAATAATGTTTAAAAATTGCCGCTGCTTCTGGGCATAATGGAAGGAGCAGCTGAAGGGAGGCTTAGTGCTGGGAGGAGTGCCCGTGAGGTCCCTTATGAATTTTTTCTCAGGGAGATAATGGAGCTGGAAAGAGAAGGCAGATATCGGGGAGTTGACTTGGTACATTCGGATAATTTGGCTCTTCAGGGAGAGCGCAGGAAGAAGTTTAATGCTCCAATAAATTTTAGAAATCTTGGCAGGATTACTCTATCTACTGATTCAAAGGGCATTCTTGATGATATAGAGAAAAGGGAAAAAGACATGAAGAGGTTGGCAGGTGTGGTTACTCATTTTAAGTCTCTGGGTTATGAGCCAGATAGCATTAATTTGGAGTACCTTCTTGATGAATATGGCAAACTCCTTCCAAAATTTCCTGTTGCTTCTACTGACCCCTCCATGTTATATGTGAGGTTTGACGTTCCAGCCGGAAGATGGCAGCTCGTTCATACGGGCGGGGGAGGAAGAGATGAAGATTTTTCTGAAGAAGGCGCCTCTCTCGACAGAATATTAATAGGATATTTTCTTGAGGACAGAAATTTCTTTTGATGATAGAAGCGTAACCACTAATAATAAGTTAAGCAGCTATGAGCGTAGTTGTATTATACTTAATTAATAGAATTTATCCAGGGTGGCTTTTCCTACTACATCTTTTTAGTTTTATAGTTGTTTATGATTAGAATTTATCAGAGTTATTCCATTATGCGATAGTTTAAAAAATCACCATTCTTGTGGATACAAGTTAAGCCCGCATCGCATAGTGGTATTGCACGGCCCTGGAAAGGCCGGCCCTTTACTGGGCATCCAGGTTCAATTCCTGGTGCGGGCGTTCAGTTCTAGGAATTGAACTTCAATTACTTTAATCTCGTGAGAGTTAAAGTTACCAAAATTTCAAAGAAATTTTTAGTACCTAGTGCGGGCGTTTTATATTTTGATATAATACCTTATACCGCAATTAATATTGAAAAGGGTTATTTTTCTTAAGAATAATGCGCAATGGTATTAATAGAAGAGTAATACGGGCAACTAATAGATCTATTGCTAGAGTGACTCCAGTTTACCTAATTACTTTAATAAATAATATGTCAACAAGGTTTATGAGATAAGCCAGGTTGCATTTACATATTCAACGTTAATTTACAAGAGCTAATTTATTGTAGCTATCAAACTCTGTTAATAGAGCGATGTTGAGGGATTTGCTGATAAGCAATCACACTCTCTCGACATGTCGAAGTTGTTAAACTTCGGGCACGCTCGAGAGCTAAGACAAGCTCTCGACGTCATGTGCATGGCTTTCCTTTAATCCTGCTGATGTAATCTGCACGAATTCTGCATTGCCCCTGATTTCTTCTATGTTTTTGGCTCCGGCATAACTCATTCCGGACTTTAATCCTCCAATTAACTGGTAAATTATTTCTGAAACGCTTCCTGCATACGGGACCATTGCCTCAACTCCTTCAGGAATGAAGTCAAAAATATTGTCATAGCTTTTATTTCCATTTCCTTTCTCTCCACCATCTCTTTCTTCTCTTCCCAATTTTGCCCCAAATGAAGCCATGCCTCTTATTACTTTGTACTTTTTATTGTCCTTGACTATTGGGATTCCTGGAGATTGGTCGGTTCCTGAAAAGAGCCTTCCAATCATTGCTGTTGATGCTCCTGCAGCTATAGCTTTAGTTATGTCACCGGAGCTCCTGATGCCTCCATCAGCAATTATCGGGATTCCGTATTTGCCGGCTTCTCTTGCACAGTTTGTGATAGCGGAAAGTTGAGGGAATCCTGCGCCGGTAATAATGCGGGTAGTGCAAACAGAACCTCCTCCAACTCCTACCTTAACTGCGTCTGCACCTACTTCAATTAATTCTTTTGTGCCTTCAGCTGTGCAGACATTTCCTGCAATTACAGGAATGTTAGGAAATTGAGACTTGAGCTTCTTTAAAGTGTTAATTGCCAAATCTGAATGGCCGTGGGCAATATCTATTACGAGGATATCCGCTCCTGCTTCTATTAAAGCCCTTGCTCTTTGCAGTGCGTCTTCTTTAACGCCTATTGCTGCTCCGACCAGCAGCCTGCCTTTAGAATCAAGGGATGAATTTGGATGGCTTATTTGCTTTTCAATATCTTTCTTTGTTATTAATCCGGCGATAGTCCAGTCAGGATTTATCAATGGGAGCTTCTCCACCCTGTTAATTACCATTAAGGAATCGGCTTCACCAATGCTGATGTCAGGAGAGGAGACAACGAGCCTCTCTCTTGGAGCCATTATTTCTGATATTGGTATCTCATAATTGTTCTTTATGAGCTTCAGGTCCCTGCTTGTTAAAATTCCGGTGAGCTTATCATCATCTGAGACAACAAGAAGGCTCTTGACGCCTTTGTCCTTCATGAATTTTAATGCATCGCTTAATTTAGAGTTGTATTTTATTGTATATGGGTTCTTTATGACGGCATTCCTGTACCTTTTGACTTTCAGGACTTCGTGAGCTTGATCATAAATTGAGAGAAACCTGTGTATTATGCCAATTCCCCCCAATTCTGCAATAGCGATGGCCATATTAGCTTCAGTGATTGTGTCCATGTTTGCGCTGAGCAGGGGAATTTTGAGCTTAATCTTCTTGGTAAGAAAAGTTTCAGTTGAGACCTCTTTTCTTGAAGTGACTCCGGATTTCTTTGGGACAAGAAGCACGTCATCATAGCTTAAGCCGAGTTCCATATCATCTCATTCATGGAACTTGGTATAAATAGATATTCGTGATGAAAAATATGTTAGATTTTTTATAACATCCGTTATGGTTAAAGTTTAATATCAGACTTCATGGAATTTTTTTCCATGGCTGTTGCTGAAGAATACTACAAAGAGAGCCCATGCCAGGAAAGTTGCAGCAGCTGCTATTAACGTGGGAAGCTCTGCATGAACTGCTACTACAAAGCCTGCTATTACAGGAGGAATAGCTTGTGCGAGAGACTGCATTGACTGGTTAATTCCGAGAATCTCCCCCTGCGAGTCTTCCCTGCCAAGGTTTGATATGATCGCGTTGTAGCTTGGCATTGTCAATCCGGTGAAGATAGCTGTCAGTGGAGCTATGAAGTAAAGAGTTATTGATTTCTTTGGCATGGTGATGAGGAAGAGTGAAATTGCCAGCGCTATTAAAGATGTGCGGAGAATTTTTTCTGCAGAATATCTCCTGGAAACAGGGCGTATTATAAAAATCTGAGTCAGAACAATCCACATCCCAAGGTAAGCCAGAAGGTAGCCTATAAGAGATTCATTGTAATTGAATTTCTCTATAAGGAACACCGGAAGGAAGTAAATAAAGAAAGCGAACCCCAGCATTATAAGGAAAACGACTGAAAACATTGTTCTTAAGTTTGGCATTCTAAACGCTTTTCTTATATTCCTGAATCCTGCAAAGAAGCTTAATGGAGTTTCAATTCTTTTTTTGAGGGTTTCCGGGAAGAATTTGATAAGGAGAAGCATGTTTGCGAATGTGAGGATGGCAGCGAATAGGAATGGAGTTGAATGACTGAACCAGCTTACTAAATTGCTGTTGGAGAGAACGCCGCCTATAACCGGCCCAAGTATCAGCCCTGCTCCGTAAGCAGCTCCTACCAGGCCAAAATTCTTTGTCTTTGAATTCTTGTTGCTTACATCCGCAATTGCCGAGAGAGCTACAGATATATTCCCTCCGGTAAATCCATCAATTAACCTGCTTGCAAAGAGAATAGCAAGGCTTCCAAATATTAATCCGGTGCTGAACATCACATATCCTATCAGGCTTCCCGCCATTGACAGGAATAATATTTTTTTTCTTCCATATTTGTCAGATAATGCCCCGAAAATTGGAGCTCCAAAGAACTGCGCTAGGGGATAACTGCTTAAAAGAAATCCCAGGAGAATTGTTCTTGTGCTGCTGGAGACATCTGCTGCGAGAATAGTAGTTGATTTGTCAAGGAAAATTGGAGCGAGCACAGGAATCATTATAGTCATTCCAAGAATGTCAAGGAACACAATAAGGATTATCGGAACTAAAGCGGATTTTAACCTGCCTTGCGGGATGTTTCTGCCTGTTTCTCTAAGCATTATGATAATAATTTGTCGGGGTTTAAAAATATAGCATATGACTTAACAAATTGAGCAGATTTGTCATATGATATATTCAGAAAACCTAAATTACTTTGCTCAGCTATTAAGGTTTTACGTTATATATGAGTTTATGTGGCCAGGCTGGAAAGAGCAAAGCTTCCTTTGAGGAAGGAAGCTTTATAAAGGGCCTCTCATAAGGAAAGTTTGAGATGATTTTGCCGTAAAATGAATGGAATAAATGTTAATGAACTCACTGTAAAGATAAAGCAGAAGAGAACTTTAAGATCTCTTCCGGATTTCTTTGTAAGAAAAGAAATAGCGGAATATTTAGGGAAGCATCCTGATGCAGGGTGGAGGGAAGTGTTCAAATTTGTAAGAAGGAAGCTTCACGAGTCCTATGGCGCTTTTCAGACCCGAAGGAAGAAAAAGAGATATCTCTATTTAGAAGAGCTTGAGATTGTTAAAGAAGAGAATGGAGATAAGATAACAAGAGACGGGGTGGTAGAGGAGATAAGGGAGAGAATTCTTAGGACGAGCGTTTCTTCAAGAGAGAGGCTTGAAGCAGATTACAAAAATCTCTATTCGCAGATAAGAAGTGTTGTTGGGAAATTTCATTCAATAATGGATCTTGGGAGCGGAATAAATCCTGTTTCCTTTGAGCCTGTAGAATTCAGGGACGTGAAGATATACTCTTATGACATTGACAAGAATGACACGGCTTTTCTGAATGATTACTTTAAGGTTATGGATTTGGACGGAGAGGCAAGGGTATTGGATATTCATGACCTTGATAGAGTCGGAAAGCTTCCGCAGGTTGATGTCTGCCTTCTGTTTAAAGTAATTGATCCTCTGGAGAGAAGGGGGCATGAATTCTCGGAGATGCTTATAGAAAGAATCCGCGCGAAGTATATCATAGTGAGCTTTGCAACCAAGACCATAACAAGAAGAGCAATGAACCATCCCCAAAGAGGATGGTTTGAAAGGATGGTAACAAGGCTTGGAATGAAATTCAAGACAATAAGAACGAAGAATGAGATTTATTATTTGGTGAAGAAAACTTAAAAGATTAATGCAGGAACAGAATTTAAAAACATCTGTGTACTTCTTTAAATTATGGATTACAACTCTGAAAAAAGAGAGATAAAGCTTGACAAGGAATTAAGCAGGCTTGACAAATTGGTGTTAAGGTTTCTCGATGTAATAAAGAAGCATGTCGATTATGTTATCATTTCAGGATATATCTCCATACTCTTCGGCAGAAGCAGAGCAACAGAGGATGTCGACATATTCATAAAGCCATTAACTTATGACGAGTTTGCTGGATTATATAAAAACCTAAAAATGCATGGATTTTGGTGCCTCAACGCCGAAAATCCAGAAGAGATATATAATTACCTTAAAAATTACGAAGCGGCTCGGTTTGCTGAAGAGGGAATGTCAATACCTAATTTTGAGATGAAATTCCCAAAAAGAGAAATTGACAAAGAAACTTTCACTGATGATTCAATAAATGTAATCATGCCTGAAGGCACAATAAAGATTTCTTCATTAGAAAGGCAGGTAGCCTTTAAAAAGTATTATCTTAAGTCAGACAAGGATTTGGAAGATGCCAGACACATTGAAGAAGTCTTTAAGGGAAAGATTGATTACGATAAAATTAATAAACTTAAAGTAATTATTGATAATATATGGCCGTAATTAAAGAAGAGGGCGCTAAGGAAGAGAAAGAAAGAAGAGTATTTATGAAGCCCGGAAAAGACAACCGCGAAGATCGCATGAACTTTGTTAAGTACTGGGCTGAATATGTTAGAACTCATAGCGATAAGGAATGGAGCAGACAGCAGAATATCGTTATTGACTCGCAATACCCAAAACTGAAAGACTGAAAACTCTCTCAGTAATAAATAATGAATAGAGTTATCTTCTAAGAATAATAAATAAAACCATGAATGAAGAATTAACTGCTGTAATTAAAGAGTCAATGATAGCATAGAATGAGTTTTTAAAAATAAGTTCCGACCAAAGAATGATGAAGAGGAAAAGAAAGAACAGGAAGAGTTACTCACCTCCCATAATTAGCCATGCGCCAATTAACATACTTGTTCTGCGATCTATTAAGGAATCTTAGCACGTATTCATTTTCTGAAAATACTCCAAAATCATGCGCCTTTTTAGGGTCTGTTCCATCGGTAATCATCAATGCTTCCGCAACCTCATGAGCCACTATTGGTCCTCTAAATAATACAGGGACAACGTCACCCATGAATATAACTACTTCTGCAAGAAAGTATCTCTCAAGCTTTTCAGAATATTCTTCATTTGCAGGAAATATCCTGAAGAAAGTGTCTCTTGATTTAGGACAAATATTTGTCCGCAAATAAAGTCCTCTATGTGCGAGTATTAAAGAATCACCAACATCATCAATTTTATCAATAACTCTAACTCTGTCCAATTCTCTAAAGAAGTAATCATCAATGCAATCTTTGAATAAGGGCTTTCCCGAATGCTCGCGAAAACCCGCTGATAGAATAGGTTTCATGTAGCTGAAACTCCTATTTCTTCTTCTCAACAGCCTTTCTGACTTTGGACGGCGCTTGAGCCATCATCATCCATGAATCAATGCTCTTGCCGTTGTAAATTGCGTTAAGCATTTGAGTAACATAGCCAAAACTTGAAGGGTCTGCCTGAAGCCCGGAAACAAGGGCTTGCCTTTCTTCAGCCGTCGCTGTTCTGTAATAATCTACTTCTTCGGCGAGAATATCGATAAGCTGCATCACGCCATCGGCTCTTTCTTCAGGCGTTGGAGAATAAACTCTTGCCTTAATAACTAAATGACCTTTCTCTTCAAGAGTTGCTTCTATAATCCTTGCAGCCCTTCTCAAATCTCTAACGGCTTCTTCTAATCCTGTTAAAGATTCGCCCATTACAGCCCTTCTCAAATCCTCATTGCGCTGATTGTCGGGATGATTCTCAATATTGAAGCATTCTAATCCGGTAAGCTCATAAAGAATTTTTTTGTTACGCCAGGAAACTTTGCTCAAATCTTTAATTCTTCCGGTACGATAATCATAAAAAGTTCCGCTATGCAGTCCGATTTTTTCAATATCGGAAACTTTCTTCCCGCTCTTAGAGAACCACTCGTTTAATTTTTGGTTCCAGGATTTAGAATACTCCGGAGTGCAATGAACTAAAGAGTCAGTCATAATATTCTCCCTTCAGAATGTTTATCCTTATCTGGATTGTCAGATTTCTTATCGGCTTGCAGCGTTCCTGTTATTTCATCAAGAGCTCTGCGAAGCTGGTTCTGGTAATGCTTCTCAAAATCAGAAATTTTAGATTCATCAACATCACGGAATCTTGCCTTAATTGTTTCTAAATTCCATCCTCTATACCTGGCCTGGCAATATTGGTATTGAGTAAGCCTTGGAAGAGGCCTCTTTCTTTCCTTATCTTCTGATTGTTTTTCTGATGTTTCATCAGCTCCGACGCTTCTCAGTTTCAATACATATTTTTCATAATTCAGGCGGAATCCTAAGAATCTGTGATTCTTGTAATCAATAGAAAACTTCTGCTTTATTTCTTCATCAGACTTTCCGCTCTCTCTAAGCGAGCAATAAAGGCTATAATTCAAACCAGGAGTGACGAATTTTTTTCTTGGTTTTGATTCTTCTTGGCTTGGTTGAGAAATTTGTGCTGGTTTTGAACTTGATATTGACTTTACTGATTCAATTGATTCACGTGCCTTTCTTCTAGAATAAGCCCTGGAATAAGGACCTATCTGCCTGGGCTTCAAGGGTTTGAACATAGCTTTTGCCTCTTCATGAGTCTTGCCGGAATTCCTAGCCCCACAATAAGCCTCATAAGTAAGAACTGGACGATTATCTGGCAAGTGAACAATGGCTTTCTCGTGTTCCGGCGTTTCACTTATTGAAGGAGTTGCAACAGCCGCCTCAACGCCTGACGAACCTGACGAACTTGATGACGGCGCGGGAATTTCCTCAACAACTTCCTCCAAATCACCAAACTTAATTCCAATGGTTATCCTGCTATTGATTGTCTTTTCAAAAGCATCAATATCTGCAAGTTTTCCAGAATCATAAGCTTCATTAGCAACGAAGGATAAATAATTTTCAAGTTTTGCTAAGCCAACGACTCTGGCTCTCGCTAGCAACATTCCAACATAGTACTTCTTTCTCTCATCAAGAATCTCACGCAAAGATTTATCGGAGGTCATTCTAAGCCCCCCAGAGAGCATAATTCATCCAGATGCTTAAAACTCTCACGAAAACCAGCTATATCTATAGGTTTGTAGTTATGCTCCTCGGCGTATTTTACTAAGTCCCTGAAGAAATCACGACGGAAAGGAAGATATCTGCGTTTTAATTCTTCCGGAACGGCTCTTAATTCATAATCAAGAGCTCCTAAGCAAGGGCATATTCTTCCTTGTAAAGATAATTCTAATTGTTCATGAAGAATGGGGTAGGGCCTGAATTCTTCCGGAGTTTCTTCTGATACACCATAAACGCCATTGATTATATCCTTGGAATCATCTTCAACGGCGCACTGCCAAACAAAATTAGGAAGTTCCGGACAAATGCTCTTAGGCATAACAAAGTAAGCCAGCCTTATCTCTACAGAATCAGACTTTACAAATTTTTCTTCTTTAGGAAATCCCTGACTCTCAGCCCATTCACGAGCCAATTCAAAATCTCTCTCGCTGAATGTTTTCATTTTATCCCCAGCCTGTTTAATGTGTGAAAGCGGAGAAATTCTGCTTTCTCTAAAGCTTCCCTGACGGAGTCAGAAGTAGTGCCAACTAATTTTCCCTGCCTTTCATTATTGCGAATCTCATAACTGGCAGCTTCTTTAGCAACTAACTCTACAATGTATCTCAGGAAAGAAGTCTTGTCAGAAGCATTCTGCCTGTTCTTATAATCAGAGTGAGCAGAATTGAGATAAATAATGGGAGTGCCTAACTGGTCTTCTAATTTGCTTCTAAGATGAGCGTCGCTAATTTGGAAATCAATTGGCTGGGGCTGGCCGAAAGGAACTGGGCCTCTTGGAACAACTCTCTCCTCAAAACCAGACTCGTCCTCAACAAAAGTTCCGGGGCCAGGATGCTTTCCGGATGGAGTTTTTGGACCTCTTCTTCCCCCACCGCCTCCTGATTCAACGGGCTGAGCGCCAATGACTCTGACTAATTCTCCTTCGCCAGACCTTGTTAGGGAGCCTCCCAAACCAAGCTTCCTTAATTCTTTGAAAGCGTCCTGCATCGCTTCATAAGCCTTTTTAATCTCAATAGTGCTGCTTCTTTGACTGCCTTTCTTTGATAGTTCCGCAACTATAGGCCTTAATTTATCCTCAATCTCCTTGATAGTTTCAAACCAGGCTCTATAAGTGCGGCTGTTCTTATCAATGGCATCTCTTCCAAGAACAAGCCTGTTGAAACGGTCATTGATAAAACCGCTTACTTTACCGGAATTCCAGACAAGATTGCTTTCTAATTCTGACAATTGAGTTAAGGAATCATAAACCAAAACATCTTTAGAATAAACAGCGACGGCATCGCCAATCGAGTCAGGATTCAGGAATAATACAACTTCCAAACCTCCGGGAGTTTCTTCGTTCTTAATTGGGACTCTCAAAACTTCGTCCATGAAAGGAGCAGAAGAACCAATTAAGTAGTTAGCTGCCTCAACAGGAGAAACTAATCTTCTCCTGCCATCATCCCTTCCAACGCTCATATTAACAATGCCGCTGCGAAGAGCGGGAGCGTATAATTTTTGAAGCCACTTCTTCAAAGCAGGAGTAGTCAAAACTTTCTCCATGACGTGGTCGCCAATCTGGTCAACGATTACTCTTGTTCCGTGCTTGAAAACGCCGCCAAAGCATTGCTCAACATCAGAAGCACTAAGCCTGTCAGTCCTGAACTTAACGCCATTCTTGCCTAATTCCCATCTAACATAAGAATAACCGGCATTGATAGGACCATCATAAGCTCTGGAGATAACATGCATCACTTCTCCAAGAGAGCCAAAGCCGAGAATTCCCATGCCCTTCTCCCCGCGCTGGTCAGTTCTTTCCCTCTTATCAGAATAACCAACACTAAGGGGAAGACTGAAGAGTTTGTTCTCAGTCATTCCTCTCCCATTATCAGAAATAATTAATCTTCTCTGAGGGGGAGCAGAAATAACAGAGATATCCTCTATCTGTCCGGAAACTCTGGCATCAAGGCTGTTAGTAACGAATTCCCTGATAGAATTCTTCTCATTATAAGCCCTTGAAAGTTCAACAATGGCATAACCCTGCCCCTGACCATGAAACTGAACCATGCCTTCGGAAGTCATAACAAAACCCTCCCTGATTTAGGCAATGATAGAGCAACTTCTAGGTGAGGAGTTGCAAGAATTGGATTTGGGAAGTCTTTGTTTAATTCATCCAAAGAACTTCTAATTGCTAAAGGATTCCTTGCAGCAATAGCTTCTAAGCAATCGTCATCAGTTAAAAGTCTTCTAACAGTATCAACAGATTTAGGAATATCAAAGGCATAACCTGCTTCTTCAGCAGTTCTGCCAGTATAATCACTAGGACCTCTGTAAAAAATGCTGAATCGTGCAACTAACAAACCATCATTCATAGCGTCCATAACAATGTCCTCCATTTCAGAAACAGCGCCAGCAATGTACAAGTCAGGAATGAAATTACGATCGCCGGAGAGTTCAGAGTTCATACCTCTAGCAGTAAGAGCGACAACTCTTCCATTAGGAGAAACAAGCCTTCTAGTACTACTCAAAGTTACTTGTTCCTGACCAAAAGCCAGTGACTGAATAATGGCTTTTGTTGGACCACATGCCATAACTACATCTTCAAAAGAGTAAGTCAAATAAGGAGTCTTGAGATCAACGACCAAGAATGGTGCTTGATGAACAGATTGAGAAGTCATCTTCTTTCAGCCTCCTTTCTTATCCTTTCTATCTTCTCTCTTATTGGCCTAATTCTCTCATAAAAATCCTCAACTTTATCAAAATCTTCTTTGTTTCTTATTTCATCATAATGTTTTTCGCACTCTTCAAGTGTTAAGTCAACATCAACACCATCGCTATAACTTGGTCCAGCTTGAGACAAAGTAATATCTTTCTGAGAGTATAACAAAAGATATTTTGTCTTTCCAAGATCTAAGATATCACTCACCCAGCTATGTATCTCTAATCTCTCTTCTAATTGTCCTTTGTTAAACTCGCTTGGCTCAAGGATTTTTGATTTTAAGATTTTCATTCTAACTTTCCTCCCAATTCTTTCACTAATTTTTCCAGTCTCTCGGCAACTCTTGAGCGATGAGCAAAGTTATCCTTTGACATGGCGGCGATTCTTCTGAGAAATTCTTTCTCGCTAAGCCCTGCATACTTTCCTGTAGATGGAGAATCATCGCTCGTTCTCTGGCGCTGCTCATAAAATCTTCCCATGTTATCCATTAAGAAGTAACTTCCGGCATCAACACTCATTTCAATAACGTCAGGAAAAGTGTTCCATCTAAGAACAATGCATTTATCATGATTGTCATGCCTTGCAGCTCTGTGAATCCTTGATTCTGTAGTGTTGGGAAAAATACCTCCGACTAATTCAATAATCTTTGGAATGGCAGACCATATTCTTCTAAGACTGGCGTCATCTCCAACAACGGCCTTGATTTCGGCCTCTGCTCTCTTTCTTTCAATGCCCCGCTCATATTCAGTTCTGATGTTATAAAAAGAATCAGAGTTAGTTATGCGAGCGAATAATGCCTGCGCCTCTTCAAGAGTCAGACCCTCTCTAAGTCCTAAGTAAGACTTAATGCTTTCAATAGTATCTGACGGGGCGAAGATTCTCTCTCCCTCATCATTCCTTCTGGTCAGGTATTCTCTTGCAGTATACACTAAATGGCAGCTGTTTTCTCTTGGCTTGTCTTCAGCATCTTTCCATGCCCTTATTTCAAGGCTTTCAAGAAGCCCAAGCTGCCTTGAAGCGACGAGCGCTGTCCTCTCATCGTCTTTCTCCTGCTGGTATGTCTTAGTTGTTTCGGCGTTTGTTTCAGCCATAGTGCATTGTTTTGTATTTCTTTAATAGTAACATATAATAACATATTTGATTTTAATATCTAACTGATATTATTGATATGAGTGATATTAAAAAGCGAAAGAGTTAAAAACCGTAAAGGATTACCCTTAACAGGTCAACCCAGACTAAATAAAGAAAAATGGAAGAACGAAAACTGATAAAGCAAGGCGGAGGCGGACTTACAATCTACCTTCCTAAGAAGTGGCTTGACAGGAAAGGGCTGAAGGAAGGAGATAAGGTAAGCGTCATTGAAGACGAAGGTTCATTGATTATTGAAGGGAAAGTTAACAAAAAGAACGAAATCATAATTGGCATTAATGAGTCTAATATTAATGACTTAAGACACCTGCTCACTCACGCTTACAGGAGAGGTTTTAGTAGAATAATCATCAATCATGAAAGAACTGAAAGAATCATCAAAGAAGTAAAGAAAGTTGTAAGTAACGTTCTGCTAGGTTTTGAATTAACAAAAATTGAAGGAAATGAACTACTGATAGAAAACATCTCCGAGCCAAGCGAAGAAAAATATGAAGTGATGATGCAGAAAGTTTTTCTGGTAATAAGTGAAACAATGCAATTAATGTCTAACGATTTTTCCAAGGGAAAGTTTGATGATGCTAATGAGATGAAAGAACTTCGAGACCAGTCTGACAAATTCATAATCTTCTGCAAGAGGCTGTTAAGCAAGAACAAGCATGAAAGAAACCTGCTCTTTGAATGGGAATTTTTGACATTCATGATGGATATCCAGCACACATGCTACTACCTATACCACTATTGCTATGATAACAAAATAAAAGGCACTAAAGAAATGATAGCATTTAGCAAAGAATTAGAATCATACTTTTCTCACCTAAAAACAGCCTATAACAAAAAAGACGCAGCAACAGTCCACAAGATCAATGAATTAAAGAAGAAATACCAC
Source organism: Candidatus Pacearchaeota archaeon (assembly GCA_018304165.1). Taxonomy (GTDB): domain Archaea; phylum Nanobdellota; class Nanobdellia; order Pacearchaeales; family GW2011-AR1; genus JAGVWS01. The sequence continues at coordinate 30,477 of JAGVWS010000011.1, forward strand.
TTTGGTGACATCACTAAAATGATTGAGAAATCAAGAGGCAAAGAAAGCAGTGTTTACGCTTATTTTAGAGAAGTATTCAGAAGCATTCAATTATCAACAAGCCCGATAATGTCCATGAGTTTTAAGTACTAAAAAACACTTTATATAGCGTGCTTCAGAATTAAAAGATTTACAAACCGCATCAAATAGAAAGCTTTAAATATACTCTTACTCATATGAATAATATGTTACTCAATAATAAAAAGGTATTAATCTTGGAACAGTTTGTACTAGATTATGATACTAAGAAGTATGGAAGAGATATTGCGAAGAGACTGAAACTAAACCAGAAGACTGTTGCTAATATGCTGAACGAACTGGAAAGAGAAGATATCCTGAAATATTCACGGGAAGGAAAGAACAAATATTATTTTCTGAACAAGCTTAATCCGCACATCAGAGAAATTATTAAATTGGTTGAAGTTGGCAGAAAAATCAGGTTTTTAGAAAAGAATTCTAAATTAAAGGACCTTTTTAATAAACTAGAAGAAAGAGCCAGCGGGATGGTTCTTATTTTTGGCAGTTATGCAAGCGGGAAGAGCAATGATAAGTCAGACCTTGATGTTTTTGTCATTGGAAGCATAAAGGATATTAAAGATTTAGAAGATCTCTACAATATTAAAATAAATATTGTAAAAAGCATCAAGAACAAATTTGACAAGAATGAAATTTTTATTAATGAAATAATTAAAAATCATATTATTCTCAAAGGAATAGAGGAGTATATCGGTTTAGCATGGCAAGCATAAAATGGTGCTGCGCACAAAAAGAAGGGATTAGGTTAATTGAGCCCAGCGATAACCTGGCGTCAGGTTATATGAAGATGGCTGAGGATGCAATAGGCACAATGAACAGAGAGAGAAATTACAATCCTGCCTTCGCAGTATCTGCATGTTATTACTCAATGTATTATTCACTTTATTCAATAATGATGAAAATAGGAATCAAATGTGAAATTCATTCATGCAGCCTGGAATTTATGAGGAGATTTTTGAACAAATTTTATTCTTCAGAATATATTAAAATTATAGAGAGGGCATTTGGATGCAGAGGGATAGCGCAGTATTATGTTGATAAAGTTGTCAGAAGAGAAGATTCCGATTTTATAATGCTTAAAGCCCCATTTTTCTTATCAAAGTCCAAAGAGATTCTTTCCAAAATAAACCAGAAAGATATTCAGGAAGTAAGAAAAGGATTATCTTTATTTCTGCCGGAATAATCAACAAGCCCAATAATGTCCATGAGTTTTGGATATTATAGTATCTCCGATGGATGATATTATGGCTTACAGAAATATAGCTATGAGAGATACTTCTATTATCCTTAATATGATTAGCAAGTTTAATGAGCAGGTTAGCAACGACAAATGGTTAGGTGCTTATCAAAAGTTAATTTAAGAGGGTTAGAGCTAATGGTGGTTGATTCTGAAGTTATTGCTAAATTGTGGCTGGAGCGAAGATATTCTATTAACGATTCTTCATCCTCTCTTCTCTGCGTTCTTTTAAAATTCTGTCAGCAGTGCCTTCGCCCTGCTCTTCATCAAGCTTCTTCTTGGCTTCATAAAGAAGCTTTAGTGTTTCCCATCTTTCGCGAGCATGGTCATAAGGGTCGTGAAAGGCAGAATTTTGAGGGAACCTTTGCCAATTATCAATAGCAGGATTGGCGTATTTACCTACTGCCTCCCATGCCCTTGAATTCTCCATGTCTACAAGTATTGGAGCAATATCGTCATATTTTGTGCTTCCATTAGCCATCATAATTGCTTCATAAGTAGCCCTTGAATCAAAAAAGGCGGCTGTTGCTGTTCTTGGATCCTCTAACAAATCAAGCCAGCCCTGAAATTCTCTGGTCTGATAGTAATTAATATCGTTAAGATTCAAAGTGTTAATATTTCTATCTTTTCCACCAGTAAGAAATATACTAACTACTCCGCCTTTCTTTTCAAACTCTACATCATTCTTACTGGATTCTAATTTTTCTTCTAAAGCTACTTTTGTAGAGTTCAAGTCAACAAATTTGTTCATTATGGGAATTGCACCTAGGGTTAAAGCCGCTCCAATGCCTGCAACAACACACAATCTCTTAATCCTGGATATGGGTTTTGAGCGCTCATATTTCTTAAGAGCTTTATTGAACTCATTCTGCAATACTTCGCCGTTTTCAGGCCTGTTTTTTGGATTATAAGAAAGGCAAGAACGAAGAAATGGTTTGAGAGCTTTAGGGATATCAGCCAAAGAATCTTCAACTAGTCCCTCATATTCATGTTGTCCCATATTCTGAATTGCTAAAACCGGATCAATAGTTTCCTCTAACTTTTTTTGCGTTGGATATTTGCCTGTTAATAACCTTACTCCGAGAGCGCCTACTGACCAGACATCTGATTGAGTAGTTGGATGAGAATCAGTTCTAAATTGTTCAGGAGCTCTGATTGCAATAAAACCAATGTTATCCCTCGGGCTCCTGCTCCATTCTTCTGGACTGACAGTTGTGGCAGTGCCTGTATCTGCAATAACGATTCTTCTGTTAACAAGACCGGCAGGCTGATAATCCATCAGATTAGCAGGATTCAAATCACCATGAACCCTGTCAAAATCTGCGTGCAATTCTTTAACGCCATGAACAATATCGCCGAGATACTCCATTTGTAAATCTCTAAATAATTTGGGATTAGAATCCGAGCCCCAGTTCATCATTTCTTCTAGAGTAGCTCTACACTGGGGCATCCAGATAAATGGCTTTTTATCATCATCCTCAAAAACAACTGATGGGAGAACATAACTAGCTGGCTGAAAACGAACTTCTCTGGTAATAACTGCGTCATCATTAATCACTCTATGTTCTCTCTGCTTCTGGGAAATTTTTGAATGAGAAAGAAGCTTGATAGCACCATATTGCCCTGTTCTTTGATCGCGAGCAGCATAAACAACGCCATTACTCCCCTGGCCTAACTTCCTGCCGACAATGAATCGCTGTGAATTAATAACTCTCGGAGTTATCTCGCCAAAATCTCTGATTGAGCCGGCCCTGATTAATTCTTCATGAGTCATACCTTGATAAGCAGTATCATCAATAAGCTGAAAATTTTCACCGCCTGCCGATTCGTCCTTAGTCATTTTATCCCCTCCACTACTTCTTTCTCTTCCGGGCTATCAATAACATCAATCGCCAGCTTCACGATAGTGCCGGGCTTTAATTTATTTTCAAGAAATCTCGGAATAACAATTATCGCCTGCGAGCCATGCTTGGCGATGCGCTTGGTGAGGGAGAATTTTTTGGAGGTCATTTTCCTTTCCTCCTCAATATTTTATCCAATCCTACGGCTGCTGCAGCTCCAGCAGCATAAGCGATGAAATCACCAGGCATATTCCAATCAGCGTATTGAGAGTCGAATATTTTGGCGTACAAACCAAGATGCTCAGAAACTTCCAGAGCATAAGTAAGTACAGTTACTGCAAGAGCGGGTTTTAAAAGAGATTTTGAAACTTTTGGATTTCTAAAAGCAAGAGTTCCTCCAAACGCAGAAATAGCATTCCACCCGTACTCACGAACGAAGCCTTCAGGAATCTTAGCTAATTTTCCAATAACATAAGTAGCAACAAGTAGAGGAAAAGGGGTTAATAAACCACCAAGAAGTATAGAAGAGGCTGAACTTTCACCAATTTTAATAATGGGAGTATCAAATACTCTCGTCATCACTCTACTTCTGATGTTGCTATGGCTAAATGAATCACTATCTTTTTCAACTCCTATTTCTAAAGTGGATTCCATTTTATGTATAAAATACATAAGCCTAAAGGGTATTTAAACCTTATGGAATGTGATTACTTAAAAGTTACATTAAAAGTACGCATCAGTAAAGATTTATATATCCAAGAATGGCTATTAATCACCCATGGCAATTGTAAGAATTCAGCGTTATGTTGACAGAAATAAAGGATATCAGGCTCTTGATGAAGGCACTGTATCAGTCTGGGCTCCCTCTTTCAGGTGGCATCTTAATCACGGAACGCAGGTCGGGGTTGAGGCGGCAATGCCAAACCTTTCGCAGAGATTTATAGGAGGGCTTCTTGTTGCAGAAGGCGACGAACTGCTTGTTACAGCGTCAGTTGATGGCTCCGGAGAAGCTGGAATGCAGAGAAGAAGATTTCTAGATATGGATTACGGATACTTCCGCGACGGACAGGTGAAAGATTTAGGAGAGTTATTATCATCCGGAAGAGAAATACACCTGTTTGCCGGAAGCAACAGAACCACTTATGATTCGTATGGGAGAGTGCTGGTATTTTCATTAAAAGCTCCTCCGGAAGAGTATTACGAGAGAGTGCAGGAATTAAGAGCGATAGTCATGGGGTTTGATGCTGGGGGGAAGAGAAGAGTCAAAAAGGCTTAAATATTAGTAATCCCTAAGGATTACATCAAAATTTGTAACTAAATTTTGTGGCTTAAAAAATTAAAACCCCCAAATTTTTAAACTATGAAGACTATTACTGTTAAATTGCCTGAGCGAGAAGCTGAAGAGTTAGACTTATTTGTCAGGGGAAGTGGTTTATCAAAATCTGAATTTATAAGACATTTGCTTATTCAAAAAATTGGTTTAGACAGAAAAGAAAAACTTGGCTGGATGATGATAGCTGAGAAAGCATTAGCTAAAAGATGGGATAATCCTAAAGACAATAAAGTTTGGAGCAAATATCTAGAAAATGATTGAACAAGGTAATTTATTATTAGCACCATTCCCCTTTTCAGACCAATCTGGAAGAAAGGTAAGACCAATAATTGTGATAAGCAATAATCGTTACAATCAGTATCATGATGATTTGGTAGTTGTTGGAGTTACTTCAAACTTGTTTAAAGACCCCTACTACATTGATTTTACTAATTCTGACCTTGATTTTGGCAATTTAACGGCTATTTGTCAAATAATGACTGATGCTCTAACATTAATGGACAAAGAACTATAACGAGAGACCAAAATATTTCACCATGTTTTTTGTTCTCTCGAATATATCATAAGACATTATGAGGAAATATTAAAGTCTTATGCTATAATAAGAAAGAGAATAGGTAGAGTTAATAGAAACAAGATGAAAGCGATTAATGACAAAATCTTAGAGTTAATAAAGATAAAATGACGATTCTCACTACTAAAGTCGTAAAAGTTGATGGAGAGTATGGAGTGTATTTTCCAAAATGGTTTGTTAAGAAAGAAAATTTAAAAGAAAGACAAAAACTTACAATTAATATTATTGCTGTTGAACATTAATTAGCAGGCTCACTCAAATAACCCTTTATCTCTTCAATCATTTTCTTAACCTCGTCAGTCATCGGCGCCCTTCCTTCCTCAGCAAGAACTTTGCGGGCTTTTCTTATTATCTTTGCAAATGGGATGAGAGGAATGGATCTTTGCTCTGCACCCATACATAAAGCAGATTTGTAAAGTATATCTGTGTAAAGCCCTGCTTTGAGATTTAGTATCTGCCCTCTTGGAGAGAATGTTTCTTCTTTAAGAATTTTGTATATGGGGCAGAGAGATTTTGAAAACCCCGTTTCTATAACATCAGAATTTCCGGCTGCATCCATTATTAATTCATGAACCTCTTCCTTTGCGTTGTGAGACTCAATGGTTTCCTTAGCCTGTTTTTTCATTTTGAATATTATCCTCTTTAATTTTCCCAAGCTCCTTATCAAGCTCTTCAACTTCTCTCAACAGCTTCTCAAATTTTTCTGTTATGATATCATCACTGATATTATTAATCTCTTTTGTTGTATTATTAACTTCGCTTATTTTATTAGCAGCACCTTTAATAGTACCAGCTGCTTCATCAAGAGCATCAGCTTTTTTGAGCGTATCATTGATGTTATCAGTTTTATTAGCAGCCTCTTTGGTAGTTTCTTCAGCAATCTCCTTGGATATTTCCCTCTTTATTTCATTGTCAATTCTTTCACCACCTTCACCGGCATCAATTATAACTCCTCTGTTTAGCTTGTTTTTTGGATCATAGCGCTTCTTTATCCTCTCAACGAGCTTCTTGTCGTTTATGTCAAGAAATTCTTTTTTTAACCTTCCAACTCCATAGGTTCCTGCTACCTGCCCCCTTATCTTTCTTACAAACATTCTTAAGTTGTTTATTTTGTCGTCCTCGTTCTCCTTGAAAACAGGATGTATTATTCCAGGTCCGAGATTTGCATAGTAAGGAATATCATTAAGAGAAAGGTATTCTGATAAGTCGGGAAGCTTGTCAAGGAATATTTTTGGATCATCACTCTTTACATAGCCGGACTGCGCTATAAGCCATGGCAGTTCCTCTACTGCCTTTATCCTGCTCTTGTAGTCTTCGCCTTTAAACTCCCCGTCATTAGATTCAAATTCAACAAAGAGGTGATAATTATTAGAAAGCCCAAGTATCAGAGAGAGGCGGCCGTCAAATAATTGTATTATGCTTACGCCCGGAAGAAGCCTGAGTTTCCTGACTAATTCAATTACTTTAAATAGCTCGTCAGAGCGGTAAATTGTCAGGCTTCTTTTAGGCCTGCTTATGAGCTTTAGCTTTGCTCTGTAAATGACTCCTGTTATTCCTTCCATTCCGACAAAGTTGGATGCGTCAATCCTGCTTATTCTTTGCAGCCTGCCCTGCCCGTCCACAATATCCATCTCCAATACCAAGTCAGCCATTCTCTTGTACTTTGTGCTTCTCGGTCCGCTGGCGTTCACAGCGAGCATCCCTCCTATAGTGCAGATGGACTTTGAGAGGGGAGATATTGGAAACTCCAATTCGTATTTTTCAAGCCTGTCGTTAAGCTCCTGCAAAATAACTCCTGCTTCAACTACTGCGGTTTTTCTTGCAGGATCAATATCAATAATTTTATCCATCTTGCTCAGGTCAATTACTACAGAATTTTCTGATGCAGGCACACAGCCGCCCATCAATCCGCTTCCGCCTCCTCTTATTGTTATATTTTTGTTCATAACAATTATGCTCTGGAGTTCTTTTTCATCAAGAGGAGCAATTACTTTAAGAGCTTCTCCAGACAGGCCGCTTGCGTCTGTTGAATAAGCGTTGAGCTTTAATTCTTTAGAAAGCTCTTCATCAGCTTTTTCGCTTCTTAATTTATTTATACCATTCATGCTCTTGCTCCTATTTGTTTAATTCCAAGAGCGTGGCATATTAATTCAGAAATTTCAAAGACTCTTATTTCTGGGAATCCTGAAGAGTTTCTCTTTAAGTGTTCTGAAGTTCTTATTCCGGAAGTTACTAAAATATTAACCTTTGAGTCTCTGGCCTGCCTTAGCCTTTCCTTTGCTATTTCATCTGCGAGTTCAGGGTTTGTCTCAGGCAAACCCCCGCAAGAGCCGCTTGAAAATGAGTCTTCTCTTGAATATTTTAATTCTGTTAAACTGTGGCCGAGGACATGCAAAATATTCCGCGGAGTGTCATAAATTCCGCAGTATCTGCCAAGATAGGAAGGGTCGTGGTAAGTTAGGCTTAAGGCATTGTCCTCCTTAAGCTTCTTCTTCCTGAGCCTTTTAAGTATTACTTCCAGGGCGAATTCTATTTCAATATTCCAATCCATTATGAACTCTTTGTAATCCTGGCTTAGTGCCTTAAAACACTCGGGGCACACAGCAATTATTCTCTTAATCCCGAGAGTTTTAAGCATCTTTAGGTTTCTGCGCGCTATCTTTATGAAGTCTTTTTCATAGCCTAAATCCAAGGCCAGCGAGCCGCAGATGAGAGGCTTGCCTAGCTTCTCCGGGCTGATAAAATCAATCCCTAATTTGTCCAATATTTCTTCATAATTCTCTCTTAACTCTTTATTGTCATACTTTCCAAGAAGGCATCCTGTATGAAGGATAGCCTTTCCTTTTTTCCCGCCCTTTACAAGCCCAAATAATGCCATGAAATAAAGAAACTTTGTAGAGTTAAAAGGATTTATTTGGTGCAGGATAATATAGCGTTATGTTGATATCAAACTTTAATGCTATATTAATATAACGAGAGACCAAAATATTTTACCATGTTTTTTGTTCTCTCGAATATGTCAAGATGCTGGAGCTTGCATCTTGAGCACACTCAAGATGTCAAAATGTTGAAGTATTACATTTTGAGCAACAGACAAAATGGTCAAATACCTAAGTCTGTTGCTGTAGATTTAATTGGAAATAAACTCATTAACTTTACTTGGTAGGCAAATTATATCCACAATAACCTAATTAACTAAATATCAGCGTCATTCGCTCAACTAAACTTATGCATCATCTTAAACTTCCACCGTAGTTTATGCCTTAGATTAATTGGGCATACTCTGCGTAGCATTTTTTACATAACTATCAATCTCAACGCCGATGCTGTTTGAGAAATCCTTGAAATAAATATCATTAGTAAAAATCATTGGAATGATTATTGGCTCTTCCACAGAATAGTTTTCAATGAACTCCTTAAAGAGCTTTTTGTTGTCAGGGTCAAAGGACATCTCGTGCATCTTTAAATTTATTGAGGAGTACTTCTTTTTGAGGCCTTCCATGAAAGCTCTTCCTTCAATGCATCGCGAGCAGTCCTTGGAGTTTTCATAGAAGTAGTGTATCTCAATGAGCTTTGGCTTGGCCGTCTCAAGAGACTTGACGGCCTCAGCGCTGATTGTCGGCTCTGGAGAAGGAATGGTGAAGAAGTAAATCATAATCAGAATTACTGACACAGCAAAGATAGCATTTGGGATGTTTACAAATTTTTTCCATACGTGTTGACCGGCCTCTTTTTTGTACGGCTGGAGCTTTCCCACGGCGCTTAAATCTTTCAAGTCAGCTAAGTGCTCTTCTGGCATAAAGAACAAGGGCAGGAGGAATTTATAAACATTGATGTTGCAGGAAGCGGTCAAAATGAATTGGGATGAGAATTATCATAAGGGCTATAAGATCAACAAATAAGTACCTCTGAATGTACATAAGATAGTGTTACAAAAATTGTATCACTTAGAAAAATCAACCAAGCAAAGATTTGTAAAATATGATGTTTGTAGATAACATAAAATATAAAGTATGTTATAATGAGAGACCAAAATATTTTACCATGTTTTTTGTTCTCTCGAATATAGCAACAGACAAAATGGTCAAATACTTAAGTCTGTTGCTATAGTTTAAAATAACATACTTTAGATACAGGCTTTCTCAGCTATTCTCATAACCCATACTCTTCTAATCTCTTAGCTATAACTCTTGATGTTAAACGCCTTTTATCTAGAATTATTGGATAAATATCCTGCATTATGTGTTGATTGGTTCTGATTTTTATCTTCTCCAAAAGATCTTATCATGATGGTCAAAGTCAACAAATAAGATAAACATTTGAGCAATATCGACCGTGAAAGTCAGAACAAAACTCTTATCGATATGAACCTCTTTTAAATTACTCATATCATACTTCAAGTTTTTATAACGCTTAATAGTCTCATAATCATTATTAATTATCTCCCTGATCTTCTTATTAATTATCTCCGCTTTCTTCCTGTCTTTCTTAACAAGCTTTTTTATCTTTAGCTTTAATTTATCAGTCAAATCAAAAGAAAACATCAAACCTCGCAAAGAGAATCAAGCTGCTCAAGAGTCATTTTGCGACTCTTATGACTCTTCATATGCTTATTAATAACCTCTAAGACCTCTTTAACATAATCTTCTCTAGCTTCTTCATTAATCAAGTCGTGGCCATGAATTTCTAAAAACTTATTAATGGCTTCAGACTTATCCTTAAAATTATATTTAGCCTTCACAACATTTATTATTCTGTTAGCTTGAGGAGTCAATTCAATTCTGGCAGATATGCTTTCTTGTGATTCCATATGCATATGATATGCATATTGAGTATTTAAGGCTTTCGCTCCAGACGCGTTACAATCCGTACTTTTTCAGTCTTTTAACTATGAGTCTTGGTGACAGACGACTTTTATCGGGTATAATGGGATAAATGTCATTCATTATTCTATCATTTTGGGTAAATATATAAAAACTCATTCTAATAAAAAATAGAGCAGAATCTTAGGGATTAAGAATATCCTTTAGGTTAAACTGGTTTATTAAACAGCGGTGTTAATCTCTTTTTCAGAACCTTTAATCAAATTCCAATCCATTTTTATTAATTGCCTTACAGCAGGGTTTTGTGTATTTAACTTGTAAAGGTCTGATTTTCCGATTCTTCTTGTTTTTATAACTATCTTGTTCATTTCTAATCTACTCCAAAATGTTTGAAGAGTGGAGTAACTAACTTCAGACTTTCTAGCTATTTCAGTCAAGGGATAATCAAACAACTGGAAGCTTATAAGAAAATCTAGAACTTTCATTACGGGATTTGATCCGAATACCTGAATCAAGGGAGTTTCATTTTCCATATTGTTTAATGGAGATAGGGATATATAAATGTTTTGGTTAATGTTTTTATATTACAATATTAGAAACATTTAAATATATGCTGTATTTCTAAATTTATGGAATTTAATAGTGAAGATAAAATCAAAGCAACTATTCTTTATCATTTGAGAAGAAAGAAGGTTATTGGCGGGGTTCATACTCCTATGGATACTTTAAGAAGAGGTTTTCCTTCTCATGCTGGGAAAGAAGTTGATAGGGCTGCTAAAGAATTAATCAAGCAGGGATTTTTGTTAACTAAGCCCACCAATCAAGGACTTCATGTGATGTTAAACAAAGACAGACTGATAAAGATTGAAGAGTTTATCAAGAAAGTTTTGGGCCATGAGTTTTGAATAGTTATTGCGTTGCTAAAAGAATTCATAATCCATACTCCTCAAGCCTCTTAGCTATAACCTTTGATGTTAATCGCTTTTTATCAAGTATTATTGGATAAATGTCTTTCATAATCCTATCATTTTGAGCAAAATCTGCAACTATTGACATGTCAAGAATCTTGGACTCCGATTCTTGAGCATGCTCAAAATGTCAAGAACATTAGTTCTTGAGCACATTCAAAATGTCAAGAATTTACAATTCTTGAGCACAGTCAAGGATTAACATCCTTGATGATTAACATTTTTGATGACTAAGACAAGTTTTTGACACTCCAACTCTCAAGCAATCAGGATTGGCTTGAGCAATCCATCTCGCAGAGATTATAGCATCAGCCTTCCATGAATCACTATTCAAATCAAAATCAACTACGGCTAATTGCTAAACATTGCTCACGAGCTTCGCTCTCAACTCTTTTTCAGACGAAACAAGGTCTGCTCTCAATGAATAATCCTTTAAAGCTTCTCTAAAAACTTTAGATAATTCCTGCTGATGCCGAGGCTCGTCTTCAACAATAATAACAGAAAGAGAGAGCGGGTCATTTTGATTTTAAAAGCCACTTCCAAACAGGTATTATCTTTATTTTTTTTCCATCTATTTTTATTTCTTCTTCCTGATCTAATGTTAAGATGAGGCCTTCAGAAAGGCCATATTTCTGCATGGAATCCAACAATCCTTCAATTTCTCTATTTTTAGTGGCAGGATTGTTAAGGTTTGTCGATACTTGTATAGCTTGAGTTATTTTCAAGCCCCTTTTTATTACAAAATCGCATTCTCTTTTTTCAAGATGATAATAGACATCTAAACCATGCTTAACTAACTCTATAAAAACTAAATTTTCCAGCCTTTTTCCTTCATTTTCAGTAAAATTAAAAGCCACCGTTCTTAAGAAACTATTATCCATGACATAAAATTTTGATGATGATACCTTCTGTTTCTTTATTGAGTAATCGAACTTAGTTATTGTTGATGCAATAAACACGTTTTTTAAGTATTCAATATATTTCTTTATCATGCTTAAACTCTTTATACTTGATACTTGTTTCAAAGTAGCATAAGAATATGTTCTGCTGACATTAGAGAAAAGATAAAGGATTAAATCATTCAGCTCTTTTACTTTTCTTATGTTATATCTCTTTATTATATCTTTGTTTATTATATCTTCAAAGTATTGTTTGGACAGGCTTAGATCGTCATTTTTAATAATTAAAGGAAATCCGCCGGTCTTAAAGTATTCATTAAATGCCTTAAAGACTTCTACTCTCTCGCTCGTGGTCTTGTATTCCGGATTTATTTTTTTTAGTTTTAAAAATTCTCTGAAAGAGAAGGGCAACAGCTTTATTATTTTATTTCTGCCAGTCAAAAAAGTTGATATCTCAGAACTCAACAGATTTGAATTTGAACCAGTAACGAACACCTTGATTTTTTTTGCATAAAGATTATTTACCCATCTTTCCCACGATTTAGCATCCTGTATTTCATCAAGAAAATAAACGACTTCCTCTTTCCCATATTTTTCCGCTACTATCTCCTCAATATGAGAAAAATTTTCAATATTAAAATCTGAGAATTTTATATCATCAAAACTCAAGTAAAATAACTTCTGTTTAATATTTTTAGATATTATTTTTAGGAGTGAGCTTTTCCCGCATCTTCTTATACCCGTTATAATAACAATCTCATTGCCTTTTAGAAATTCATCTATAGAAATTTCCCGATCAATAAGATTGTCCATCTTTCTAAAAAGTTCTTGTTGGTCATTAATTACTTCTCTTAGCTTGTCTTTTTCCATAGCTTTTGCAAGATTTTCTTCTTTATAAACCTTTCTTTTCTATTTAATAAGGCTTTATAAATATATGTTAAACAGTAAAGAAAGGTATTCTGTTTAAATTAGTAGAAGCTTTTATTGAATCAGCAATTCACGTTAATGCTTTAGGTCATCTTCAACAATAATGATGGAGAGGGAGCGGGTCATCTTCTTTTCCTTTTTGATAAAATTGGTGTATAACATGTGTCTTCTCTCAAGGTCCTTGGATTTCCGCTATCTATATATTTCCTAAAGGTCATACTAAAATATCTATCCTCCGCCTCACCATGACCAGCATAAGTTACTCTAGTTACTCTTCCTGGACCGTATGGATGACGGCCCATGAAGCATCTTACTTCAAACCTTGGGAACCTTCCGTTACTATCACACCTAGACAAAATTTTAACGAGACAATTATTAGCTGAATCTTCATATTCTTCACTCTCTAATCTTCCGGACTTATAGGTTATTGATTGTCTATGAAAAACGGTTGAAGGACATTTAACTTGGAGGAGTGTTTTTGAAGTCATCTTCTCTTTCCTTCAAATTTTTTTCTATACTCTTCTCTCAACCCGGAAAAATCTTCTCCGCTGTTTATCCTATCAAAATAATCATAGCATTCTTCCAAAGTCGTCCGTCTTCTGCAGCCTTTATCAAGAGCTACCCCAAATGCTACACCCTCGGCAGCTATATAGTGCCATAATCCATAATTGGCTCTTCCGCGAAGTATATTCCAGCCAATGGTTCTCGTTATAAATAACTCTTCTAAATAACCAATATTTTTATGCCTAAGAACACCATGTATAGAAGTCATTTTCTTTCCCCCTTAAAAATTATAACTTACCGCTAGAGCACCAGAAATTGTGCCCCTAGCATCTTCAGGTTTAGTATAGCGAATGCCAAGATGAACAGCCCAGGACTCATTACCATTCTTATCCTTGCCACCGCTAAGCAGAGTGGTATGATATTCTAGGTTACTGACGTCGCTGTTAGAACTCTGGTTATCAAGATAAGAAGTCCTTCCAATCTGGAATTTGTTATGGGTGAGGAAGTTATGACTAATATCTCCAAGGCCGACAGCTATGTCAGTCTTTAATGTTCTGTCGCTTATCCCTGGATTAGAATACTTAATATCAAAGCTGAACTTTCCGGCTTCTCCGCTATTTGAAGCTGCAGCTCCGAAGAAATCAAACTTGAATGGATCACTGCCAATGCCAAAAGGGAATGTAGCATCACCGTCGCCAGCAAGGAAGCCAGTAATGGAATTGAATAATGTGTCCTGGACACCATTAACAAAAGCACCACCGGGAGTTTTATCACCAAATCTAATCCTAGCTTCAAGTCCATTATTTAAACCCTCACCATTCTCAAAAATTTTAGCATGAGCCCAAACCTTATAACCCTCGAGAGCACCACTACCCCACTTATTATGAGCAGAGATATTGAAAGTATCTAAATCATTAATTCTATGACCACCAACAGCAATGCCTGAATTCTCGCTTGTGTTCCAGATAAGAGCATAACCAAAATTGCCCTCACTATCAAGAGTGAATTGGGGCCTGACATTATCCTTGTCCTTTAAAACATCAGAAAATTTCAGTCCAATAGCGCCAGCAATACGATCATCAAGAGGCTTGGCTAAGTCCTGAACTTCAAGATTCCAGAAGTCAAGCCACTTGCTATCTTTATAAGATTTTTCAATGAGAGCGCGGCTGTTTGTATCACCAGAACTCTTAATCTCTTCAGTACCAGCATTAAATCTGAAGCCTGCTAAATCATTGTAAATTTCACCAAGAGCCAAATCAGCACCAGTTATTCTGGAGTCGCCTTCGTCCCTGAAAGCAAGCTTTCCAAAGCCATTGCTGACAATAACATGAGATTGAAGATTACCATGACCATCAGAATAGCCCCTGGTAAGAATATTAATTGGGCCGCCAGCTCTTTCAACGGCAGGAGCCTGCTCAATAGCAGCCTCTAAATCAGACTGCTCCTTGATAATTTCGTCGTCATCAGCGAGAGCAAGAGCACCAACGGCGTAAGGCATGACAGCAGCACTAAGAGCGGCAGCGTTAGCGATTTTTTTGAATTTGTTTGTCATTTTGTTTGTCTTCCTCATCATCTCATGGCTTGTTGTAACCACTTCATGATAACAGGATATCAGAAAAATCACAATATAAACATTTCCATTAAACTATATAAATTAGTATAAATCTATATATATTTTAGAAAAGTTTAAATAGTACCTCTTTTTTAACGCTCTATGAAGAGAAAATTAGTTCAGCAGGGCGCCAGCACTTTAATGATTAGCCTGCCTTCAAAATGGGCCAAGCAGTTTAATTTAAAGAAGGGCGATGAAGTTGACATTAATGAAAAGGATAAACTGCTTATTATAGCAAAAGAGAGCACCAGCGGAGATAAAAAAACAGCTAAAATTGATGTTTCATCATGGCATCCGCTTATTAATCGCTTGTTATTATCTTATTTCCTCAAAGGATATGATGAAGTTGAGATTCATTATTCCAATCATGAGCAGGTGAAAAGGTTCCAAAAGGATATCCTAACAACCGAATTATTGGGGTGGGAAGTTATCAAGCAGAGTCCCGGAGTATTGGTTGTCAAGGACTTGACCGCTGGAGAAATGGGAAATACTGATGACGTTTTAAAGAGGCTGTTCTTCATGCTTGATAATATGTGCGGAGAACTTATTGAAAGCCTTGAGAAGAAACATGATGCAGGGGTTATTGAAAGCGACAAAGTAATTAATAGATTTGTTTACTACTGCTTAAGGCTTTTGAACAAAAAAGGATATAAAGAATATGATAAAACTTCGCAGGTTTACAGCATAATAACACTTGTTGAAGAAACCGGCGACTTATTCAAGGACATTGCAAAGAAGAAGTTCAAAGCAATGAAGGATGACCTTGCTGCGCTTAAAGATATAAAAAACTCGTTCGCATTATTCAAAGAGGCATTCTTTAATTTCACCCGCGAGGTTGAGATAAAGCTCGCTCACAATTACGAAAAAATAAAAAAAGAAATTCATCCTAAGAGCGAGATTGACTCATACCTTCACGCTATAAATGGCAACATAATAAGGATGAATAATGAGCTAATGATGATGAATGTTGGCTCTATTTCTGTTCATTAATATAGACAATGGTCTCGTAAAAGTTCGCTTGAGCTTATTTAGAACGCTATAGTCTTAGAAAAGTTTATATAGGGCTTATAATATTCATAATAATGAAGAAATCAATTAAAGGCGTAAAAGTAGAAGAATTTGAGAGGGCTTATAGGAAAACTTTGGCATGGTTCTTCGCCTTTCCAGAAAGAAAAACAGGACTTACAGAGCTTTCTAAACTAATCAAATCCTCAAAAACAGCTACTAAAGAAGCTGTAGAAACTCTGATTAACAATGAATTTATTAACAGAGAAATTGCAGGCAAGGCATGGATTCTATCAGCTAACGAAAGAAATAAGCACTTCCAAATCAAAAAAATTCCTTATCACTTGGATAAAATTTATGAATCGGGAGTCATAGAGGTTATTTATCAAATTATACCCCAGCCGAGAGCAATAGTTTTATTTGGAAGCTATAGGCATGGAGTTGATACTGAGGAAAGTGACTTGGACATCGCTGTGGAAGTCTTGGGAAATGAAGAGTTCCGGATAAGGAAGATTGTGGCTATTGAACAATTGGGTTACAGAAAGAACATCCCTGTTAATATTCATATCTTTTCCAGGAATAAAATCGATATAAATTTATTTTCAAACATTGCCAACGGGATAGTGCTTGATGGATTCTTGGAGGTCAGGCCATGAGAACTAAATTTCCTGATAAGAAAAGGGCGTTGAGTGTTATCGCTGCTTCAGAAAAAGAAATGAAATACACACTTAATCTGCCAGTCAGTGAAGAGTCTGCATTTAATATCATAAGAAATATTTATGAATGCTTCAGAATGCTCGGAGACGCTCTATTAATATCCAGAGGCTTTGCTTCTGAAGACCACGCAGAGCAGGTAACAGAACTTCAATCAATACCTGTTAAAACTGATAGGCCTGTTAAGCTGATTGATTCGCTTAGAAAAATACGCCATAACATAAATTATTATGGCTACATTCCATCAATAGCTGAAGCTGAAGATGCAATCTCAATAACTAAAGCATGCTATTACCAGTTATTAGAATCTATTAAGAAAGAAATAAAAATGAAGGTGATTAGGAAATTTTCGCACCAATAAGTTACCTCAAAACCAGGAATAATCAACTAATATAGATAATTCCCTTGATTGTAGCACCTGTTTTAGAATTATCTATCACGGAAATTCTGGACAAATCTGTGCTACAATTACCAGAATTTACGATAGCTTGTAAAACGCTGCTCTAAGCTGCATGCGGGTGTCTGATATATTAATTAATATCAAGAGGGTTGTTTATAATAATTATAAAGGCTATTGATAATAGTTATATTGAAACTTAGTGTGGATTTCCGCTGCTCACCAAATGAATTATTTCTCTTCAGCCTTATCCTTTAACGGCTCAATCCTTTTAGGTATCTTCCGCCAGCCGAGCCTTAAACCTTTCTCGTAATTTTCATCTGGATGATTATTTATCTCCCATTTGTAATTTGGAGGGTCATTCTTATGGTCTGGATTCTCCCTATAAATAATGTCCTTACTTCGTATTGGAATACCAGTATAATTAATCAAGTCACCATTAGAATTGTAGAGGCCAACGGCTAACGTCCTGTTCGTTATCTTATTGGCTGCTGGAATGTCAAAATTCCCTACGTCATGAACATTAACCGCTGATCTGAAAGAATTATACTCTGGAATTACCCTTGAGTCATCTTCTGGAAATACGACTATGCTTCTGAGATCATGAGAAACCCTTCCCATCTCGTCATCAACCCTTCTGAAATTCAATTTTTCAGCCCCAAACCACCCGATAGTTGCTCTTCCAAGCTTTAATTGCTCTGAAGTATTATCCTTATCAGGAATCTTGCCAACTACTACTGGAACTAATAGCCTGGCAATGACTGTATTTGGATTGTCATAAACAATGTCCTTTCTTCTATCTTCTTCTCTGACATCATGATTGTCTGGGGCATAGACTTCAATCGCTATATTCCTTACATTGCCAAATTCTTCTCTTGGAGGCAATTCAATTGTCGGCCAGCAAAATCCAATCATTGAGGTTTGAGCTCCATATTCACTAGACCTGTTATAACCTGAAGGGTAGATGCTGAAGTCCTTGCCTTCAAATCCCTCAAAATAAATCCTTCCCTTCAAAGTGCCAATAGAGCTGGAATTAATGCTATCTCTTTTCTTTCTGGGAATTTCTCTGGCATTAATAGTAGCAAATAATCCTCTAGGGCTTCTGCTCCTGTATTCTTCTTCAGGAATTAGAATAAAATCACCAGCGTCATGATATTCTGAAACATAGGGCTTTTCATTAGCAGAACTTTCACCAACAAACATGACATTGGCTCCTAACTCTAATAAATTATTACCAATGGCTATGTTCTTGCTGTCCCAATCAGAGGTAACAACAACTGAAGTTTCTGAAGCTCTTGCTTCCAAACTTTTCTCCTTATTGTTAGCCATGATTCCAGCTCCTACTGCGAGTATCCCTCCAATAACCGTCATGCCTACCATTGGATGCCAATAATTCCAGTAAGAGCGATCCGCCTTAGCTTTATCATTAAAGTCTCTGGACAAATCCTTAACAGTCCTATATCTTTCATCAAGGTCGGGACTCAAACAATTTCTAATTATTTTGCGCCATTTTCTTGGAACTTTTTTTATGGCTTTCTTCAAATCATTAATATCAGGTATTTCTCCAGTAAGAGCATAATACATATCAGCACCAAGAAAGTGAATTTCTGACTGCTCATCATGAATACCTGAAGATGAACGAGGATCAGAAATAGACTTGTTCAAATAAGTTGTAACTACTTCACATCTTGAATTATCACCAATCCTCTTAGCCAGAGCAAGGTCAGTAAGCCTTCCTTTTCCCTCAGAAGTCACGAGAATATTCCTGGGAGTAGGATCACGATGATAAATACCATTCTCAACTAAGTAACGCTCGCCCTCAATAACATCAGTAAAAACACCAATGAA